>JBMTET010000004.1:0-78616 GCA_049433365.1 Ilumatobacteraceae bacterium | reverse complement strand
CTGATCGTCGCCCGCGACCGACGAGTCGTTTCCCCGGCATCGGCACGTCCTTCGCGCACCGAGTGATTGCAACTACCGCAACGCGCCACACCAAACCGCCGGCCTTCTGCGTGGCGGGACCGAGCAGCACGAAGATTCCCGCACCGATGATGACCGCGACTCCGCTGATCGTCACCTGAGGCAGGCCGAGAACACGCTCGTAGCGATCCTCCGGCACCATGTCCCGTGTCATGGTGTGACGATAGGCCGCACGAGGCTCGACAGCGGGGCGGTCGGTAGCGCGACTCGTGTCAGTGCGGCGCTAGCTGGACGAAATCTTCGGAGCCTCAGTGATTCCTGCGGCGTCGAGCTCGGCGGCGATGCGCGCACGCAACTCGTGCTTGCGCACCTTGGTTCCCGACATCGGGTACTCGTCGACGAAACGCACGTACCTCGGCACCTTGAACGTCGAAATCTTTCCGCGGCAATGGTCGATGAGATCGCCCTCGGTCACCGAGCTTCCGGGACGACGGATGACGTACGCGCACGGAACTTCCATGTACCGCGCATCGGGAGCCGACACGACCTGCGCCGTCAGCACCTCGGGGTGCAGTTGCAGGAAATCCTCGATTTCGGCTGCAGCCACGTTTTCTCCACCAACCTTGAGCATGTCCTTCAACCGCGACACGAACTTGACGCGCCCCTTTTCATCGACGGTGCCAAGATCACCCGAATGGAACCAGCCGTCACCATCGATGCACTCGGCGGTGATTCCGGGTTCGTTGTAGTAACCCGAGAACAGCGTGTAGCCGCGGTACTGAATCTCGCCCACCTGATGCGGTCCGAGGATCTCCCCCGTTTCGGGGTCGACGATCTTCAATTCGAGACCGTCGAGCGGTAGGCCGGTGCGTTCGCAACGAACCTCGGAGGGATCGTTGATGTCACCGTAGGTGAAGAACCCGCAGCACTCGGTTGCACCGAAGCACGACACGAGATAAGCCTGCGGAACCATATTCTGCATCTCCATCATGCGGGCGGGCGGCCCCACGGCGATCATCACCATTCGCATCCGCTTCCACGCCGTCGGGTCGCAATCAGGGCGGCGCAAAATATCCATCCAGATGAGATCGAACGCGGGCAACGCCACCGTGACGTCGTGCTCGTTCAGCTGCGCGATGGCAACGTCGGGTGAAAACTCCCCCACGTGCACGTGCTTCGCACCGTACGTCAGCGAACAGAGAAGGAAGTTCGTACCGCCGATGTGGAACATCGGAAGCGGCGACCACACCACGTCGTCGTGGGTGAGGTACTGACGCGGTCCGCCGACCGAAAAAGCCGCACGGGTGAGCGCCTCGTGGCTGAGCATCGCCCCCTTGGGACTGGACGTCGTTCCCGAGGTGTACATGATCACTGCGATGTCCCGCACCGACACCTTGCGGCTCTGCTCGAAGACCTCGTCGTCGGACACATGCTCGATGCCCTTCCAGAACTCGTCAGCCGACGTGAACGGCATTCCCTCGTTCGTTCCGAGCACGACGATGTGGCGCAGATGCGGAGCGGACCGAAGGTCGAGGCTCGTCGAGGTCTGCTCGGCGAGTTCGGGCAGCACTTCGCGGGCCAGATCGACGTAGTTCGTCGCACCTCGCACTCCGCCGGTCACGAGCAGCACCTTCATGTCGCTCGAGCGAACGACGTGACCGAACTCGCGGCCCTTGAACCTTGCGTTGATCGGCACCGCAACCGCACCGATACGGGCAGCGGCAAGTTTGACCGCGAAGTACTCCGCATCCTGCGTGAGGAGGATGCCCACCTTGTCGCGCTGGCGTACGCCGAGCGCCATGAGTGCCCGCGACCACTCGTTCACTCGCGCGTCGAGCTGTTGGTACGTCCACGAGAATCCCGGGGTGACGAGGGCCTCGTGCGTCCAGGTGCGCGCCGCGCGGGCTACAAGATCACCGATCGTCGTCACGTTGATGAACGAGCGGCTCACAAAAGTAAAAATTAGCAGCCGGGTGCTGAATGACGACTGTCGGCTACTTTGTGCACTCATGGTGTCGTCGGACGAGCGGTGGGCAATTCACGACCTGCTCGCCCGCTACTGCGACCGGCTCGACGCCTACGACATCGATGCCGTTGCCGAATGCTTCGCCGTCGACGCACATGCGGATTACGGCCCGGGACGTGGCGGCCCGATCGTCGGCAGAGACGCCATCGCCGAACGAATTCGCATCGGCCAAGCCGCATTTCGTCGCACGCACCACCAACTCGGACAACAGACGGTCGTGGTCAACGGGTCACGCGCTACCGGCCTGTCGGCGATGTTCACGTGGCACGAGCGATGGAACGGCGAGAGGGATCTTCTCGCTCTGCGATACGGCGACGAGTTCGTCCGCGTCGACGGCACGTGGTTCATCTCACGTCGGCGCGTCGACATCAGCATGGTCGACGGTTTTCAAGGCACTGAGTGGCATTGGTGGCCGCGCCGGCTACCGGACGAGCGCTCCTAGGGCCACGCCGGCTCGGACGGGGCCGGCGACCACAGCCCTGCATCAACGACGGCATCGCGCCACGCGGCGAACGCGCGTAGGTGATCGTCGACGGTCCGACATCCCGAGTCGGCCACGTTGCGCGTCGGCATCGTACGGATCGCCACGTGCGTACCGCCCACTTCACGCCATTCACGAAGTGCGGTGATCCATTCGTCGCGTGGGCGAGAGTAATCCGTGATCGCATGCAACCCGATACCGGGGCGCTCGAGTGCATCCGCATGAGATGCAATGCGCCGCGCACCTGCGACCGCCGACGCCGTGAGATGTCCGAACACGTGCCCGTCACCCAACGCCGCCGAACGCCGGAAGGACGCCTCGGTGTACCCACCGAACCACACCGGGATCGGCGCAAGCGGCAACGGTGCGAGACCTGCGCGGTCGATGTTGTGAAACTCTCCGCTGAACGTCACGAGCGGCCGTGACCACAACTCGCGCATCACCGCCACCTGCTCCTCGACGACCTTGCCGCGGCCTTCGAATTCGGCGTTCAAGGCATCGAACTCGACCCAGTTCCATCCGACGCCGATACCGAGTCGCAGTCTGCCTCCCGACAAATTGTGCAACTCGACGGCCTGTTTCGCCATGAGTGCCGTCTGGCGCTGCGGTGCAACGATGACGGAGGGGAACAAACGCAGTCGGGTCGTGAGCGCGGCAGTCCAGGCGAAAAAAGTGAACGGCTCGTGAAAGTCATCCTTCTCGGTGTACGGACCTGTGAGCGGAGCGCGTCGATCCTCGTGCGGACCGCCCAGAACGTGGTCGTAGGTGATGACATGCTCGAATCCCAGATTCTCGACGCCTTCGATGAACGCGCGCAACGCTCCGACATCCGTGCCGATCGTTGTCGTCGGCATGACGGCACCGCACAGCACGATCGAAGAGTAGTAACTTCGGGTACGACCATGGACGCGACGCACGTCAATCCCGACGCGGTGATGCCGCACCTGAAGACCCGCTCGGGCGACGTACCCGCCCGGATGCTCGTCGTCGGCGATCCGGCACGCGCCGAACGCACAGCTGGGCTGCTCGACGGAGCGACCGAGCTGGCCCGAAATCGCGAATACGTCACGTTCGCCGGCTCGTGGAAAGGCGAGCGAGTGGGAGTGGCGTCGCATGGCGTCGGCACCGCGGGTGCAGGAATCTGCTTCGAGGAGTTGTGCCGCAGCGGAGTTCGACGCATCATCCGCGCCGGAACCGCCGGAGGCATGCAGCCCGACATTCCCGAGGGCAGCCTCATCATCGCCACCGGTGCGGTCCGCGACGAGGGACTCACTCCCCGACTCGTACCCCTCGCTTTTCCCGCGGTGGCCACCCGACACGTCGTTGCCGCACTCGCAGAATCGGCAGCCGCGCGCGGCGTCACCGCGCACGAGGGACTCGTCGTCGCCAGCGACATGTTCTACCCGGCCCGTGTCCTCGGCAGCGATCTCGAGATGTGGCAGCGAGCAGGCGTGAAGGCCGTCGAAATGGAATGTTCCGGCCTGTTCATCATTGCCCATCTGTACGGAATCCAGGCCGGGGCGATTCTTGCCACCGACGGCAACCCGCTCGCGCACAAGGACGAATCGATGAGCGGTTTCAATCCGCACCGTCCCGTCGTCGACGAGGCGGTGCGCAACATGCTGAACGTCGCCCTCGACGCCGTTGCCCGGCCGCTGTGACGAGCCGCTGGTCGTCGGTAGAGATTGCGTCGGTCGTCGATCTCACCGACCTCTCCGACGACTGCACCCCCGAAGCCATCGATGCGCTGTGCGCATCGGCCCAGCACCACGGTGTCGCGGCGGTGTGCGTGTGGCCGCAGTTCGTTGCACAGGCGGTGTCTCGACTGAAGGATTCCGGAATTGCGGTGGCCACCGTGCTCAATTTCCCGGGCGGCGATGCCCGTCCGGCCTCGCTCATCGGACCGACGAACGACGCGCTGGCGGCGGGAGCCACGGAAATCGATGTCGTCGTTCCGTGGCGGGATCTCGTCGCCGGAACGACGTCAACGACTGTGGCGGTTATCGCCGCAGTCGCCACGTTCACACGGCGTGCGGGTGCACTCACGAAGGCGATCCTCGAAACCGGGGCCCTCGAAGAACACGGACTCGTCGAGAAAGCCGCACGACTGGCCATGGACGCCGGCGCGGATTTTTTGAAGACGAGCACCGGCAAGATCGATCGCGGCGCGACGCTCGAGTCGGCTCGGGTGCTGCTCTCGGTGGCGCATGCCGCCTCGCGGGACGTCGGCGTCAAGGTGTCGGGCGGAATCCGCACGCGGGCACAGGCCGAGTCATACCTCGACCTCGCCGCCGAGCTGCGCGGAATCGAGGCGTGCGACAAACGTCTGTTTCGCATCGGTGCGAGCAGTTTGCTCGCCGACCTCGACTGAACGACCAACGACGCTCAGTTGCGTGGGGCGGGTGACGCCCGTCAGCGTGACGCGTTGCTGAGCGCTTCAATGTCGTCGCTTCCCAGGGTGACCTGCGGAAAGTCGACGATGTCGCGCAACTGTTCGACCGTGCGTGCACTCGCGATCGGTGCCGCGACGGTCGGTTGCGCCGCCAACCATGCGAGTGCGATCGCCGCGACCGTTGCACGGTGCCGGGCGGCAACGTCGTCGAGCACGGCAAGTACCCGGCGTCCACGGTCGTCGAGGTGGGCCGAAGCGCCCTGGGCTCGCACGCTCTCGACCGCCACACCGTCGCGGTACTTGCCGGTGAGGAATCCCTTGGCCAGCGAGAAATAGGGAACGCTCACCATCCCGTGCGCCGCAACGACGTCGCGCAGCGGTCCTTCGTAATCGCCGCGATGGACGAGGTTGTAGTGATTCTGCAACACCGCATATGCAGCCAGGCCACCCCGCGCACTCAATTCGAGAGCCTGGGTGAGTCGCTCGGTACTGAAGTTCGACGCCCCCAGGTGGCGCACCTTGCCCTCGCGCACGAGGGCGTCGAATGCACCGAGAGTCTCTTCCATCGGAACCGTCGGGTCGTCCTGGTGCGCGTAGTACAGATCGATCGTGTCGACACCGAGGCGTCGCAGCGAGTTTTCGCACCCGGTGCGAATGCTCTTCGCCGACAGGCCCTTCACGCCATCGAGCATCGCCACCTTCGTCGCAATCACGAGCGAATCGCGGTTGCCGCGCTTGCGCATCCAGTCACCGATGATCGTCTCCGACTCACCGCCCACGTTGCCGGGCACCCACGCCGGGTAGTAGTCGGCGGTATCGATGAAGTTTCCCCCGCCCGCAACGTACGCATCGAGCACACCCTCGCTCGCCCGCGCATCGGCCGTCCATCCGAACACGTTTCCACCGAGGCACAGCGGCGACACCTGCAGGTCGGTGCGACCGAGAGTGCGACGAACGGGCACAGTCATGCACGAAGAGTACCGCCGCACGGGTACCTGCCACCGACCGCCGCGCGGGCAACTGCCAGACTGGAACGGTGACCGCCAACTCCGCTTCGGCCCCCGTTGCGGCGCCAGCTCGGGCAACACGCATCGTTCTCGGCACGTGTCACCACGACTGCCCGGATTCGTGCGGGTGGCAGGTGTCGGTGAATGAAGCAGGAGTTGCCACTCAATTGCGCGGCAACCCGGATCACCCCTACTCGCAGGGCGAGCTGTGCCCGAAGGTGAATCGATTCCTCGACCGCGTGTACCACCCCGAGCGCATTCTCACCCCGCTGGTTCGCACGGGCTCGAAGGGATCCGGCGAATTCCGCGTAGTGAGCTGGGACGAAGCTCTCGCGCTGGTCGCATCCCGCGTGACGGCCGTCGTCGAGACCCACGGCGGCGAATCAGTCCTTCCGTGGAGCAGCGCGGGCACACAGAGCACGATCATGATGTCGTCGCTCGACCGACGGTTCTTCGCCCGCATCGGCGCCAGCCGCTCGGTCGATTCGTTGTGCGGCGCAACCGCGCGCAACGCCACCGCGTCGGCGCTGGGCTCGCCGTTGGTGAGCGATCCCCTCGACGTCGAACACTCGAAGATGGTTCTGCTGTGGGGCACGAACACCCGACTGACGAACCGTCACCTCTGGCCGTTCATCGACAAGGCGCGCACCAACGGCGCAAAAGTCGTCGTGATCGATCCCGTGCGCACCATCACCGCCGATGCTGCCGACGATTTCTTCCACATCGCGCCGGGCACCGACGTTGCGCTCATGCTCGCGATGATGCACGTCATCTTTGCCGAGGGTCTCGCCGATCGCGACTACCTGCAGCGGTACACGACCGGGGCGGACGAACTCGAACGCCACGTGGAGCAACTCACACCCGAATGGGCGGCGCAGCACACGGGCATCGCTGCGGAGCGCATCCGAAAGCTTGCGCGCGACTACGCCACCGTGCGACCGGCGATGATCCGTACGCTCATCGGAGCCGAGCATCGCCTTCACGGCGGGCAGTTCTTTCGCACGCTGTCACTGTTGCCCGCGATCGTCGGATCCTGGCGCGAGCGCGGCGGCGGTTACGCGCGCAGCACCGGCTCGTGGTTCTCCGACGTCGTCGAAGACTCGGTGTTCGACGTGCCATCCCTCGAGCGCGGCCCGCGCCGCGCTCTGAGCATGAACCGACTCGGCGACAACCTGACCAATCCCGACCTGTCCCCCGCGGTGCACGCGTTGTTCGTCTGGAACGGCAATCCCCTCGCCACGGCACCCGACGCAGGCCTCATTCGGCGCGGACTCGTACGGAACGATCTGTTCACCGTCGTGTCCGAACAATTCCTCACCGATACGGCGCGATACGCCGACGTCGTATTCCCCGCGTGCACGCACATTGAATACGACGACGTCGTCACCGCGTGGGGCCACCTGTACCTCGGCTTCAACAACCGCGCGATCGACCCCGTCGGAGAGAGCGTGCCAAACACCGAACTGTGGCGACGACTCGCCGGCGCAATGGGTTTCACCGAACCGGAATTGTTCGAATCTGATGAGTCCCTGCTCGCCTCGTGCATGCCGGGCGTCGACATTGACAGGTTGAGTTCACGAGGCTTCATGCGACTTGATCTCCCCGATCCGTTGCTGCCGTACGCAGAAGGCGGGTTCCATACGGCGGACGGCAAGTTACACATCACAAACGACGAGCTCGATCGTGCCGGCCACGGTCGCGTCCCCACGTATGCGCCTCCGCCGCTGCCCACCATCGATACGCACGGTGGACCGAGCTCACCGCTCGTGCTCATGTCGCCCAAGAAGCACGTCCGGTTCCTCAACACGTCGTACACGCCGCTCGACGCCCACGCACTACCCGAGGGCGAACCGACGTGCGAAATGACGCCGAACGACGCAGCCGCTCGCAACATCAACGACGGCGACTGGGTGCGCGTCCACAACGAACGAGGGTCGATGACTCTCCGTGCGCACGTCGGCAACGACGTCCGTGTCAGGGACGGCATGGTGAGCATCCCGTTCGGCTGGAGCACGAGCCGCACGCACGACGGCCAGACGGTGAACATGCTCACGTCGTCCGCACCGGCCGACTGGGGCGGCGGCGTCGCGTTCTACGACACCGTCGTGTGGGTCGAGCCGACGCATGAACCGAAGATCGATCGGGCGAATGAACCAAAGAGTGCGCCGTTAGACACGATGGCACGAGTCGAGCCCGCCGGGCGGTCTGTGTCGTGAGAATCTCCCACCGCGTCGATTATGCGGTACGCGCCGTGACGTCGGTTGCGCGCCACAACGCGGAACACCCCGGTGAGGCACTTACCGGCCACGTGCTCGCTGCGGCCGACGACATTCCCGAAACCTTCCTCGACGACATATTGCGCTCGCTGCGCAATTCCGGGATCGTCCGCAGTCAGAGAGGTCCGGGTGGAGGTTGGCTGCTCGCCCGCCCCGCCTCCGACATCACCGTGGCCGACATCATCCGCGCCGTCGAGGGACCCTTGGCGTCGGTGCGCGGAATTCGCCCGCACGAACTGGCCGAGGGTTCGACGAAGGATCCGTTCGTCGCCACGTGGATCGCGGTTCGCCACGCGCTGCGCGGAGTTCTCGAGGCGGTCACCGTTCAGCATCTCGCTACGGGCAAATTGCCCGGCGTCGTCACGCGAGCCATTGCCAATCCCGACGCGTGGGATGCGCGCGACGCCGACTGATTGTGCCGGTTGACTGCTCCGGCTGACGATCCGCTTTAAGCGAGATCGAGCCCCGGCACTTCCGGGTGGTTGCGCACGTACTGCACTGCCAACTCGGTGCGGTTGCGCAAACCGCTGTCGATGAGCATGCGGCTGACGCGGTTTCGTATGGTCTGCACCGACATGCCCATGACTTTCGCGATCTGCTTGTCGGCCAAGCCCTGTGCGACGAAGTCGACGATGCGTTCGTCGACGGCATCCGACGTGGCGAGCGCACGAGACTTGTCGACCATCGTGTACACGTCGATGAGTTCGGGCGCGGAGTCGGCTTCGGCCGGTGCAGTGACGACCCTCTCCAGACGCTCGACAAATTCGTCGAGCGGAGCATCGAGATCCTTGGCATCGACGACGTCGTCGAAGCCGTGCAACCGCGCCAGCGCAAGCGCACGGGGCGTGCGTTCGGCCACGAGCAGCAGCCGACGGCCCCGACGCTCGTGGGCATCGGGGTTGGCGGCTCGCGCAGCGAGGTACTGCGAGATGAGCCGCGACGACACGAGTTCCGCATCGGCGGACACGTCGGGCTGCAACTGCAACTCGGGATCGGTGACGACACCGACGACCGACACCTTGCCCGACTCGGCGAGCCAACGCTTCATGGCTTCGCCGAAAAATCGCACGTCGTGACAGATGAGCAGGTTCATTGCGTCATTCAGCGTAGAACCCGATTTCCGAACCTCGGCGACCGTGCCACAATGTGCCATGCGCCAACTCACCGATCCCCCGTACCTCACCGGACTGCGCAAGCTCACCACGTTCGGTGACGTCGACGAAGTACTGCGGTCACCGCACTTCGGACAGGGATCGCAGGCCGAATACGGCCCGCTGTTCCAGGACGTTCTCTTGATGATCGACGGCCCCGAGCACTTCCAACGGCGTCGCATGGAAGCGCAACTATTCGGACGTGCGGCACTTGAGCACTACGAGCGCGAGGCACTGACGCCGGTGATCAAGCAATGCCTCAGCGAGGCATTGCTTGGCGCCACACCGCCGGTTGCCGTCGACCTCGTGCCGCTCGTGCGCACGATGATGCACCGCATCTCGGCGACGGTGACGGGAATCGACGGCGTCGACACGCCGGAGCGAACGGAGCGTTTCCGCTGGTTCGTCGAACGGTTGCAGGAATCCGTCACCCTGGGCTGGTCGACCGAGGATCAGCACGCGCTCATGCAGCGTGGGCTGAAGATCCGCGGCGAATTCGTCACCGAATTCCTTGCCGCTTCGGTCGATCGTCGCCGTGCGCTCGCCGCCGACCTCAACGCCGGGAAGATCACCCGCGACGAACTCCCCCGTGACTTGCTCACGATGATGCTGCTGCACTGGAACGACGACTGGGATGCCGACCTCCACGTGCGAGAGGCGACGCTGTACCTGGTGGCGTCGACGGGCACCACGTCGCAAGCCGCACCGCATCTTCTTGGGCACCTCTTCGAGTGGTTCGCGACTCACCCCGAGGATCGTGCGCGCGCCGACGACCCTGACTTTCTCCGTCGCGCTGCCGCTGAGTCGTTGCGCCTTCACCTACCTGCTCCCGCACTGCTGCGACAGGCGAACACCGACGTGACGCTCGCCAGCGGTATCGAGGTCAAGAAGGGCGAAAAGGTGGGTCTCATTTTTCGCGGCGCCAACCGCGACACGTCGGTGTTCGGAGCGGACGCGAACGAGTTCAATCCGTGGCGCGAGGTTCCGGCCAGCGTGAAGCAATGGGGTCTCACGTTCGGAGGCGGCGAGCACATGTGTATCGGTCGACCGCTCGTCACCGGCTTGCCGTCGACGTCGGCCGAATCGGGAACCGACGGCACCCTCGTGCAGATCATCCGCTCGCTGTTACACGCCGGCGCCCGACCCGACCCGCGCAATCCCGCGCAGTACACCGAGGCGTCGCACCACGATGCCTACGCGACATTCCCAATGCTTCTTGGTTGACCGGCAAGAACGGAACGCCTGGCCGAGTCGGTAACGCAGTTACTCGCCCGTCTCGCCGTCGACGAACTCACGCAACAGGTCGGCGTGTCCGTTGTGGCGCGCGTACTCCTCGATCATGTGCACGAGCACCCACCGCAACGACGGGCTCTCGCCGTTCGGCCATGGCGTCACGCACAGTGAGTCGAGGGATCCGGAGCGCAGGGCGTCGCCAACGATCGTTCGCGACTCGTCGCAGCACCGTTGCCACAGCCCACGCAATTCAGCCGGGTCGTCGTTGAGCGACGACGTCCACTCCCAATCGGGCTCAGCTTTCCAGTCGACGCCCTCCCACGGGGCTCCCAGCGGCTGTCCGAGCAACCGCTTGGCGAACCAGTAGCGCTCGACAAATGCCATGTGCTTGAGCAGCCCTCCGAGCGTCATCGTCGACGCGGCGATCGTGACACTCATATGCTCGCGATTCAGCCCCCGCGTCTTCCATTCGAGGGTTGAACGCTGGTAATCGAGATACCCGAGGAGAGTCTCGACTTCGTTCGCCGCAACGGGTGGCTCGGGTCGACCGACATCATCAATCGTCATGCGCCATCTCCTCGAGGCGACGTCGGGAATCGAACCCGATTAAGGGGCTTTGCAGGCCCATGCCTAGCCAGTCGGCCACGTCGCCATGTTCGCTCGCGCGAACTCCTGCAGGCTAGCGACGCACGAGCACAGTCGGAATACGGCGACGAATCGTCAGCGCACCTCGAAGTTCTTCTTCCCCTTCGCGTTGACGAGTGCGACGAACACCTGCCCGACGTCGAACGGCAGCGGTGCGCCGTTGAACGTGAAGCTCGTTCCCGCCTTCGCATCGGGCCGCGACCACTGGGCGTCGTATGCACGGCCGTTGCGTAGCACGATCGCGCGACCCGAACCGACCGTTTTCACGAGCGGTGTCTTGCCGCCGAAACGATCGCCGTACTTGGTCTCTTTTTGCTCGACGAACTGGATGATCGCCGTCTTGGGCACGAGCAATGCCTTGGTTGCCGCATCGCGCTGCACAGCGCCGTCGAACGACATCACCCACCCGTTGCCGCTCCAGATGCCGCTCACCCGCGACGACGGCCACGATGCCTGCCAGTACCCGGCTTTCGTGCCGCCTTCGGGAGCCGCCCGATCGAACACGAAACCGATGTCGACGGCCGTGCTCAACTTCTTTTCTTTCTGCATCATCGCAGCAAGTCGCACCATTTGGTTGTGCGGGGCCACCTTCGACAGGTTGCGGTAGTAGAAGCTCGATCGCTCACTCGGTGACAACGAGACGGCATTCGACCTGCGCACCGCTTTCAACAACACGTCGTTGGCCCCGCTGTACACGAGTCCGGGCGAGTCAAACTGCTCGAGGATTTCGAGATCGGAGATTCGCGCACTGCGTGTCGGCCCGGCAGCCGAGGGAAACCGCGAATTGAACATTGCGGCGATGCGCGTGATCCCCCACTCGACCTCTTCCACGTAGATGACATCGGCTTGGTTGAGGCCGTAGTGCGGCCTGTCGGGTCGCGCATTGCCGTACTTCACCATGACGACGGGGTTGCCTGCCCCGGCGGCAACACCCGATAGCGGATTGACGTACACCTCGGCGCCGCCCGAAGCCGCCGGGAGCAGAGTCATTCCGAGAGCGGCAACGACGAGGGTGGCGACACGACGGCGGTGGTTCATGGCAAGCGACCTTAGGCAAGGAGGACGGCCGCCTCGTGAATGCGCTCATTAGCCTTGACCGGGTGACCAACGAGCACTGTTCCGTCGAAACACAGGCAATCACGGCCGGTCGTGACGAATCCGGGGCACTGTTCCCCCCGCTCCATGCCGCCAGCACCTGGGACGCGGGGTCGCTCGACGGCACCCATGCCGGCGCAAAGGCGATCCACGAAGTCGGTTTCTACTCGCGGTACGCCAACCCCACCGTCAACGCTTTCGAACGGGCCATCGCCCAGCTTGATGGCACCGAAGCGGCGCTCGCTTTTGCTTCGGGAATGGGCGCGATCTCGTCGGTGATCTTCGGCTTCTGCTCGACCGGCGACCACATCGTCGCCCAGCGAAACATGTATTCCGGCACGCTCGGCGTTCTCAACGGCCCCTGTCGCCGGATGGGCATCGACGTCACCTTCATCGACGGTCGCAACGCCGACGAATTCGCTGCTGCCGTGCGACCGGGCAAGACGATGCTCGTCGTCGCCGAATCACCGAGCAACCCTCATCTCGACCTCGTCGACCTTGAGAAACTGGGTGCCATCGCGGGGCCGATCACGATGATCGACTCGACCGTTGCCACGCCGCTCGGGCAACGACCCGCCGATTTCGGCATCGATCTCGTCGTCCATTCGGCGACGAAAGGCATTGCCGGCCACAACGACGCCACACTCGGTGTGGTTGCCGGATCGAAGGACTACATCGACGCACTGTGGAGCTACTCGGTTCTGCACGGCGCGACGGCCTCGCCGCACGATGCACTTGCGGGCCTGCGCGGCTTGCGCACCCTGCCCGTGCGCCTCGACCGCCAGTCGGGCACCGCCGAGATGCTCGCCGAATGGTTCTCGTCGCGCCCGCAGGTCACCCGCGTGAACTATCCCGGTCTCGCCTCGCACCCACAACACGGGATCGCAACGACGCAGATGCGTCGCTTCGGCTCGTTGCTATCGATCGAACTCGCCGGCGGCACGGACGCATGCCGACGTTTCATTGACGCTCTCACGCTTGCTCGCCCGGCCGTCACTCTCGGCGGGCCCGACACACTCGTGTCGCACTCGACGACGAGCACGCATCTCAGCGTCGATGCGGAGACGAAGGCGGCCACGGGCATCACCGACGGACTCATCCGGATTTCCGTGGGTCTCGAGGACCCGGAGGATTTGCGCGCGGATTTCGCGCGGGGGCTCAGCGCTCTTCTTTGAAGATGACGTGCTTGCGCACGACGGGGTCGTACTTCTTCAGCTCGAGTCGCTCTCGCGAGTTCACCTTGTTCTTGCGGGTGACGTACGTGTAGCCGGTGTCGGCGGTTGAGCGGAGCTTGATGATCGGACGACGGTCCTTGCTCTTGGCGGCCATGATTAGCTCTCCTGCTCGTTAGATCTTCTGGCCGTTGCGGCGCATCTCGGCAACGACCGATTCGATGCCGCGCTTGTCGATGGTGCGCAGGCCCTTGCTGCTGACGAACAGGGTCACCCAGCGCTTCTCGGACGGCAACCAGAAACGGCGCTTGTGGGTATTCACTCGCCACCAGCGCTTCGTCTTGCGGTTCGAGTGCGACACGGAGTGACCGGTCGAAGGCTTCTTGCCCAGGACGTCGCAGCGATTTGGCATGACGAGCAGTCTATGGGGCGACATTCGTCGACCGCTACACTGGCGAGGCCATGAAATCGGACATTCACCCCCAGTACGGCTTCGTCGTCTTCGAGGATTCCTCGGCCGACTACCGCTTCCTCACCCGCTCGACGATCAAGACCGATCCGTCGAAGACGACCACCTGGACCGATGGCAACACGTACCCGCTCGTGCAGCTCGACATCTCGAACGCGAGCCATCCCTTCTTCACCGGTCAGATGAAGATCATCGACTCGGCCGGTCGCGTCGACCGCTTCAACAAGCGCTACGGCACCCGCAAGAAGGCCGTCAAGAAGGCTGCGCCGAAAGCCAAGTAATTTCGCTCATCGCATCGAGTCGATGAGCCGCTGCACCTGCGCCGGTTCCGTGCGCGGATTGACGAAGCACATCCGCAGAACCGTCTCGCCTTCGTGCGTCGTCGGCACGACGAACGACTCCCCCGTGCGCAGCTGATCGTTGCTCCAGCGCTCGTAATCCACGGCGGTCCATCCGGGGCGACGCAAAACGACAATCGACAGTCGGGGCTCGAGCACGAGCTCGACGTGCGCCGCAGCACGCACCATCTCGGCAGCATCTTCGGCAACCTGCAGCGTGATGTCGATGGCCTCCTCGTACGCCTCGGTGCCATGCGTGGCGAGCGAGAACCAAAACGGAAGTCCCCGCACGCGCCGCGTGAGGTGGTGGGCGAGATCGGCGGGATTGAACGCCTCGTCGAGGTCGGTCTCGGGACGCTGGATGAGCACGTCGAGATACTCGGCGCGTTGCGTGTGGGCCGCTTTGGCAACCAGCGGGTCTCGATAGATCAGGGCGCAACAGTCGTACGGGCCGAACAACCACTTGTGGGGATCAACGATGAAACTGTCGACGCGTTCGATCCCGTCGAACAGCGGCCGACTGCGCCGCGAACACAAGCCGGCGAGACCGTACGCGCCGTCGACGTGGAACCACACGCCGTTCGCATTCGCCCACTCCCCGATTCCCGCGAGGTCGTCGACTGCCCCGATGTTCGTCGTTCCTCCGGTGGCGACGACGGCGCACACACGGCGACGATCGGCTGCACTCAACGAGTCCACGGCAGCAACGAGTAGATCACGCGTTAGTTCGCCGTGATCGTTGGCGGCGATTCGCAACACGTCGGCGTCCATCACCGATGCGGCCTGCGCAACCGACGAATGCGCCCCCGACGAGCACACGATGAGCGGGCGCAGCGTCGACGTGCCCGCACCGCCTCGGTTGCGCCAGCGCCACCGAGCCGCAACGAGAGCCGACAGATTGCCCGCCGTTCCCCCGCTCACGAACACCCCACCGGCACCGGCCGGTAATCCGGCGAGCGACACGAGCCACGCCAGTGCCTCGTTCTCGGCATACACGGCGCCGGCACCCTCCAGCCATGATCCGCCGTAGATGTTCGACGCGGCAACGACCAGGTCGAACAGCACCGACGATTCGGTCGGCGCACCGGGTACGAACGACAGGAACAACGGGTGATCGACGCTGATGCACGCCGGCGCCAGCGACTCGGTGAAGATGTGCAGTGCCTTCATGCCGCCGATCCCCTCGGGAGTGATCGTCGTTCCGACCTCGGCACGCAACACGCTGAGCGGCTTCGGAGCGTCGAGCGGAGGGGGATCCAGTCGCACGCGTTCGACGGCGTAGCGGATGATTGCATCGGCCAGCTTCTGGCTGTTCTCGTCGTGGTAGTGCATCCAGTAGCCGTCGGACTCGTCCGGGTACGGCGACGGCGTCGTGGACATCGGACAAACACTAGGACGCACGCGCTTCCGCGGCGGCGGTGGAAGACGCGGGTGTCGCTCCCGCCGCTAGGCGAGGCTCACCACTTCGAGCCACGACTCGTTGTAATAGTCGACCTGCCCGTCGGGCATGACCAGCACTTTCGTCGGTGCCAGTTGCTCGACGAAGTCGGTGTCGTGACTGACGAGCACGATGGCGCCGTTCCACTCGGAAAGCGCGTTGGCTACGGCATCCCTGCTCGAGGGGTCGAGGTTGTTCGTCGGCTCGTCGAGCAGCAGCAGATTGCTGCGTCCGACCATCAGCATGGCGAGTGCGAGTTTCGTCTTTTCCCCTCCCGACAATGTGGCCGTCTCCTGGAACACCTTGTCGCCAGACAGCCCGAACGACCCGAGCATGCCGCGCAGTTGCGTTTCGGTGAGCCCCAGCCGCGTCGGCGCCATTTCGCGCATGTGGTCGATGAGTGATCGCTCGGCAACGAGGTTGTCGTGCTCCTGGGCGTAATAGCCCGCCTGCACCTGGTGACCGAACCTCACCTCGCCGTCATCGGCCTTCGACGCACCGGCAAGAATGCGCAACAGCGACGTCTTCCCGGCTCCGTTCAACCCCAGTACGAGCAGCCGTTCGCCGCGCCCCAGGTCGAAGCTGACGTCATGAAAGATGTCGGGACCCCCGTAGGTCTTGCGCAACCCGCTGACCGTGAGCACCGTCTCGCCGCAGGCGGGTGCCTCGGGGAACTTCACGGCGAGCGTCCGCTTCGCGCGCGGGGCATGTATCCGGCTTTCATCGAGCCGATCGATGCGCTTCTCGATGCTGCGGGCCATCGATGCTTTCGACGCCTTGGCACCGAAACGGTCGACGACACGTTGCAGACGGTCGATCTCCTTGGCCTGCTGGCCGGCCATCTTCGCCGCACGGGCCTCGTCGGCTTCACGGGCCCGCACGTACTGCGAATACGTGCCGCGGTACTCGACGATGTGCCCGACGTCTGCTTCGTCGGGTCGGTCGAGGTGGAGCACACGGGTGATGGCTTCGTCGAGCAGCTCGAGGTCGTGACTGATGACGAGCAATGCACCCTTGTAGTTGCGCAGGAACTCGAGCATCCACATCTTCGCATCGACATCGAGGTGGTTCGTCGGCTCGTCGAGCAGCAACGTGTCGCTGCCGCCGTAGAGGATTCGCGCCAGTTCGACACGTCTGCGTTCGCCACCCGACAGCACGCCGAGCTGCAGATCGAGTCGGTCGGCTTTGAGTCCGAGTCCGGCCGCAATCGCCCGCGCCTCGCTGTTGGCGGCGTATCCGCCCTTCATTTCGAAGGCATCCTGAGCCCTGGTGAACCGCTCGATGTTCCGCTCGTCAGCCCGCTCTTCCATCGCGATGCGCAGCTTCTCGAGCCGCACCAGATCGTCGTCGATACCCCGCGCGGACAGAACGTGGGAAATGGCTGTACGACCGTCGAATGCGCCGGCAATTCGGGGGTCCTGCGGCAGGTAGCCGAACGCCCCACCTCGGCTGACCGTGCCGGATTTCGGTTCGCTGGCGCCACCCAACACCTTGAACAAGCTCGTCTTGCCTGCACCGTTGCGACCGACGAGACCCACTTTGTCGCGGGGCATCACCGCGAAGCTCGCCTCGTGCACCACCATGCGAGCGCCGACCTCGACACCGAGATTGCGAACCTGGAGCACCGTTCAAGGCTCGCAGCAGAATGGTGGCGCGACAACGCACATCGCCGCGACCCGTCGCATTCGCATCCGCCGCAGGTGGCTGCGGCACGCCTAACCTCGGTTCGTGGCCGACGCGACCGCCGTGCTCATGGCAGCAGTCGTCGCAATTGCGTGCCTCATGCTCGCGACGTGGTCGATCAGCCTGGTTCGGCGCGACACCTCCATCGTTGACGTCGCCTGGCCTCTCGGGTTCGTGCTTGCCACCTGGGCTTCGCGCTGGGTCGTGGGGGCATCGGGTTCGGGAAACTGGGCATTGCTCGCAATGGTGACGATCTGGGGCCTGCGATTGTCCTTCCACCTCCTGCGGCGCAACCTGAAACAAGGCGAGGACTTCCGCTACCGCGCGATGCGCGAGCGGCACGGAGACTCCTTTGCCGTGCGCAGCCTCGTCACCGTCTTTGCCCTCCAGGGAGCGCTCCTCTTCGTTGTCGCCCTACCGGTCACACTTGGCCACCGCGACACGTCTGCATCGTTGTCAACCTGGCTCGTTCTCGGGATGCTCGTGTGGGCAGCCGGGCTGTGGTGGGAAGCAGTGGCCGACGCCCAGCTCGCGGCATTCAAGCGCGATCCACGTAACGCCGGTCAGGTGCTCGACACGGGGCTGTGGCAGTACACCCGGCACCCCAACTACTTCGGCGATGCGCTCGTGTGGTGGGGTCTGGCAATTGCGGGTGCTTCGCAAGGCGCGGGCGTGTGGGCATTCGGCTCGGCTGCGATCATGACGGTACTTCTCGTACGAGTGTCGGGAGCCGCAATGCTCGATCGGTTGCTCGCCGAGCGCAAACCGGGCTACCGCGAATACATGCAGCGAACGAGCGGCTTCATTCCCCTTCCGCCGCGCCGAGCAGCGCAAGCACGGCCCCGAGATCGCCGCGCGGCACGCGCTCCTGGCGCACCGAACGACCGGGCTCGTACAGAACGACCTCGTCAGCCAATGCAGCAACGTCCGCAACGTCGTGAGTAACGAGCACGGTCGGAATCGCCAGCTCTTCGACCACTTCGCGAACGAGTGACCGCAATACGATTCGACTCTCCCGATCCAGCGCACTGAACGGCTCGTCAAGAACGAGAACCCGGGGCCGACGAGCCAGAGCACGAGCCAGCGCCACACGCTGCTCCTCGCCACCCGACAGCGTTGTCGTGTCACTCGTCGCCAGGCGCTCGGCACCGACTCGCTGCAGCCAGTGCATTGCCCGTGCACGACGATCTTCGCGGCCCGCAACGGCCATCTGCACATTGGCGAGCGGCGTGAGATGTGCGAGCAGCGCGGGAAACTGCGTAACTGCGGCAACGCGACGGTGTTGCGTTGACACGAACACCTCGCGATCGACGTCGACCCACGTCTCGTCACCCAGCGCCACCGAGCCTTGCGACGGTCGTCGCACACCGGTAATCGTTGCGAGCGTCAAACTCTTGCCCGACCCTGACGGGCCCACGAGTGCCGTGATCCCCGGAGCTGCGCGAAACGACGCCACCACGGTGAACCTCGGCACTCGCGCCGTGACGTCCACATGCAGAGTCGTCATCTGGTGCGCCTTACCTGCAACTGGGCGAGCAACAACAGCACGATCAAGGCAATGGCAGCGAGCACGAGTGAACCCGTACGTGCCACACCCGAGTCACCTGCCTGCACCGCGTCGTACACCGCAACGGGCAACGTTTGGGTGCGTCCGGGGATGTTCCCCGCAACCATCACGGTGACCCCGAAATCTCCGAGCGCCCGCGCAAATCCGAGAGCGACTCCGGCGAGGATTCCGCGGGAAGCAACCCGCAGAGTCACCCGCATCGCGACGGCAGCTTCCGACAAGCCGCACATACGAGCAGCCTCCTCGAGACGCGAATCCACCTGTCGTATCGCCGCCCGCGACGTGCGCACGACGAACGGTACGGCCGAAACCGTCGCCGCAATCGTCGCGCCCGCCACCGTGAACACGATCGGGCCACCGAATGCCGCTTCCCACGCTCGACCGATCATCCCGCGCGACCCGAGCAAGGTGAGCAGGTAGTAACCGAGAACCGTGGGCGGGAGAACGATCGGCACCGTGATGATCGCTTCGATGACGCTGGCCCAACGTGAACGCAACTTCGCCAAGGCATACGCAATACCCACCCCGAGCACCGCAGCCACGCCGGTTGCCACCACGGTGACGCGCAAGGAAATCCACAGGGGTGACCAATCCGACATCGTCATCACCCACCCATGATCGTCGCCGAATCGGTGGCAAAGCCGTAGCGGTTGAGCAACCGGCGGACCGAATCGGTGCGCAACTCATCAATGAAGGCTTCGGCGCGCGCTTGACGATTGCCTCGCAGGGCAACCGCCGCTTGTCGCAACGGGTCGTAGAGCGTGGGATCCACCACGACGTGCGGTCGGTCGATGACCAGGCTTCGTGCGACCAACCCGACATCGACTTCACCCGAGTCGACGATGCGCACCGCATCGGCGACGTTGTCGGCATAAACGACCCTCGACGCCACTTCGCTCCACAGCGAGGCTCGCTCGAGAGCTTGGCGCGCCGCGACACCGTACGGCGCATGGCGCGGCTGGGCAATCACGATGCGATCGGCGGAGCGGACGGTGCGGGCGAACGAATCCAAGTCCCGACCGTCGGCTGCAACCAGGGCGAGACCGCCCACCGCGTACACGACCGGCGCAGCCGTCAGTACGCGACCCGCCGCAATGACATCTTCGACGAAATCGACGTTGGCCGAAACGTACACGTCGTACGGGGCACCGTTGAGGATCTGCTCGCGCAACATGCCGGAGGAGCCAAACACGAACGACACCTCCCCGACGTCCGAGTCGACCAATTCGGCCGCGAACTCACCGAAAACGTCGCGCAAATCACTCGCTGCAGCAACCACCAGGGGTTGCGCAGCACTGTCGGCAACACCGCACGCCGCAACGAACCAGGCGCACAGCGATACGAGCAGCAACCGACCGCCGCGTTGACGGATCTTCACAATGGAGCGGACGACGGGATTCGAACCCGCGACCCTCACCTTGGCAAGGTGATGCTCTACCAACTGAGCCACGTCCGCGTAGGGAAGTCAGTGTACAGGGAGCACCATCACGTGGCCTCCACCCGCTGCGCATGCGGGCGTGCGGAAACGATCACCCCGCCGAGGCCGAGGAGAACGACGAGACCGGCGAACACTTGCAGGACCGCAACGCTTTGCCCGAGGAACACGAATGCCAGCGCAGTCGATAGCACCGGCCCCGCCAACGTGATGAGCGACGACACGGTGGCGTCCAGATACCGCGACGACCACGTCATCAGGTAGTGGCCGATGCTGCCCGGAATGAGTGTCATCGCAACGAGAAGCAACCAATCCTGTCCGGTGAGCTGCCACACGTCGTCCGACGCAACGAGGGCGAGCAACATCGAACCGACCACGTTGACGAGACACACCCCCGTGAGGAACGACCATGTGTTGATTCCCTCGTTGCGGGCCCTCTTCGCCGAGATGAAATACACCGTCCACAGCGCCATGTTCGTCAGCGACAACGCATCACCGAACAGTGCGTTGCCGGGGGCTTCCGACGGGACGGCTCCGAAAACGACGCCCGACACCCCGACGAAGGCAACGATCGAATACACCACGCGCGACAACGTGATTTTTTCACCAAGAAGCCGCGGAGCAATGAACAACAGAACGGCCGGTGTCAAGCTGCTCAGCAGTGTCGCATTGGCGATCGTCGTGTGGTCGTACGACCAGAATCCCGTGATCACCGACAGGAGAAAGAAGATTCCCGGCTTCCACGCCACCGACATATGGTGGCGGGTGAAGCCGTCGCCCATCGTTCGTGCGAGCGACCACAACA
Organism: Ilumatobacteraceae bacterium; assembly: GCA_049433365.1. Lineage (GTDB taxonomy): Bacteria > Actinomycetota > Acidimicrobiia > Acidimicrobiales > Ilumatobacteraceae > F1-60-MAGs027. The sequence goes on along the minus strand of JBMTET010000004.1, from coordinate 57,385 downwards.
GCGGCAACCACATCAACTGACGCCACATGACGATGGTCGGCGTCGACACCGACATCTTTGCGATGAACACCGGACCGATCGACCATGCAACGACCGCAGTCCAACACGCCACCAACGGCAGCTCGCGACGCCACCACGGACGAGAGTCGGAGGGCGCCACGGTGATTGCGCCGGGCTATTTCTTCGACTGCGGTCGCAAATCGATGCGCAAAGTGAGCACGCCGTCTTGCAGTTCCGCCTCGGCATCACCGATCATTGCGAAATCCTGGAAGTCAAGTTGCGCCTGGCGCACGAAGTGCTGCCGTTCCTCGCCCGCCACCGGGGGCAAGGGGCGCCGTTTCACCGATGCGGCACGATCCCTAAACCGCTCAATCATCTCCTGCGGAGAAAACTCGCTCATGACAACACCGTAGTACGAGCCCTTTTCAGGAGGGCGGCGCGTTCGGACGCCGATCCCCGGGCAAACCGGCGCTCACCGATGATTTCCAGTGGCGCGAGCAACGGATCGTCGGGGCGAGTCGTCACCCACATCCACACCGACACGGCCGCAAGTGCCGCACCGAGCGAGATCAGCGACACTCCGATGAACCAGGTTCCCGTGTCGGCGAGAATCATGGTGTCAAACTACCTCCGTGGCCGGTGCAGTCCAGATGACGATGTCGCACTCAATCGAAACAACGGTGGTTATTGCCGTCGATCTGGCCGGGACGGTGAACGTCGTGTCAAGTGTCGCGTTCATCCTCGCGCTGTGGTGGTTGCGGCGCTGGCTGCGCCGCCGCGATGAGGATTCGCCGCTCAACGCCCGCGCCCGCAGGCGACGCGAGCGAGGAAATCGGCAATCGGACCGCCCACCTGATCGTGCTCAATGAGGAATGCGTCGTGTCCGTGCGGTGACACGATCTCGGCGTATTCCGCCGGCGTGCCGGCCGCGGCAACGAGATTGCAAATCTGTTCCTGCTGATACTTCGGGTACAAAATGTCGCTGGATATTCCCATTGCCAGGGTGTGCGCCGTGATCCGCGACATGGCCCGACACAAATCACCACGACCCCGCGCCACGTCGTGCAGGTCCATCGCCTTGCCGATGAGCAAATAGCTGTTGGCGTCGAATCGGCGGATGAGTCGGTCACCGTGATGGTCGAGATACCTCTCCACCTCGAACTTGTCCCACAACCCGAGTCCGTTGTTCTGCGCGTTGCGGTCCGCAAGGTCGCGTCCGAAGCGGTCGGTGAACACGTTGTCGCTGCGAAACGTCACCTGTGCGACCATTCGCGCGATCGCCAGCCCTTCCCAGGGTCCGTCGCCCACCGCGGCGTCGTAATAATCACCGCCACGCCAGCGCGGATCGAGTCGCACTGCACGTCGACCGATTGCTCCCCATGCGATCTGTTGCGCCGTACTCTGCGCACATGTGCCGATCGCAATGAGCGAATTCACGCGATTCGGGTACATGATCGCCCACTCGAGGGCCTGCATACCGCCCATCGATCCGCCGATGATCGAATGCCACCTGGTCACGCCGAGCGCATCGGCCAGTCGCAGTTGCGCACGCACCATGTCGCGAATGGTGATGACGGGAAACCGCGAACCGTATGCCCGAGCGTCATCGGGGTGCGGCGACGCCGGACCGGTCGAACCCTGGCATCCACCGATGACGTTGCTGCACACGACGAACCACCGATCGGTATCAATTGCTCGACCCGGTCCGACGACGTCCTCCCACCACCCGGGCGTCGGATGACCGTCTTCGGCCGGCCCCGCAGCATGACTGTCCCCCGTCCACGCATGGCACAGCAAAATCGCGTTGCTGGCGTCGACATTCAACGTTCCCCAGGTTTCGTACGCAATGACGACGTTGCGCAACGTCTCACCGCAATCGAGTGCCACCGGACGATCGGCATCGAGCTGCAAGAACGACCGCCGACCCGGCGACTGGCCGGGCTGCCACGCCCCGGTTGCCGGGTAGTCGGTGCGCATCATGTTCGTCGTCCTTGTTCTGATCGCCGGGATCGAGTTCGTCGCTGGAATGTCGTGCGTCCCGAACGTTCGCCAGGACCGTTGCCCCCGAAGGGAGCCACATCGTCGCCTGGCGACTTGGCACCGTGGGTCTCCCCGGTTGCCGGACCTATTGGTCGCTCGTGATGCAGGGATCAGGCTACAGGCGGGTCGATACGACAACGACGGCGCACCGACACGCGCGCATACACCCGACCGGCGAGCCACCGCATGCCGGGGGCTTTCATCATCCAACCGGCCGCCGACCACGGCCATCCGAGATGAACGAGCACCGCGGCCACCGCCGGCGCTCCCTCGCACCGTGTTGCACCCACCCATTGCACCGCACGCTCGCAGGCGTCGCGCGACAGCCCCCAATCGGTGAGTGGCGCCTCTTGATACGCCACGACCGACGGCGCGCGACGACGACGCCTCACCCACGCGGCACACCGACGACACATCGCGCACTCGCCGTCGAACACGAGCACGGCGGGTGACGGCGTTAGCGTCGTGCGCATCGTGACACCATCAACCGGTACGCCGCGAACGTCAACGCTGCGCGTGTTGTCGTCACCTTGGGTCATGGCGGCTCACCTCCTGGCCGTCGTGCTGGTGGTCGTCATGGTGCTGCTCGGATTCTGGCAACTTCGTCGCCACGACGACAGACTGTCCTTCAACGAGGCCGTTCGCGATCGCGCGAACCGCACCCCCGTCGCCATCGAAACACTGCTGGACTCCGACACTCCCCGCGACGGCTTGCCCTGGACGACCGTCACGGTGCGCGGCACATGGCTCGACATCCCGCAGGTAGTCGTCGCCAACCGATCACAAGACGGGCGCGCGGGAGTGAACGCGGTGGCCGTCGTCGCACTGGATGACGGACGGCGGATCATCGTCAACAGAGGGTTCGTCCCGCTGACGGTTGCTCCGCCGCCCACACCACGGGGCCAGGTGACGATTCTCGGTCGACTGCGACCATCCGAGGAACGTCGGCGTGGGATGCTCACAGATCCCGCCGAAGGGCCCTTGTACGAGGTGCAACGCATCGACATCGCCCGCCTCGCCCCGCAGATCGGAGGCGTCGTCGCCGACGTGTACGTCGAACAACTCGACAGCGCACCGCCGGACGCACCCGAGCTTTCACGAATTGCCGACCCCGAGTTGACCATCGGGCCGCACCTGTCGTACGCGGTGCAATGGTTCATCTTCAGCCTCTGTGCGGTCGCGGCATGGTTCGTCATCGTGCGACGAGCGCTCGCACGAGCTCGCCGGGAAACGACATCAAACGCCGTCTGAGATTCGACGGACAGCGACGAAACACCGCGAGCATTGCTTTGCGTACCTCGCGGGGCTCGGCATCGACGCGCAAGTACGGCGCCCATGTGTCGACGGGCAAATCGAAAAAACAGTCGAAGAAATCGGCAATGTCATCGGCGTCGAGCCCGCGGATGATGCGTGCACCCATGCGGTGCAACGCCCGGCTACGTCGCATGGATGAACTCCATAGGGCCGCCCACGCCGCGTCACGCACCTGACGACCGACGCCCCCGGAATCGGATGCTCGAACGACTGCGTCGGCCATCGGTGTTGCCAGGCGGAGCGCCGCCGCCACCGAATATCCGGTGACCGGATGCACGAGCCCTGCGGCCGCCCCGAACCGCAAGACTTCCGCGGATCGCGGCGGAATACTCGCAGACATCGCAATCTCAACGACTTCAACGTGCGACGCCTGTGCGGTGAGATCGGCACCCATCCGTTGCGCCAGACGCCGGCGCAAGTCGGCGTGCTCGTACCCCGGGTGGTCGCACAAGGACGTCTCTTCCACCATTCCGTAACCGTCACCCCACGGCATCGCATAGAGAAACGTGGGCGGGGCAACGTTGCGCACCGCGGCAGTGGCCGGTCGCCAATCCATCAGCGTCATGACCTCACCACCCATGCCACGTCGGTCGAGTTCGCTCACCGCAAGGTTGAGTCCGTATGCAGTCTGGAATCCGACCATGTCGTCCTTGTCGCCGGTTGCCGTCGATCCCCGCGCATCGACGACGAGATCGGCGGTGTATTCGTTGCCGTCGGCGCACAGCACGACACCGCGTTGCGACCCCTGTTGCAATTCACCCACGCGCGCATCGACACAACGAACGTCGTCAAGCAAGGCCGAACGCAACCGATCGTTGTCGAAGGCGCCGTACGCGCGATCGATGAGGTGCTCGCGCCGCCCGACCACCCGGGTGGTCGACCACGTCTTGCGCCACACGCCGTCGACGCGAAGATCTCCGAGCGGCGCCGACACCTCGTCGCACCACGCGCCGTAGGTTGCCCGCCACGGCCGTAATCCGGCATCGATGACCGTCACGTCTGCCCCGCGCAACAGCAGCGCTCGCGCCAGCGCCGCACCCGCAGGACCCGCTCCGACGACGATGACGTTCGGCGTCATGCCAGTTTCTCGACGAAACCTTCCAGCTGGCGCAGATTCCGGCATTCGAACACCCCGTCGGTGTGCACCCCGTACTCACCGACGATCGAATCACCGGTGTTCCAGTACGACGTCGGTTCGGGGTTCAACCAGTACACATGGCGAGCCTTCTTGCGCATCTCACGAACGACCCAAGCTTGAGCCGCGTGGTAGTTGTTTCGTGCGTCCCCGAGCAGCAGCACCGTCGTCTTCGGGGTGATGTCCTTCCCGTACTTTTCCCAGAAAACCTCGAAAGCGTGGCCGTAGTCGCTGTGCCCGTCGACCCAGATGACGTCTGCCTCGGTGTTCACCTTCTGGATCGCGTCCTGGATGTCCTCATTGCCCTTGAAGAATCGCGTCACTTCGTCGATTCCGTCGATGAACACGAATGAGCGCACCTTGGAAAACTGGTGCTGTATTGCGTAGACGAGCATCAACGTGAAGCGAGCGAAGGCGGCGACGCTGCCCGAAATGTCGGCTACGACCATGAGGTCGGGTTTTGCCGGTCGCGGGTACCTGAACTTCGGCTCAGCCGGAACACCGCCGTACGACAACGAGTGCCGAACCGTGCTGCGAAAATCGAGCGGTCCACGGCGACGATTGCGACGCTTGCGAGCGAGCTTGGCAGCAAGCTTGCGGGTGAGCGGCCCCAGGGCCTTCTTCAAACCCTGCATTTCGTCTCGGGTGGCATGCATGAACTCGACGTCTTCGGGCAACGGCTTGCGCAGCGTCTTTGCCATTGCCTCCGCACCGCGGTCGGCCACAAGACGACGTCGGATTTCTGCCTCGACCTCCTGTTTGAACTGCTCGATGCGTGTCTGGTACTCGTCGCGCATGAGCCGCTCCTCCATCGTCTGCCGTTCACTTCCTGCGTCGGCATCCATGAGCGACTGCAACATGTTGTCGAGATCGAGATTGCGCAGAGTGCGGTACAGGTAATACGTGCCCCCGACGGGCCGGCCGGGCTCCATCCCGGCGAATCTGCTCACCGACTGTTTGGCGAGCGCTCGCATCATTGCCTGATCGCCCGTCATGAGCGCGCGCATCAGGAGCCTCGCCAACTCTTCCTGCGACAGTCCGTCCATGCCACCGCCGGCGCCCCGTCCGGGCTGTTCGCCATTGCCGGATTGGTCCTGCTCGTCGCGCCAGAACTCGGTTTGGGTGTCGTCCTGCACGATCGTGTATTCGCTGCCACGCAACGAGAAGTACACCTCGAAGATGGTTTCAAACACTTGCCAGTGCGCCGAATCCTTTACGAGAGTTGCACCGAGTGCGTACTTGAACGCATCGCGATCCTCAAGCGGAATCACCTTGACCGCTTCTAGCGCATCGAGATTCTCGGTGAGACTCACCGGCAAGCCGGCGCGACGCAATTCGGCGACGAATCCGGAAATCAGTTCGAGCAGTCCGCTCATGACGATGCAGCTCGACCGTTGCGCTTATTCGTCAACGGAGAGTTCTTTCGCCGCCTTGGCGATGTCGGACTGGTACTTGAGCAGCACGTGGAGCGTGTCTTTCACCTGTTGCTCGTCGACGTGGTCGAGTCCGAGCAGCATCAACGTGCGCGCCCAATCCAGGGTTTCACTCACGGACGGGGCCTTCTTCAAATCGAGCTGACGAATGCTGCGCACGATCCGTGTCAGCTGATCGGCGAGGTTCTCGCCGATGTCGGGCACCTTCGTCATGACGATTTGCTTTTCGCGCTCGACGTCGGGGTAATCGACGTGCAGGTAGAGACAACGTCGCTTGAGTGCCTCGGAGAGCTCACGGGTGTTGTTCGACGTCAGGAACACGAGCGGAATCTGTTTCGCCTTGATCGTGCCGAGTTCGGGAATCGACACCTGGTATTCGGAGAGAATCTCGAGCAACAGGGCCTCAGTTTCCACTTCGACGCGGTCGACCTCGTCGACGAGCAACACGACCGGGTCAACCGACGAAATTGCCTCGAGCAGCGGTCGCGTCAACAGGAACTCGTCGCTGAAGATGTCGTCGTGCACTTCGCTCCACGAATCACTTGATTTGTCCGCCTGGATGCGCAACAGCTGCTTCTTGTAGTTCCACTCGTAGAGGGCCTTGGACTCGTCGAGACCCTCGTAGCACTGCAGCCGAATGAGCCGGGCCCCCGTGAGATCGGCAACGCTCTTTGCCAGCTGTGTTTTGCCCGTGCCGGCGGGACCTTCGATGAGTACCGGCTTGCCCAGTTTCTGAGCGAGGTAAACGACGCCTGCGATGCCGTCATCAGCCAGGTAGTTCACCTGCCTCAAGCCGGAACGTACCTGTTGAACGGAGTCGAATGCTGTGGTCACCCGCTTCACGCTACTTGCCGGCGAACTATCGTGGAACTCGTGGTTGCAAGCAAACGGGCGCCGCGTCGAACGCCCGACGCCGATTCGATCATTCGCACCACGATCGAACTGTTGCACCGCGACGGCGAGAGCGGATTTCGCCTCGAGGATCTCATGGAGGCCGAGCAGCTTTCGAAGAGCTCGATTTACGCACGGTACGGGGGTCGCGACGGCCTGGTCGCCGCGGCACTCGCCAAGGAGTTCGAAGACGAAGTTGCCGAAACGATCGTGGCGATGCGCACCGTAATTGGTCAGGCAAAGACCGCTGCCGACCTTCGCAACGCCCTCAGGGCAACGACGGCATTCGTGCACCAACGCAGCCGCAACGCCAATCGCATCAACCGCGCCGGGGTCATCGCGGGAACTCGCGGGCGACCCGAACTTCGGGCCAGGCTCGAAGAAGCCCAAACGCGCCTCACCGACACGCTCGAGCAATTGATCAAGGAATGCATGCAGCGCGGCCTCATCGCCACTCGCCACGATCCTCGGGCACTGGCAATGTATCTCCAGGCGACGACGCTCGGCGCGGTGCTCACGGATTTCGATACCAAGGAAGAACCCGAGACGATGAACAACCGCCTCGAACTCATCCACGCGGTCGTTGATTATCTGTTCTTCGACGGCCTCATTGATGCCTGAGCAGACCGGGTCGCTGGCCCGAGCGAATGCGGGAGTCGCCATCGGCACCGCTGCGTCGCGTGTCACGGGTCTCGCGCGCATCATCGTGTTCGCCGCCATCGTCGGGCAAACATCGCTCGCCGACGCCTTCGAGATCGGCAACAACGCGCCCAATGTCATCTACGAATTGCTCATCGGAGGCGCCCTCGCCGCCACACTCGTTCCGACGTTCACCAAGCTCCGCCGCGAGCGTGACACGCAAGCCATCGGTGCCGTATGTGGCGCAATCGGACTCTTGACGATCGTGATCACCGCTCTCGCGGTGGCGTGCGCACCGTTGATCGTTCGCGCATTCACCGTCGATGTTGCCACCGGCGTCGATATCGAAAGGTTCCGCAGCGTCGCCACGGCCATGACCCGCGTGTTCGTGCTCCAGATTGCGTTTTATGCCGCAACCGCGGTCGGTTCCGCGGTGCTCAACGCTGCGGGTCGCTTCCTCGCCGCGGCATGGGCCCCCGTTGCCGCAAATCTCGTGACGATCGTCGGGTTCGCGTTGCTCGGTGCCGGCAATGACGTCCGCCCACTGCCGCTCGACGTGGCGGCTCCGGGAAGCGGCGAGTTCGCCTGGCTGGTGGGCAGCACAACCGTCGGTATCACGACGATGGCGATCATCGTCATCGTCGCCGCCGCCCGTGCCGACGCGCTACCCCTGCCGAACCTGCGGCTGAACCATCCGGCGGTGCGCAACATTCTCCGTCTGTCCTTCTGGTCGGTCGCCTACATCGCCACGAACCAGGCCGCCTTGCTCGTCGTCAAGAACCTCGCCTCCCCGGGCACCGGCAATCTCGACGCGTACGTCAAGGCGTTTACCGTGTTCCAACTTCCCCACGGTTTGCTCGCCGTGTCACTTGCGGTGACGTTCGTTCCGCTGCTGTCGCGCGCCGCCCAGGATGGCGACGTGGCCGACTTCTCACGGCGCCTGCTGTCCGGACTGCGGATGACCTTGTTTCTCACGCTGCCTGCGGGACTCGGACTTGCCGTCATGGCCCGTCCGCTCGTTGGCACTTTGCTCGAGCACGGGGCCTTCGACGCCGACTCCGCCGACGTCACTGCGCGCACACTCACCGCCTTCGGTGTCGGGCTCGGTGCATTCTCGGCCTACCTGTTCGCACTGCGCGGCTTCTACAGCCACGGCGATACCCGTACGCCGTTCATCGTCAACGTTGCCCAGAATGTTGCCAACGTCGTACTTGCCGTGCTGCTCGTTGATCGCCTCGGCGTCACCGGGCTGGCGTTCGCATTCAGTGGCTCGTATGCGATCGGGGCGTTGATCGCCGTCACCGCAGTTGCCAAGCGACACGCGAACTGGACGACGGCATCGATGCTGCGCGGACTTGCACCGATGGTCGCCGCTGCCGGAACCATGGCGGGAGCGAGTTGGTTGGCGAGCAACGTCGTCCTCGGAAGCAATTCGGTGACAACGATCGCGGTGTCGCGCACGCTCATCGGCATCGTGGTTGGTGTCGGTACCTACGCAGGACTGGCGCGGATCTTCCGGATCGCCGAAATGACGAGCCTGTTGGGGCTGCTTACGCGAGATTCACGAGGTCGTCGCGATGAATCACCTCGTGGTTGACACCGGATGGTAGATCTGCGCTGCGCAGTCCCGCTCCGGCTCGCGCATCGGCAGAACTGACCGCTGTCATTCCCCGGGCGATGACGACGCCATCGGCCGCGACGACGTCGATCGTGTCCCCGACGTCGAATTCACCGCGCACCTCGGTGACACCGGCGTGCAGCAACGAGACGTTGCGCCCGATGAGCGCCACAGCCGCACCTGCATCGACGACGACGCTTCCCACGGGCTGTGCTGCGAAGGCGATCCACAATTTCCGGGCCGACAACTCGCGCCGTTGCGGCACGAAACTCGTACCGATGCCGCCGCGCCCGGCAACTGCATCGACGAGGACTCCCGGGCGGTTGGCTGCAGCGATGACGGTGCGCACACCCGACGAACTGGCGATCCGCGCTGCCGCCAGCTTGGATGCCATTCCCCCGCTGCCGCGATTCGACCCCGAAGCACCCGCTTGCACCGACAGCAACGGATCGTTGGCCGCAACCTCGTCGATGAGAGTTGCCTTCGCATCGGTGGCCGGGTCCGCCGTGTACAAACCGGCAATGTCGGTGAGCAACACGAGCAGATCCGCCGACACGCTGTGAGCGACGAGGGCGGCAATGCGATCGTTGTCGCTGTATCGGATCTCGTCGCTGGCGATTGCGTCGTTCTCGTTGATGATCGGTACGCACGCCAACTGCAGCAGTCGCTCCAGCGTGTCGCGCGCGTGGAGATACTGGCGACGGTCGATGAAGTCGTGCGGCACGAGCAGCACTTGTGCGCCAACGAGGCCATGCTCCGCCAGCGCCAGGTCGTAACGAGCCATGAGCCGACTCTGTCCGATGGCCGACACCGCTTGCAGTGTGAGCGTGTCGGACGGACGGCGGGTCATGCCGAGCGCGGCGACTCCCGACGCAACGGCACCCGAGGACACGACGAGAACTTCGTGGCCTCCACGGCGCACCACGGCGACCTGTTCGCACAACGCCGTGACCATCTCTTCGCGAATGAGACCCGCCTCGTTGGTGATTGACGACGTTCCGATCTTGACGACGACCCTCATGCGCGAACCTCGGGAATGAACTCGAACGAGAACTCCTTGATGTGAATGACCGCTCCGTCCCGCGCGCCCGCGCGGGCGAGCAAACGCGGCACGCCGAGACCCGACAGCCGATCATCGATGTAGTTCAGGGCGTCGACGCTCGTGACGTCGTTGAGAGCGACCGCACGTTCCACCGCCCGACCGTGCAGCCGATACTCGTTGTCTCCGATGCGCTCGACCGTCACTCCGTCGGGCTCGGGCCGGATCGTGATTTCCGTTGATTCGGCGATGGTCTCGCGACGGGCGTCGCGCACGATCTCGGCGAGTGCACCGAGTACGTCCTTCACTCCGGCACCGGTCACCGCCGAGATGATCGGATACGTCCAGCGACTGCGAGTCTCTTCGCTCACCGCATCACCCTTCGTTCCGACGATCACGCGCGGTCGATCCAACAAGTCGGGACGGTACTCGCCGAGTTCGCGCAACAGCACGTCGACTTGCACGTGGGGATCGATCTCTTCCATCGACGCAAGATCGATGAGCAAGCAGAGAACGCGTGCCCGTTCGATGTGCCGCAGAAACTGGTGACCGAGGCCCTTGCCCTGGCTTGCACCTTCGATAAGTCCGGGAATGTCGGCAATGACGAACTCGGTGTCGGGCCCCATCCGCACGACACCAAGATGCGGTTCGAGCGTCGTGAACGGATAGTTGGCGATCTTCGGCTTTGCCGCAGACACGGTGGAAATGAACGTGCTCTTGCCGGCGTTCGGGTAACCGACGAGAGCGACGTCGGCCATCAATTTGAGTTCGAGTTTCAGCCACCGTTGCGGGCCGTGCTCCCCTTGTTCGGCAAACTTCGGTGCGCGGCGGCGGTTGCTGAGAAACCGCGCATTGCCCCGGCCGCCCTGACCGCCGGCGACGGCGCGAAATCGCATACCGTGGCGCTGCAGGTCGGCGAGCACCTCGCCCGTGTACAAGTCGCGCACGATCGTTCCCTCCGGAACGCTCACTTCGAGATCCTTGCCACGACGACCGTGCAGATCCTTGCCCATTCCCGAGACGCCGTCTTCGCCTCGTCGGTGCGGGTGGTCGCGAAATGCAACGAGTGATGCCACGTTGTGGTCGGCAACGAGCCACACGGCTCCACCGTCACCACCGTCACCACCGTTCGGGCCGCCGTACACCTCGGGCCCCTCACGGCGGAAACTCACGCACCCCGCCCCGCCATCGCCGCCGCGAACGTTCAATTGTGCTTCGTCAACGAAGCCGCTCATGTCATGCTCCTGTCGGCACTCGGGGCACTTCGACGCTACTGGCGTGCACCCCGTGCCTATCGTGATGCCGTGACGTCACGCAGCGAATCCTGGGCACACACGATGCACGGTCACACGCACGACAACGGAGCCATTCGCGTGGCACATTCCGATTCGTGGGCCGGCAGCGGCTCGGTCGACCTGGCGTCACGTCTCGCCCGCGAAGAGCACGACGATCTCCGACTGGCGCCGCTGGCAACCCGCGCCTCGGGCGCAGGCCACCGCGCACTTCCCGAAGAACCCGATCCGTTGCGCACATGTTTCGAACGCGACCGCGACCGCATCCTTCACGCCTCGGCGTTTCGTCGACTGGCGGGTAAAACCCAGGTGTTCGTGTTTCCGGAGGATCACCAGCGCACCCGACTCACGCACGCTCTCGAAGTTGCCCAAGTCGCCACATCGGTGGCCCGGGCGATGCGACTCAACGTCGCACTCACCGAAGCCATCGCGCTCGGGCACGACTGCGGCCACGGCCCGGGTGGTCACGCGAGCGAAGATGCCCTGTCTCCCTACGTTGATGGCGGATACGACCATGCCGTGTGGGGCGCCGACGTGGCTTTGGCCTCGCTCAACTTGTGCAGCGAAACACTCGACGGCATCCGCAACCACTCATGGTCACGACCCGCCCCCGCCACCCCCGAGGGCGAGGTTGTGTCGTGGGCCGACCGAATCGCCTACGTATGTCACGACTTCGAAGATGCCGTGAGCGCCGGACTCGTGCGTGAAGACCAGCTGCCCGGCTCGGTTCGCGACGTCGTGGGATCCGATCGCCGCAGCCAGCTGCACTCGTTCGTCTCCGCCATGGTTGATGTCGCCGCTTCAAACGGTCGCGTCGGTATGACGCCGCGCCATGCCGACGCCCTCGCCGAGTTCCGTCGGTTCAACTACGACAACATCTACATGCGCGACGCGTCCAGGCAACAGGCTTCCGCCGTCATCGATTTGTTGCGCGCCCTGGTCGAGCATTACCACCGCCACCCCGACGACATGCGCAGCGCCTTTGACGATCCCGGTGCAGCGCGCAGCAGCGAAGCGCTCCGCAATGCCGTTGCCTACGTCGGCGGCATGACCGACCGCTTCGCCTGCCGCCAGGGTGTCACGTTGCTCGGTTACGACCCCGAGCGCCTTCCGCGCGGTATCGGCGTCTAGCGTGTCGCGCATGCCTGCGCGCAGCGACCGGATGTGGATCGACACCGACACCGCATCCGACGACGTCGTTGCCCTCATTCTCGCGTTGCGCACACCCGGAGTTCACGTCGAAGGAATTTCGGTGGTCGCCGGAAACGTGCCGCTCGACATGGCGACGCAGAACGCTCTGTACACCTTGCACGTGTGCGACGTGAAGCGTCCCGTGCACGTCGGAGCCCACCGACCTCTCGCTCGCCCCTACTCGTCGGCACAAATGGTGCACGGCCACGACGGGATGGGCGACATCGGTTTGGATCTGCACGGCCGCCAACCCGACTCGCTCGATGCAGTCGGGGCGATGCTCGCCGCGTTCGCCGCCCGACCCGGCGAAATGGACCTCGTCACCCTCGGACCGCTCACCAACGTTGCGCTTGCGCTACGCATCGAACCCCGTTTTGCCTCGTGGGTGCGCAGGTGCGTCGCCATGGCAGGCACGGGAGTGCTTCCGGGCAACGTAACGGCGCTGTCGGAGTACAACGTGTGGGCCGACCCCGAAGCGGCCAACGTCGTCTTCCAGTCGGGCATGGCCGTTGAGATGGTCGGATGGGACGTTTCATGGAAGGACGCCGTCATCGACGACTCACTTGCTGCGTCCCTACGCACCATCTCCCCGCTCGCCGAGTTTGCCATCGACATTCAACGTTGCGTTCGTGAGTTCTGTCGCACCGAAACGAAGCTCGACGGTTTCGATTTCCCCGATCCGATTGCGATGTGCGTGGCTCTCGATGACTCCATCGTCACCGCCGACATGTTCGCTCCCGTATCGGTACAACTCGGCGAGGGACATGCCCGGGGTCAGACGATCGTCGACCACCTGCGAATCACGGGCCTACAACACGACACGCGTGTCGTGTTGCGGGCTGATTCCGGCGCATTCGAACGAGCGTTGCGCGCAGCTCTGCGCTGATCAGCGCAATAGGTGTCGTTGCACCGGGCTGAGGCGCCTGAATTCAGGCGACGGGTTTCAGGCGACGGGGAGAACGTCGACAACCTTGCGGCCGCGGCGCTCACCGAACTTCACGCTGCCATCCACCACGGAAAAGAGCGAGTCGTCACTGGCACGGCGAACGTTCTTACCCGGGTGAACCCGAGTTCCACGCTGGCGCACGATGATCGTGCCGGCGGTGATTTTGGTTCCGTCAAAGGCCTTCACACCGAGACGTTGCGCATTTGAATCGCGGCCGTTCTTGGTTGATCCGCCACCCTTTGTCTTTGACATGAGTCAGCCTTTCGCGATGCTGGTGATTTCGACGACGCTGTAGCGCTGCCGGTGACCGTAGCGACGGCGCTGATTGGTGCGCCGCTTGTACATGAAGCCGTCGATCTTCGGACCCTTGGCTTCGCCGAGCACCTTGGCCTTCACCGATGCCTTGGCCAGGTCGGTGGGAGTCGACAGCACGGTGTCGCCGTCAACGACGAGAACCGGGGTGAGCGACACTTCGCTGCCGACTGCCACGTCGAGCAAGTCGACGTGAATGGTCTGGCCCTTCTCGACCTTTTCTTGCTTGCTTCCGGCGCTGATCACGGCGTACATAACGGCTCCCTACTCTATCCCTGGTCATCGCCGGCCACACCGGCCGGCGCCGCCAAATCGTCGTCGAGCATGCCCAGATCCAGGATGACTCCGCGGCCCTCGCACTGCTGGCAATGGTGCGCAAAGCTCGTGAGCAGACCCTCGCCGATGCGCTTGCGGGTCATTTGCACGAGTCCCAGTTCGGAAATGTCGAACACCTGGGTACGAGTCTTGTCGCGGGCCAGGGCGCGCTTGAAGGCATCGACAACCTTGCGGCGATTTTCCTTCACTTCCATGTCGATGAAGTCGATGACGATGATTCCGCCGATGTCCCGCAACCGCAGTTGCCGGGCAATTTCCTCGGCCGCCTCGAGGTTGTTGCCGAGCACGGTGTCCTCGAGGTTGCTCTTGCCCACGTTCTTGCCCGTGTTCACGTCGATCACGGTGAGGGCTTCGGTGTGTTCGATGACCAGCGATCCACCCGACGGCAACCACACTTTGCGGTCGAGTGCCTTACGCAACTGCTCGTGCACACGGTGGGTTTCGAACAGCGGCAAGCCCTCGGCTGCAGCATCGTAATACTCGACCCGGTCGACGAAGTCGGGATTGAAGGCCCCGACGTAGTCGCGAATCTCTTCGTACATCGCGCGATCATCGATGATGATCCCGCGGTACTCGTTGCTGAACTCCTCACGAATGACGCGCACGGCCAGTGACGGTTCCCTGTACAACAGCGTGGGGCCCTTCGCCTTTTTCGCGGCTTCGGTGATCGTTTCCCAGCGTGCGAGCAACTGCTCCATGTCGGTGGTGAGTTCGTGTTCCGTGGCGTTCTCGGCCGCCGTACGCACGATGACTCCGTGTTGCTCGGGCTTGATGCGATCAAGGATTCCGCGCAACCGGCGACGCTCGTCGTCGGGAAGACGCTTCGAGATGCCGTAGGTGCGCGAGTCGGGTACGAGAACGACGAATCGTCCGGGCAACGACACCTCTTGGGTGAGTCGTCCGCCCTTTGCGCCGATCGGATTCTTCGTCACCTGGCACAAGATGAGTTGGCGGTTGCGCAGGACGTGCTCGATGCGCGGTGCGGGTCCCTGCTCGACGACGTCTTCCTTGTCGAACTGCACGTCATGGCGGTACAGCACCGCATTTTTCGGCGTGCCGATGTCGACGAATGCCGCTTCCATTCCCGGCAGAACGTTTTGCACCTGACCGAGGTAGATGTTTCCGTGGATCTGGCTGACGTCATCGGCGGGGTGGCTGACGTAATGCTCGATGAGACTGCGACCTTCGAGAACCGCCACTTGCGTGACGTTCGGACGCACGTTGACGCACATGAGGTAGCGACCAACGGGACGGCCGTCGCGCTCCTTGCCGCGCCGACGCGCCATCAACTGCTCGTCGGTGTTCGGCGTACTTGCTCGACCGGTGTCACCGTTGCGCCGATCACGACCCGAACCGCGACCACGGCGACGGCGACGCTTGCGGCCCTGGCCATCGCGGCCCGAATCGGTGTCACGTGCCTTGGCCGATGAACGCTGCGCTCCCCGACCCGCCGGCTGGTCGTCGTCGTGCGAGCGACTGCGCGGCGGAGGTGGCGGTATGCGTCCCGGGCGCGAGTCGCCGATTTGGGGGCGCTTCACAAGTGCCGCCTCGGCCACCGCCGGGTCCTGCACCCGACCTTCGCGCGGATGATCCGGAAGCTCGACATCACCGTCTCCGGAGAAGTCGTCGTCCGCCTGGTCATCGATGTCACGGTCATCGACACCGTCGTCGACACGGTTGTCAATACGGTCGTCGTCACGTTCATCGACACCGTCGTCAAACTCGCCACCGTTGCCGGCCATTGTCTGTGCCGACCGCGCTGCACCACCGCCACGCTGCCGACCGCGGCCGCCGCGGCGACCGCGACGTCGCCGACGTGCTCCTTGCGGGCGCGGGGCCTGGCCCTCGCCACCTTCATTCGTCATGTCAAAACCTTTCCGTATGGCAATCGCAGCCGTGAAGGCGCCGAATGCCGTCGCGCTCAGGCGTCGCTGTTGCGGTACGTACCGCCTTGAGCGCCGCCGTCGCGAGAACGTCGTGTGTGGGAACCTCCCACGCCCCGTCAGGCTACCGCACCGTTTACGCGGTTCGGCGCATGTGCACGCTCTGCACGAGCCCGAGCATGATCGCCCATCCGATGAGGTGCGATCCCCCGTAGGAGACGAGCGGCAGCGGGAGCCCGGAAACCGGCGTCAAACCGAGCGACATGCCGATGTTCTGGAAGACCTGCCACATCATCGTCGTGAAGATGCCGGCTCCGATGAACCGGCCGAGGCGCGACTGCGCATACCGGGCGATGGACCACATACGCCACAGCACGACCGTGAACAAGCCGATGACGATGAGACACCCGACCAAGCCGAACTGTTCGCCGATTGCCGTGAACGGGAAATCGGTGAACTGCACCGGGATGTACGCACCGTTGGTGAGGGGGCCGTTGAGGTACCCCTTGCCGAACAACCCGCCCGATGCGATCGCGCGTTTGGCGAAGCGCACCTGCAGTACGACGTTCTGCAGATCGGCGGACGCCGTGTCGTTTTGTCGCACGAATGCGGTGAGTCGGTTCAACTGGTACGACCGAACCACGCCGCTGACAACGGTGGCACCCAGAGTCGCAATCGAGAGTGCGCCAATCATGCTGACGTGACGCCGCCGCACGCCGGCAACAAGAAGGATGCCGGCCGCACCTGCTGCCAGTACCGATGCCGACCCGAGATCCGGCTGGAGCAGCACGAGAAGCATCGGCAGCCCGGTGAGCAGGAGAACTATGACGAACTCCTCCCATTCGATCTTCTTCGTCGCCGCATCCGCCAGGTACGAAGCCAAAAACACGATCACCACGGATTTGGCGATCTCGGCGGGCTGCACGGCGATGATTCCGAGGTCGAACGACAGTCGAGCACCGCCGGTGACCTGCCCGGCGATGAACAACAGCGCTAGTGACAGAACGGTCCCGATGTAGAGAAACACCGACTTCGATCGCAGCCAGTCGTGCCCCACCGCCATGACGATGGTGAGCACGACCGCGGCGATGATGAGGAACGTCACCTGGCGTGTGACGTAGAAATACGGGTTGAAGCCCTGGTTGATGAGTCGCTGTTGCGTGGTGGCGAACACGTTGAATGCACCGATGACGGCAAGCGCAATCGTCGATGCCATGAGAATCCAGTCGACGTGACGCCACGGATCGACGACGCTGCCCGATCCACGCGGCTCGTTGGCGACCCTTCGGCGCGTTCTGAATGCGATCGTCATCTAATCCCTCGCATCCGACAACGAGCCGACGAGACACGACGGTGAACGCAATCTCATCGGAGGAGCAGGGAGGGTTGCCGACAAGTCGACGGGTTCGGCAGGAGCGACCTCATCCATCCGCAAGCGCCCGGCGAGCGCAAGAAACACGCATTTGACGACGGGGGCGGCCGCCTGCGATCCGTACCCCGCTTTTTCCAGGTAGGCGAACGCCGAATACGGACGATCAGGATCAAGGCTGAAGGCCGCGAAGGCCGACGAGTCGTTCCACGGCAGGTTGCCAAAGCCCTGCGCCGTGCCCGTCTTGCCCGCCAGCGGCAGGTCATTCAACGGAAAATTTCGGAACAGATTTTCCCCGGTCGATTTGTGGTAGTAGTCCGATGTCACGCCGGGTCCGCTGACGACGCGCAGCATTCCCGAGACGACGGGGTCACGAACTTCGTCGCGCATCGGCAACCGGCGCAACGGCTGCGCCGGTGCCACCGACTCGGCGATCGTCGCCGTTGACAGGTCGGCCAGCGACGACGACCGGTCGCGTGTACCCGGGGCAAGTACCGCCCGCACCACACGCGGCTGATGCAAGGTGCCGCCGTTGGCCAGGGCACCGTACGCATTCACAACCTGCACAGGGGTCGCCGACAGCAACCCCTGACCGATGGCGAACAGTACGTTGTCGCCGACGTAGAAGTTCTCCCCCGACTCCTCGGTGATGGCACCGATTTCGGCGAGGCGTTGCTTGAGCGCACGTGACGGAACCGTTCCGGCGTATTCGTACGGCAGGTCGATGTTCGTCGTCGACCCGAAACCAAAGTCGCGCACCTCACGTTCGAGGACCGGCTCGTATCCGCGTTCGGTGAGTATTTGTTCGCCGATTTTGTAAAAGAACGTGTCGCTCGACACCGCAAGCGCCGTCTCGACGTTGACGGTTCCGTAACGACAAGGTGAACCGGTCGCACGACAGATTGCGTTTCGGAAGACGCACTTCACGCCCTGGTCGCAACGCTCCTGGGGGATGCTCTGCAACTTGTACGTTCCGCGGTCGTCGAACGTGTACTTTCCGCCGTCGGGCAACTGACCCGTGTTCAGGGCCGCATAGGCGACGAACGGCTTGAACGACGACCCGAGGTTGTAACGCCCCGACACGGCCCGATTGACGAGGATCGATTGATCGGGATCCTCGGTGCGCGGGAAAAGCCTGGCGAAGGTATCGGATGTGATCCCGATCGTGAACCATCGCGCGTCGAACCGCGGATACGAAGCCATCGCCTTGATCTCGCCGCGCTCGTGGTCGAACACCACCACCGACCCGGCCGGCGCCTTGTAATAGTTCACCTCGGGATACTGCGGATCGGGGGTGCCGTCGGGCAACGTGATCGTTCCCGCCTCGACACGCCGACGCACGAGCAATTGCGTTTCGAGTGCCTGTTCGGCGAACTGCTGCAGTCGGAAATCGATCGCCAGCTGGATGTCGCGACCCGACTCGGGCTCCACCCTCTCGATTTGCCGCTTGATGCGCCCGACGGCATCGACCTCGTAACGCACGAACCCGGGCACACCGCGTAGAACGGTCTCGTACGTCTGCTCAACCCCGTAGAGCCCGACCCGTTCGTTCGGGTCGTATCCCAGCGACCGGTAGTAACGCAACGAATTGGCCTGAATCGCGCCGATATATCCCAACACGTGACTGCCGATCGCCCCGTAGGGGTACGTTCGACGCCAGTCGTCCTTGACGATGACTCCGGGATAATCCTCGATTCGCTCGAGCAGGAATGCGGCGGCTTCCTCCGATACGTCGAAGGCGAGCGGAAGCTCCTCGAAATCGTTGAAGCGTTTGTCGTCGGCGCGCGCGTACAACGTTTCGATCGGCAGTCCGAGCGGCCCCGAGAGACGCTCGAACATCACCTCACGATCGTCGGCTTTGCGCACCACGGCTCGGTCGATCGCCACCGTGAGGATTCGCTTGTTGTCGGCGACGATCCGTCCGTTGACGTCGAAGATTCGTCCCCGCTCCGGCAACAGCCGCACCGTTCGTGTGCGAACGCGCGAAATGATCTCCTCCGTCTCATCGGCAGTCACCGCTTGCAGGAACCACACGCGCACGGCAAGCAGTGACATCAGCACACTGGCGACGATTGCGAGCGCGACGAGGCGCCGCGGAGCACCCGAGGAGGCCATCAGTCGACTGCTCCCCGCTCACTCAACGTCCATGCCGCAACCGGAAGCAGCGGCCATGCGAACACGAGACCACCGACGAACGACGTAGCGGCGGCAACGAACAGTCGTGAAGTGAGCCACCCGTCCAAACCGACGACCGCCGACATGAGGGGCCACGCGATTTCACCGACGCCGGCGGCAATCGCCGCTGCGCCGGCGCGCATCCACGTGGTCGATTCGCGGAACGGCGCAAGGAGACCCGCCGCGGTGACACCCACGATTCCGAGCACGAGAGCGCCCAGACCGAGCGGTGTCGCGAGAACGGAGTCGTACATGAGACCGCACACGAGTCCGGCAATCGCCCCTGCTTGCATGCCGTGCATCACGCCGATGGCTCCGACGAAGATTCCCATCACCTGAATCGACGTGTCGAACGGACGCAAGTTGGAGAACAGCGTCGTTTGCAGGGACAGCACCAGCATTCCGACGAGGACGAGCCGCGTCCACGGACTGGCCATGATCTGCAAAATCCTGCTCATCGCTGCGATTCCGTGATCGGTTGGTACAACAACACGCGCAGGAACGAGAGATTCGACAGGTCGGCGACGAGTTCCACCTCGAGAATCGGGCCGGCCGTACCGCCACGCTCGACGACTCTGGACACCACCCCGATGACAACGTCGGGTGGCGCGAGGCTGCGAGAACCGCCCGAGGACACGATCGGCGCCCCAACCTGTATGTTCTCACCGCTCGGCAACGCCTCGAGGAACCGCACGACCGGGCGGCGTCCGGGCCCGCGGCCCTGCAACACGCCGGTTTCGCGCACCGCGAGCTGACTTGCACTGGGCACCGTGATTTGCGCATTCGGCGACGGCAGTACCGGGATCGTCGTCGTCGCCGGGGTGAATCCGGGAATCGACGCGATCGTCGTCGTGGTCGTTGACGTGGTCGACGTTGCTGCCGGACTCGTGAGATCCTCGTCGGGCGTCACTTGCGACTCGAGCGGGAGGGACGTCACCGTCGTCGGCCGCCGCGAGGGTTCGGCAATCACCTTCACCGACAGCGCGTAATCGGGATCGGTGAGCAACATGACGAGGGCCCGACTCGCCGACACGGCCGTCACCTTGCCGACGAGACCTGCAGCGTTGAGTACGGGCATGCCGACACGAAGACCGGCGTCGGAACCCTGGTTGATTTCGATCGTCTGGCTGACATTCGACGGTGAATCTCCGATCACCTGGGCAGTCACCGAGTTGATGCCCGCCAACGTCGGCAGGCCGTTGAGCGCGAGCAACTCCTGCGAGAGCCGGACCGATGCCGCCGCCGCCACCGCTGCACCCTCCTGTTGCGCAATGCGCTCCTGCAACAACTGATTCTCCGCGAGCACGTCGTCGTACGCCCGGAAACTGCGCCATGCGGTGACCACCGGACGGGTAACGACACGAGTCACACCTTCGACGGGTCGGAATACCGCGCCGAACGTGTTGCGCACGACCGAGCCGCCGCCACCGGACAGATCCAACGTGATGAGGAAGATCGACGTCAGCGCAAGCAGCACTATCGCCCGGATCCGGTTGATTCGAAACTCAGCCACCGTGACCCCCGACTAATCGAGATCCGTCTGTGCCGTGAGACCCTTCATCGCATCGAGATTTTCCAGTGTGAGACCACCACCGATGACCACGGACAACAAGGGCTCGGGGGCAACGACCGTATGGATACCTGTCTCGTGGGTCAACCGCTCGACGAGCCCGGTCAGCAGCGCACCCCCACCCGAGAGGGTGATTCCGTTCGAGATGACGTCCGCAGCCAACTCCGGCGGCGTGCGTTCGAGGGTCATCTTCACCACGTCGACGATCGCCGTGATCGGCTCATCAATCGCCGCCCGGATCTCCGCCGTCGTCACTTCCTGGGTTCGCGGCAACCCCGTCGACACGTCGCGACCCCCGACGTCGGCTGTGAGTTCGAGTTCGAGCGGCCAGGCCGAACCGAGCTGAATCTTCACCTCCTCGGCGGTGTTGTCGCCGATGTCGAGATTGAACTCCTTGCGGAACATCTGCACGATCGCGTCGTTTATCTCGTCGCCGGCAACGCGACACGAACTTGCGGTGACGATGCCGCCGAGCGAAATGACGGCCACTTCGGTCGTGCCACCACCGATGTCGACGATGAGGTTTGCGCTCGGCTCGCTGACGGGAAGCCCCGCGCCGATCGCGGCAGCCATCGGCTCCTCGATGACGTACACCGGTCGGCGTGCACCGGCGAACTCGGCGGCGTCCTGCACCGCACGACGCTCAACTCCGGTGATTTCCGACGGCACGCACACGATCATGCGGGGCTTGCTGAATCGGCTCGTATGCACCTGGCGAATGAACTCCCGCAGCATTTGCTCGCACAAATCGAAGTCCGCGATCACTCCGTCCTTCAGCGGACGTACGACGCGAATTCCCTGCGGTGCACGACCCCACATGCGCTTAGCTTCGCGTCCGGTGGCAACGACCTGCCCCGTGCGTTGATCGATCGCCACCGTCGAAGGTTCGTCGAGCACGATGCCCTCACCCTTGATGTAAATGAGGGTGTTTGCCGTGCCGAGATCGATGGCAATGTCCCGCGCGAGGGAGATGGGATTGGTGCCGGCCACCGGAACTCCCGTTACTTCTTCGGGAAGAAGATGGAAATCTCGCGCTCGGCGGATGCGGCGGAGTCGCTGCCGTGAATGAGATTCTCCGTCATCACGGTGCCGAGATCTCCGCGAATCGTTCCCGGCGCAGCGGCACGGGGATTCGTCGCGCCCATCATTGCGCGCACGATCTCCCAAGTGTCCTGCGGACCCTCGACAACCAGGGCAACGACGGGACCCCGCGCCATGAACGCAACGAGATCGGCGTAGAACGGCTTGCCGACGTGCTCCTCGTAGTGCTTGGCCAGGGTGGCGGAATCGAGGGTGCGCAACTCCATCGCCACGATTCGCAAGCCCTTGCGCTCGAAGCGCCCGAGGATTTCACCGACGAGACCCCGCTCGACGGCGTCGGGTTTGAGCAGAACGAGCGTGCGAGAAGACATGTTCCGAGGCTACCGCTAGGGCAGCTCGCGCCGGAGGAAGGTGCGCGCCGCCCCGACGACGTACAACGATCCGGCCACGAGAATTGCGTCCTCTGCACGAGCAACCGACAAGGCCCGAGCGCAGGCATCGTCGACGGACGATGCTTCGAGGACTTGGTCACACTCCAATTCCCGCGCAATTCGTGCCAGATCGCGACCCGGGGTTGCGCGCGGCGACGGAGCGGTGCAGCACACGACCAGGTCGAACTCGTCGGCACGCAACGCACCGAGCAGCTCGGCAGCGTTCCGCGACGCCAGTGCGCCAACGACGAGAATTCGGCGACCGTCGACGCTGAAATCGTCGAAAAACACCGACGTGCACGATTCGGCTCCACCCACGTTGTGCGCACCGTCGACGATGACGAGGGGCTGCACCCCGAGCACTTCGAAGCGTCCGGGCATTCGCACCGTCGACATCGCTTCGTCGACTACCTCCCGATCAAGTTCGGCATCGAAGAACTCTTCGACGGCAGCGAGGGCCACGAGCGCGTTGTCCCCCTGGTGGGCCCCGTGCAGCGGTACGGCCAGCTCGGTGTACGTGGCACGTGGCGTGCGAACGTCGATGACACGACCACCAACGGCAACGCGATTGTCGAGCAATTCGAAGTCGACGTCACGAACGAGTCGCGCCTGTGCGGGAGGCTCCGAAACGATCTCCACCACCTCGGGATTCACGTCGCCGATGACGACACGCGAACCGGGCTTGACGATCCCGGACTTCTCGCGGGCGATGTGGGCGATGGTCGGCCCCGCAAACTCCGTGTGGTCGAGCGACACGTTGGTGAGCACCGCAACGTCGGCATCGACGACGTTCGTGGCATCCCACCGACCGAGCAGGCCAACTTCGACGACCGCAACGTCAACTGCAACGTCGGCGAACCAGCGGTATGCCGCTGCTGTCAGAATCTCGAAATAACTGATTCGCCCGTCGACGTGGGGTTCGAGGTCGGCAACCGCGTGCAGTATTTCGGCGAGATCCTCGTCGCCGATCGGTTCACAATCGACGCATATTCGCTCGTTCACCCGCTCGAGGTGCGGACTCGTATAGGTGCCCACCTTGAGACCGTGGGCGATGAGCAGCCGGGTGATCATTTGCGTCGTCGAACCTTTGCCGTTGGTACCGGTCACGTGCACGACGCGGTACGCCCGGTGCGGATCCCCCATGAGGGTGACGAGTCGCTCGATTCGCGCCGTCGACGGTGATTCGATTCGCCCCGTTACCTCGTACGTCGAATGATCGGCGAGAAAGCGGAAGGCATCCTCCACGCCGCGCGATCTGATCGGACGCTTGCGCTCGGCGTCAGGATGCGGCACGACGCGGCTTGCTCGCGCGCGGGCCCCGCATGACGAGAGTCGGCGCCACCTTGTCAGTGACGCACTTCGCATCGAGCACGACGCGAGCCACGTCGGTGCGACCGGGGATGTCGTACATCGTGTCGAGCAGCACCTCTTCGAGAATCGCCCGCAAACCTCGCGCCCCCGTGGAGCGTGCCAATGCCAGCTCGGCAATGGCGTCGAGGGCTTCGGGCATCACCTGCAACTCGACTTCCTCGAATTCGAAGAACTTCTCGTACTGCTTGAGCAACGAGTTCTTCGGCTCGACGAGAATGCGCACGAGAGCCTCCTTGCTCAGACCGTGCACGGCACCGACCATCGGCAATCGTCCGACGAATTCGGGGATCATGCCGAACTTCATCAGGTCCTCGGGCAGCACCTTGGCGAACAGCTCTCCCGGATCGTTGTCGGCGCGCGACGTGACGGTGGCATGGAAACCGACGCCCTTGTGGCCGATGCGCGACGCAATGATCTGGTCGAGTCCGGCGAAGGCACCACCGCATATGAACAACACGTTGGTGGTGTCGATCTGAATGAATTCCTGGTGGGGATGCTTGCGTCCACCCTGGGGTGGCACCGACGCGACGGTCCCCTCGAGGATCTTCAGCAGGGCCTGCTGCACCCCTTCACCGGAGACGTCACGGGTGATCGACGGGTTCTCGCTCTTGCGGGCCACCTTGTCGATTTCGTCGATGTAGACGATTCCCATTTCGGCACGCTGCACGTCGAAATCGGCCGCCTGCAACAACTTGAGCAGGATGTTCTCGACGTCTTCGCCGACGTATCCCGCCTCGGTGAGCGCCGTGGCATCGGCGATGGCGAACGGAACGTTGAGCATTCGGGCGAGCGTCTGCGCCATGTGCGTCTTGCCGCAGCCCGTCGGACCGAGGAGGAGAATGTTGCTCTTTTGCAACTCGACGTCGTCGCGACGAACGCGTCCCGACCGCATGTAGTTGATGCGTCGGTAATGGTTGAAGACGGCGACCGACAACACCTTCTTTGCAGGGTCCTGACCCACCACGTACTCGTCGAGGAATGCACGGATGTCACGCGGTGGCGGAACGTGTTCGAGGGTCGGGCCGCGCGAGTCCGCCGGCTGCTCTTCGATGATGTCGTTGCACAGGTCGATGCACTCGTTGCAGATGTACACCGACGGCCCGGCGATGAGCTTCTTCACCTGCTTCTGCGTTTTGCCGCAGAAGGAACACTTCACCAATTCTGCGGTATCACCGAATTTTGCCACACCTATTCCCTAGCGAATCGGGCCGGTGCGGTCAACCATCTGTCGCGACGTGATGATTTCATCGATGATTCCGTACTCGAGGGCCTCGGGTGCCTCCATCACGTAATCGCGGTCGGTGTCCTTGTGGATCCGCTCGACCGTTTGGCCCGTGTGCTTCGCAAGAATCTCCTCGAGAAGTTCGCGCATGCGGAGGATTTCGCGGGCGGCAATCTCGAGATCGGTCACCTGGCCGTATCCCACCTGACCGTACGGCTGGTGCAGGAGCACCCGTGCGTGCGGCAGGGCGAGACGCTTGCCCTTTGTGCCGGCAGCGAGCAGCACCGCCGCGGCCGACGCCGCCTGCCCGAGGCAGATCGTGGCGATGTCGTTCTTGATGAACTGCATCGTGTCGTAGATCGCAAACAGCGCAGTGATGTCGCCACCGGGGCTGTTGATGTAGATGTTGATGTCCTTGTCCGGGTTTTCGCTCTCGAGATGGATGAGCTGGGCGCAAACGAGGTTGGCGATGGTGTCGTCAATCGGAGTGCCGAGGAAGATGATGTTTTCCTTCAGCAGTCGGCTGTACAGGTCGTAAACCCGCTCGCCCCGACTCGTGGTCTCGGTGACGTTGGGGACGTAGTAGTTGCGGAAGGAGTAGTTGTTGGAGGTGTCGGTGCGGTGGTTCATGCGTGTGGGAAACCCGGCGTGGTCAGGCGTCGTCCGGCTCATCGTCCACCGTACCGCTGGGGTCCTGCGAAGTGGCGGATTGCCCCGATGCACCGGTGTCGGCGGATGAATCGATGTCGATGCCGCGCTCACCGAGCACCGTGTCGTTGGCAATCGCGGCGCCGTCGGGATCGACGTACTTCACGTTGTGCAGCAACCAGTCGAGCGCCTTCGACTTGCGAACTTGCGCCTTCAAGTCGTCGATCGCGTCGTTCTTTTCGTACAGCTTGCGAACCCGGTTGACTTTCACGTTCGAACGCACGGCGATGCGCTCGAGTTCGACGTCGACGTCGGCATCGTCGGCCTCGAATGACTCGGCGTCGGCGACGGCGCGCAGGGCGAGGTCGACCCGCACGGCTTTGCGCGACTGCTCGCGCAGTTGCTCGACGAATTCGTCCATCGACTGACCGGTGATTTGCAGGAACTGCTCGAGAGCAATGCCCTGTCGTTGGAACTGCTCGATGGTTCCGCGTGCACGACCGTTGAGATCACCCTCGACCATTGCTTCGGGCAACTCGATCTCGACGAGTTTGGCCAACTCGTCGGTGACGCGGTCAATGACGACCGAGCGAACCTGGTTCAATTTCATCGCGGCGAACCTGTCGCGCAACGATGCGCGCCACTGGTCGACGGTGTCGAACTCGCCGAAAGTGTCCGACACCCACTGATCGGTGAGATCGGCGAGCTGCAATTCCTGGACCTTGCGCACGGTGACGGTGAAGTCGGCAGCTTTCTCGTCACCGTTCGGCACGTCGGTGAAAGTGAGCGTTTCGTCGAGCGATGCACCGGTGATCTTGGCGTCGAACTCCTTCGACACCCAACCACGACCGACTTCGTACAACCAACCCTCGACGTTAAGTCCGGGAACCGGCGTGCCGTCGCGCACTCCGGCAAGGTCGAGAGTCACCTGATCGCCCTGGGCGATCGTTCGGGCCACGTCGACGAGCGAGCCGTGCCGCTTGCGCTCGGTAGTGACGGCTTCGTCGACTTCGGCATCGGTCACACCGAGAGCAGGCAATTCGACGCGCAGCCCCGCATATCCCGGCACGGTGATCGACGGTCGAACCTCGCATTCGGCGTGGAACGACACCGTTCCTTCCTCCTGGCCGTGCACGTGGTCGACCTTCGGTGTGGCAATGAGGTCGATGCGATGCTCGCGCACGGCGAGCGTGAGATACATCGGGACGGCGTCTTCGATGGCCTGCGCACGGGCGGCGCGGCGACCCTCGTCACCGAGCTGGGCTTCGAGGACGCGCCGCGGCGCCTTGCCCGGACGGAAGCCCGGAACGCGCACCTGGCGGGCCAGCTTGCGAAATGCGTCCTCGACGTTGCGCTCGAACTCGACGTCGTCGATGCTGATGTTGATCCGAATCTTGTTGCCCTCGAGGGCTTCAACGGTGCTCTGCATGGGGAGACTCAGGCTATCTGTGTGACAGAATGAGCCCATGCAGTTCTGGAAACCGCACGCACTCGCCAACCCGCACCAGGGACAAATTGACCTGCGCATCGGCGACCGAGTCGTTGCGATCGGCGCGCTCACCGATGTCGCCGCCGGAACCGAAGGTCGCGTGATTCTCGCGAACGGCTTCCAGTGGCAGCGCTACCGAGTGCTCTTCGACAACGGGGTCGAACTCGGAGATCTCGATCACCGCACGATCGCACCCGTAGGTCGCGCCAAGAAGCGGCTCGACAAGGCGGCGCGTCGCGCGTCGCGCAACGCCTGACACCACGTCGCACGCAACCGCTGTGACGTCGTTGCGCCACAGGTTCCCCGGAGCCGCCGGCGATTGGGCGCGCTTCGACGGACCTGCCGGCACCCAGATGGTGGACGTCGCAATTGAAGCATCCGCCCGATGGTCGGCGAGCGGCTCGAACGCGAACACCGGCGGGTCGTTTCGCCCCGCACGCGATTGCGACGAACTGCTCGATCGCACCCGCGCGACGGTTGGTCGCCTCCTCGGCGCACCTGCGCACAACGTCGTGTTCGGCGCGAACATGACCACTCTCACATTCGCTGTGACGCGGGCGATCGCACGCACACTGCAACCGGGTGACCGCGTCGTGGGAACGATGCTCGACCACGATGCCAACATTGCGCCGTGGCGCCTTGCTTGTGCCGATGCCGGGGCCGAACACGTGCAGGTGCGGTTCGATCCACGCAACGGACGCCTCGACACGGATCACTTCACGTCACTGCTCACACCGAACGTGCGCTGGGTCGCCGTCACGGGGGCATCGAATCTGCTCGGCACGATGCCCGATCTTGCGTCGATCGTGAACATGGCCCACGGCGTGGGCGCACGGGTGTTCGTTGACGCCGTGCATCTCGTACCCCACGCCGCGGTCGACGTCGTTGCACTCGACTGTGACGCGCTCGTCACCTCGCCGTACAAGTGGTACGGCCCCCATGCCGGAGTCATGTACCTGCGCGACGATCTCATGGCATCGCTACCCATCGCCAAAGTGCGTCCGGCTGCCGATTCCGGACCACGCCGGTTCGAAACGGGCACCCCGAACTTCGAATCGATCGCCGCAGTCGACGCCGCGGCGCGCTTCCTGCTCGAAGAGTCGATGTCTGCTCTCGGGGCGGCCGAACGTGACGTGTTCGCCCCGCTGCTCGACGGACTACTCGCCATGAAAGGTGTGTCGGTCTTCGGACCCCACGAGCTCGTTGCGCGAACCCCGACGGTTGCCTTCAACGTCGACGGACGTCACCCCGACGACGTAGCAGCTGCGCTCGCCGAGCGGCGCATCGCCGTGTGGTCCGGTCACTCGTACGCCGTCGACGTCGTTGCACAACTCGGCCAACCCAACGGCGTCGTGCGCGCAGGAGTATCTCGATATGTCGAACACGACGACGTACAGCGCTTGCTCGATGCCGTCGCGACAGTGGCCGCGCGATAACGATCTCCTGCGAACCTGCGCTCGTACACTGGGCGTGCCGGGAAGTGGCGCAGTTGGCAGCGCGCCTGGTTTGGGACCAGGAGGCCGGGGGTTCAAGTCCCCCCTTCCCGACCAGCGAGCGAGCCCGCGGCTCAGTGAACCGTGAGCGTGTCGATGCGCGTCGTCATTGCGTCGAGGACGTCCATGATCGGCTCGACACCGATTCCCGGTCCGGTGGGCACGTCGAGACACCCGTCGCGCAATTCGAACGGGGTCGTGACGTCGCGGTGGAAGTAGCGTGCCGATGCCGACGTGTCACCGGGCAGCGTGAACCCGGGCATCGCGGCAAGCGCGAGGTTGGCCGCACGACCGATTCCGGTTTCGAGCATTCCCCCGCACCACACCGGCACGTTTCGTTCGACGCACAAATCGTGAATACGGCGCGCCTCGATGTATCCGCCGACGCGACCCGGCTTGATGTTGATGATGCTGCAGGCACCGATGTCGAGGGCGCCACGAGCCACCTCGACGGACGTGATCGATTCGTCGAGACACACCGGCGTGCGCATCGCCGCAGCCAGAGTGACGTGACCGACTACGTCCTCCTCGGGGAGCGGTTGTTCGACGAGCAGCAAATTGAACTGGTCGAGTTGCGCGAGATGGGCAGCGTCGGACACCGTGTACGCAGCGTTCGCGTCCACCTGCAGCAAGAGATCGTCGCCGAATTCGCGACGCACGGCCCGCACGGGTTCGATGTCGTGGCCCGGCTCGATCTTCAACTTGATCCGCTCGTAGCCGACGGCCAGGTAACTGCCGACCACCGTGACGAGCGCATCGATTGACGGCTGGATGCCCACCGACACTCCGCTGCGCACCCGCGACTGCGATGCACCCAAGTACGACGCCAGCGAGCGACCTTCGGCGCGCAGCTGGTGATCGAGCAGCGCTGCTTCGAGGGTCGCTTTGGCCATGTTGTTGCCGCGAATCGACCGCGCCTTGTCGACGAACTCCTCCGCCGTCGTCCGTGTCGAGATCATCGGCAGGAGAAAACGACGGATGACCTCTTCGCAGCCGTCGACCCACTCACTCGAATAGTGCGGGTCGCTCATCGCGACACATTCCCCCCACCCGTCGGCCGCGTTTCCGCGCAAACGGACGTAGAGCAAATCTCTGTGGGTTTGGGTTCCGAACGAGGTGCGAAATGGCGCCACGAGTTCGATGCGAGCCCGACGAATCTCCACCGCTTCGATCCGGGCGTTGGTCACGACGGATCACCCGTGACGTAACGGCCTTCGTGATCCATACCGATGATCGTGCGGCCCGACTCGAAGCAGCGCCGCAACGCGACGCGCTGGCGCTCGCGCCACTCGTGCGCTGCGCGGCGGTCACCCAACCGCATCGCTTCGATGTCGTCGGGAATGTCGATTCGCTCTGCGTCGTCGCTGCCTTGCACATGGCAACCATGCGGAACTGCGGCACCAACGGCCCACGACACCATCAATCGGTCGGTGCGCTCCTGGGCATTGATGCCGTCGTGAATTGCACCGTAGAAATCCTCGTGATAGCCGACGACCACGGCACCAAGTTTGACGAGGTTGAAATGCGCGTTGCGCCGTACGAGCGGGTCGAACGTCCACGTCACCGCCTCGAGACCTCGCTCGCTCGCCCACTGCCACTGGTGGATTTTCAATGCTTCTCCGACTCCGACGTTGGCCGCACGTGCCAATACCCCGGTGGCGTGCGAGTGCAACGAAGCACGCCCGTCGTGGTAATGGGCAAGAAACCCGAAAGCTGCGCCGACGACACCACCGTCCCGTCGCGCCACGGACGCGTAGCCGCCGGTGTGCGTAACGGCGATGATCAATTCGGTGGGGACCATGTTCTTCACCCCCCACACATCGTCGAAGAGCATCCCCACCAATTCGGCTCCGATCCGGTCGCGTACCGTTTCGATGCGCACGTCACCCGACACGCGCCGAGGCTACTTCGGGACCATGGTGACATGGCGCCGTGGCGACATGGCGACGTGCCGCCATGGGGCATCATGGATGCATGCCCGTCACCGTCACAGTCGTCTCCCACCCCGTTGCGCAAGAAGCACTCACCCACCTGCGCGACCAGGACACTTCGAACCAGATCTTTCGCGCTGAGATGCGCCGGTTGTCTCTCGTTGTCGTCGCCGAGGCGACGAAGCACGTGCCGGTGAGCGAGCGTCAGGTGACGACGCCACTCGCGACGACAACCGGTGCGATGCTTGCAAGTCGACCCGTTCTCGTGCCGATCCTGCGCGCCGGTCTCGGGATGTTGCCGGCGGCAATGGAGCTGCTCCCCGATGCCGATATCGCCGTGGTTGGCGTACAGCGCGACGAGCACACCCACGAACCGAGCGAATACGTGGCGAAGCTGCCGTCGAATCTCGGTGGCCGCACCTGCATCGTGCTCGATCCGATGCTCGCCACCGGTGGTTCACTGGCTCACGGGTGTTCGCTGCTCGCCGCACGTGGCGCCGGCGGAACGATCATCGTTGCCTGCGTGCTTGCCGCACCCGAGGGCATCCGCCACCTCGAATCGACGGGGCTCAACTTGCACATTGTCACGGCATCGGTCGACAGCCACCTCAACGAAAATGCCTTCATCGTTCCCGGCCTCGGTGACGCGGGTGACCGTCAGTTCGGGCCACCGAACTGACGTGGAAACAACTCAGTTCGGGCCACCGAGCTGACGTGATCAGCCGAAAAATGTGGACGCGACGTCGCTGAACACTTCGAGGTCGATCGTTCGCGAACGACCTCGCGTGAGCGCCATGCGCGCCCGCTCGATGCGCCCCGATCGCAACACGACCATGTCCCCCCAGGCGCGGTCGACCACTGCATCGACCGCAGCGAGACCGAATCGCGTGGACAACACACGGTCGTACGCGGTGGGCGTGCCACCACGTTGCACGTGGCCCAGCTGCACGACGCGCGCCTCGTATCCGGTGAGTCGGGAGATCTCCGGAGCCATTGCATAGGCAACCGAATGCGCAACGCTGCCGTAAATCTCACGACCCAACGAATCGAGTGGAATCGAGGGCATCTGCATCGTTCCCGGGCGCGGCTTTGCTCCTTCGGCAACTACGAGAACCGATGCGTATCGCCCACGATGATGGCGCCGGGCGACCGTTGCCGCCACCTCGGAGATGTCGAACGGAACCTCCGGAACGACCATCGCGGTTGCACCACCGGCGATACCCGCGTTCAGCGCAATCCATCCGGCATCACGCCCCATGACTTCGACGATGATGACGCGATCATGACTTTCGGCCGTGGTGTGCAAGCGATCGATCGCGTCCGTCGCGATCTGCACCGCGGTGTTGAAGCCGAATGTGGCATCGGTTCCCACGACGTCGTTGTCGATCGTTTTCGGTACCCCGACGATCGGCAGACCGTGATCATCGGCGAGGATCGAACCCACGGTGAGCGATCCGTTGCCCCCCACCACGACGAGCGCATCGAGGTTGAGTTCGTCTATGGCTGTTCGGGTGCGCGCAACACCGTCGGCATGATCGAGCGGACTGCCCCGACGAGTTCCGAGAATCGTCCCTCCGCGCGGAAGGATTCCGCGCACCGATGACACGTCGAGCAATTCGTAACGTCGCTCGAGCAAACCATCCCATGCGTCGTAGAAACCGACGACTTCGTGGCCAAGTACGCCGTGGGCCTTGCGCACCACGGCACGAATCACCGCATTGAGACCGGGACAGTCACCACCACCGGTGAGAATGCCGATGCGCACGCGGCGCTACACCCGGCGACCGTCTTCGACGAGATTGATCCGGTAGATCACCTCGTCGAGCGCATCGGCGGCCGACATGGTCGTGAACCGCAACGGGTTCTTCTCGGTGACGCACGTCGGCAACGGCGACAGGATCGTCGCCGGGGTCGGATGCAGAAACTGCACGATGCTGTATCGCTCACCGACGAAATCCGGATCGGCGACGACGCGATGCCAGCCGACGGGAATGATCCCGTTGGTGAGGCGCTCGAGCATGATGCCCGTATTCAAGATGACGTGACCGGCCGGGGGCAACGCGTCGATCCAGCGGCCCTCGTGTTCAACCTGCAAACCCTTTGCCGTGGCACGCGGAAGTGCGGTGATGAGGTTGATATCTCCGTGTGCAGCAGCCCACACGTGTCCACCTTCGGGTGCGTTCTTCATGCTCGGGTAACGAATTGCCCGGTTGAGGGTGCACCCATCTCGCACCATCGCGTCGAAGAAGTCCTCGTGGCAACCGAGACCGACGGCGATGATTCGCAGGAATCTCCGCTGCAGGTCGTACATCGCGTCGTGAAATTCGTCGAGCACTTTCGTGATCCCGGGCACTGCAGCTTCGGGCAACATCTGATCGGGGTACGCCTGCGGGTACTTGCGCTTCATCGGATGGCCGGCGGGAAGCTCGCGCCCCCAGTTGAGCATTTCCTTCCAGTCGGGTTTGTCGCTCGACTCGGCCGTCTCGACGAGCACACCCGTGTACCCAGTTTGCCCGTTGGCGCCGGTGGCGATGAACCGCCGCTTCTCCTCTGTCGTCTTGTCGAAGAACTCCTGCAGCATGCCGTACGTGGTGTCGAGCATGTTCTCGGAGAGATCGTGGGACGAATAAACGAATCCCGTCGCCAGGCTGCGCATGACACCGTCGACGATTGCCCGTTTGCGGGCCGCATCGCCGCGCTCAAAGGCCAGCAGGTCGACGTCCAAAATGGCGCCACTCATGCAGCCCACGCTAGGCGTCCGATCACCTCGGTGCCCCGAATTGCCGAATGTCACGCCGAATTAGGGTGGCGCCATGATCACTCGCGACACGGTATACATCGACGGTACGTGGACCACCCCGCACGGCACGGCTGCGCTCGAGGTCTTCGATTCCACGAACGCCGAGGTCATGGCACGCATCCCCGCCTGCGACGCCGGGGACGTCGACACGGCGGTGCGGGCGGCCACCGCAGCATTTTCCGCGTGGTCGAATCTCTCACCACAGCAACGTGCCGAGTGGCTGACCAAGATCGGCGACGGTCTCGCCGCGCGCACCGACGAACTCGCCGACGTCATGTCGCGCGAAACGGGAATGAGTCGTATCCTCAGCCAGCTCATTCAGGTTGGCCTTCCGGTCAATTCGTTCCGCCAGGCGGCGAGTGTGGCCACGTCGTTCGAGTACGAACGCACCATCGGCAACTCCGTCGTCGTGCGCGAGCCGATCGGTGTCGTCGCGTGCATCACGCCCTGGAATTACCCGCTGCACCAAATCGCCGGCAAAGTGGCTTACGCACTCGCCGCCGGCTGCTGCGTCGTGCTGAAACCGAGCGAGGTGGCGCCGCTCGATGCATTCATTCTCGCCGAGGTTGTCGACGCGGTCGGACTACCGCGCGGCGTCTTCAATCTCGTCACGGGAACGGGACCGGTCGTCGGCGAGGCACTCGCCGCACACCCGCTCGTCGACATGGTGTCGTTCACCGGATCCACCCGGGCCGGCAAGCGCGTCGCCGCAGTTGCCGCGGACACCATGAAAAAGGTCGCACTCGAACTCGGCGGCAAGTCGCCGAACGTCATTTGCGACGACCTCGACACCGAGACCTTCGCGAAGGCGGTGAGTTCGGGCGTCGGCAAGGCGTTCCTCAACAGCGGACAGACGTGCTCGGCGCTCACGCGGATGCTCGTCCCCCGTTCACGACTCGCGGAGGCCGAAGCGATCGCCGCGGCAACGGCGGCGAAAATGACCGTCGGTGATCCGTTCGCACCCGACACCCAACTCGGTCCGCTCGCTTCGGCTGCACAGCAGGATCGCGTCCGCGGGTTCATCCGCGCGGGCATCGACGAAGGCGCAAAGTTGCTCGTCGGCGGACCCGACGTTCCCCCGGATCTAACGAACGGCTATTACGTGCAGCCCACCGTGTTCAGCGAAGTGACCGGCGACATGACGATCGCGCGCGAGGAAATCTTCGGTCCGGTGCTCGTGATCATGCCTTACGAGAACGAAGAGGATGCCGTACGCATCGCCAACGACACCGTGTACGGGCTCGCGGGCGGCGTCTGGGCCGCGTCACCCGAGCGAGCACGCTCCATCGCCGCCAAGATTCGCGCCGGACAGATCGAAATCAACGGCGGTGGGTTCAACCCCAATGCGCCGTTCGGCGGCTACAAGCAGTCGGGCGTCGGCCGTGAGATGGGGTCGTACGGATTCGAGGAGTTCCTGCAGGTGAAGAGCCTGCAAACCTGAGCGATTCATCGCCGACAACCCGGTCGCGCAGATGTACTCGTTCCCCGGTCAGCGCATGAGCCGCGTAGCAAGTGATCCGACGATTGCCAGCCCGAGCACATACGCCATGGTCAGTGTCCCGAGGTCCGACGTGATCCCCCCGGCAACTCCGATGCCGGCGAGGACGATGGAAAACTCGCCCCGCGCAATGAGCGTCACTCCGGCCCGCCGCGCCCCCGCGATTGCGGAGCCGGCTCGGCGCGCCGCGATCCAACCGGTTGCGAATTTGCTGACGACTCCGACTGCCACCAAAGCGCCGGCCGGTCCGGCCACCGAGAGAAGGCTGGCCGGATCAATTCCCAAACCGAAGTTGACGAAAAATAGCGCGGCGAAAGCGTCGCGCAAAGGCACGAGCATCTCGCGCGCTCGCTCGGCAACCTGACCCGACAACACGATGCCGAGGAGGAACGCCCCGATGGCGTAGGACACGTTGGCGCGCTCGGCAAGTCCGGCAACAACCGTGGCCAAGCCGAGCAGCGTGAAGAGAAGCAACTCGGCGGAATGAGAGTCAACGAGACGGTTGACGTGACTCGTGGCGTAGGGGGAAAACTGCAGGACTGCGCCGACGATTAGCACCGCAGCCACGCCAGAGATAACACCGCTTGTCACCGAACCACTTGCGAGCAGAACGGCGATGACCGGCAAGAATATTGCCATTACGAGATCCTCGAGTACGAGAACCGACAACACAGTGGGTGTCTCCCGGTTGCCAAGGCGCTTCAGATCGATGAGCAACTTGGCGACGATGCCGGTTGACGAGATGTACGTGATCCCACCGAGCACCGCGGCGGCGAGTGGCCCCCAACCGAGAATTAGTGCAGCAGCAACAACGCCAGGTGTTGCTTTGAACACGATGTCGAGGACTCCCACCGGCGCATTGCGCCGCAGGCTTTGGCGAAGTTCGACGGGCGTGTACTCGAGGCCGAGCATAAACAGCAAGAACACGACACCCAACGATGAGCCGACTTCGACGAAATCCCTCGCCTCGGTGACGGGAAAGACGCCACCATCACAGAAGAAGAGCCCGGCGAGCAGGAACAACGGGATGGTCGGCAGGCCGATACGCGCCGCAATTCGACCCACGACAGCCAGCGTCAGCATGATGACGCCGAGTTCGATGAGCGCGACGTCGATGTGCATCAGCCGACGATCAACCGTCGCGCCTACTCGACCCCTTCGATCCCTCCGATGACGAGCACGATGTCGCCCGCCTGCAAAATGAATTCCGGTCCGGGACCGGGATGTGAAACCGTATTGCGCATTACGGCGACCACCGATGCACCAGTCGTCGTGCGAATGCGTCCCTCACCGATCGAACGACCGTCGAGTCGCGCTCCGCTCGGCACCGTCACCCATTCGATCGCCAAGCCCTGCACCTCATGGTGCAGATCCCCCAGTCGTTCGGTGATTCGCGTACCACCGAGCAGCTCCACGAGCGACGATGCTTCGCTCTGCGTGAGCTCGAGATTCCCCTCGCACGCATCGGGATCGTCGGCGCGATACACCACGAGGTCACGATGGCCGTCCCGATGCACGACAACGCCCACGCGCCGACCGGCGTTCGTGTCAAACTCGTAGCGCATGCCAATTCCGGGCAATGGTGTTTCAAAAATCTCCATCTCTCAATTGTTGCCGATCGCTAGCATGGCGGTCGCCCGCGGGTGTAGCTCAATGGCTAGAGTCCCAGCCTTCCAAGCTGGTTATGCGGGTTCGATTCCCGTCACCCGCTCCATGTCGTCGACACGTGCCGTGCGCAAACGGCATCGCGGTCGCGGTGCGCGGCGGTGGTTGATGCGACGACTGCCGGCATTGGTCATTGGCGCATCGCTCATCGTTGCCCCACCCGTCGCTTTCACCACGCCCACAAGCGCCATTACGGCTGCCCGCGCTGCCCCAGGGTGACGAACTCATCGTGCGCACCGACGCGGCATGGTTCGTCTACCGGCTCACCCGTCAGCGCATCGTCACACCGAAGTCGACGTGGGTGCTCGACCCCGTTCCGGATCCCGCGCTTCGTTCGACACCCGATGCGACTCCGCGATTGATCACCATCGTCACTTGTACACCTCGGGGAACGACTCGCCAACGCTGGATTTGGTGGGGCTCACTGTCGGCGGTGTATCCACCCGACTCTCCGCCGCCCGCAATCAAGCGCTCACCGGGCGCTTGATTGCGTCCTTGCCGGCGACTTGCTCACAACTCCGACGGGCTGACACCGCCGGCACCGAACCACGACAGCGGCACTGCGACGAGTGACGGTCGGTTGCGCGAGGTCTCGATGACGACGATGGGTTGTTTTGGCACGAGCCACACCCATGCCCAGCGTTTGGACATCTTTCGGCGCGTGAACCACCCCATCGCAATCGTCGGCCACAGGTACGTACCCATCACGCGAATGAACAATCCACGACTCACGTCGCGAGCCGTGGACATCCGAACTTTCGTTATCTCTGCGCGCTCGATGCGCAACTCACAGCAACACGCTCCGGCGAGACACGCACCCCACGAACGCCGCAGCAGCAATCCCGATTCGTCGAGACGTGCGGTGGACGACGGCGGCTGGCGCGTCACGACTCGAAGCACCCGGGATGCGGTACGTGCACGTCAGGTAATCGATGCTCGATAAATGTCTTCGATCGTTGCGTCGAGCGTCGAGTCGAAATCGGCATCGGACTGCTGTGCCGACAACCCTTCGGTGAGAGCACGGGAGAAACTGGCGATGACACCGTTGTTCGCCGCGAGCATTCGGTTGGACTCCTCGCGCGAATAGCCCCCCGACAGCGCAACGACGCGCAGCACACCGGGGTGTGCGACGAGCTCGGAATAGAAGTTCGTCTCGCTCGGCAGCGTGAGTTTCAACATGACCGGCTGCGACGACGGTTGCCGATCAAGCTCGGCGAGCAACTCGTCGCGCAGGATCTTCTCGGCCTCGGCCTTCGTCGGACTCTTGATGTCGACTTCCGGTTCGATGATCGGCACGAGACCCTTGCCGAGAATCGCACGCCCCACCTCGAACTGTTGGGCAACGACCTTCTTGATCCCGGCCGCGTTGGCGTGGGCAATGACGGAGCGCATCTTCGTGCCGAAGATTCCGTTGGCCACCGCGCGGTCGAGCAAACCGTCGAGTTTCGTGAGCGGCTTCATCACCTGCACACCGTCGGCTTCGTCGGCCAGGCCCTGGTCCACCTTGAGAAACGGCACGACGTTCTTTTTCGACCACAGGTAGGCGGCGCTACCCAAACCTTCGACGCTCCGATCCATCGTCCCTTCGAACAGAATCGCCCCGAGAACCCGGCGACCGTCGAATGCCCGGCTCGTCATCATTCGAGTGCGCATCGCATGGATGAGGTCGAACATCTCCTCATCGGACTTCCACGATCCGTCGGCGATGCCGTACAACTTCAGCGCCTTCGGTGTGCTGCCACCGCTCTGATCCAGTGCGGCGATGAAGCCTTTGCCCGTGCGCATTCGTTCCAATTGTTCAGCGTGCATGCCGCCCTCCTTGTCGCACCGAGATTACCGTGAACGGTCGTGGCGATCGTCATCTTCCTGCTCATCGGAGCGATCGCACAACTCATCGATGGCACGCTCGGAATGGCATTCGGCATCACGTCGAGCAGCCTGCTCGTAGCGGTGGGTTCCACCCCGGTCGCGGCATCTGCTGCGGTGCACTTCGCCGAACTCGGAACGACGTTTGCATCGGGCGCATCGCATTGGCGGGCACGCAACGTCGACTGGGGCATCGCCGTTCGCATCGGTGCTCCGGGAGCCGTCGGAGCGTTCGTTGGCGCTACCGTGCTGTCACGAATTTCACTCGACGGTGCGCGAACGTGGATGTCCGTGTTGCTCGTCATTCTCGGACTCGTACTGCTGTTGCGCTTCGGGCTGGGTGTGCGAACCATCGGCACTGTCACCCGGCGGCCGCGGTCCGCCGCGCTCGTTCCCCTCGGAGCAGTTGCCGGATTCGTCGATGCATCCGGTGGCGGCGGCTGGGGTCCGATCACCACGCCGACGTTGCTCACGATTACGAACTCGCAGCCGCGCACCGTCATCGGCACCGTGAGTGCCGCCGAATTCTTCGTCGCCGTCGCCGCCAGTGGCGGATTTCTGTTGGGATCCGCGACCGCCGGAGTCGACTGGGAAGTCGTCGCCGGACTCCTGCTCGGGGGAGTTCTCATGGCGCCGTTTGCCGCGCACCTCGCCGGACGACTACCCCATGCCCCGTTCGGTGCACTCATCGGAGGCGTCGTCGTCGTCACGAACGTACGCACACTTCTGGCAGTTCGACAGGCGGGCGACGACATCACCGTCACAGTTCTCGTTGCGATCGCGCTCGTCGTCGTCGCATTGGCGATCGTCGCGCATCGTCGCGAGCGACGCACGGGTGTGGAACACTCGTTTTATGAGACCGGCGACGACTGAGCAGCACCGATGATCGCCGTCGTCACCGGAGCATCGACCGGGATCGGTGCGGCGATTT
Organism: Ilumatobacteraceae bacterium; assembly: GCA_049433365.1. Lineage (GTDB taxonomy): Bacteria > Actinomycetota > Acidimicrobiia > Acidimicrobiales > Ilumatobacteraceae > F1-60-MAGs027. The sequence continues at coordinate 17,816 of JBMTET010000004.1, read as the reverse complement.
GTGATGCACTCGTGGCACGAGGAGACACGGTCGTCGGTATCGCGCGCTCCGAAACCGCCCTGCGCGGCATGCGCACATCTCTCGGCGAGCGCTTCGAACCGCTCCCCCTCGACGTCACGGACCATTCGTTGCTCGTTGCATCGCTGCACAACGTCGCGGGGCGCCACGGTCGCATCGACGTCCTCGTCAACAATGCCGGCACGGCCGAAGTGGCAACGATCACCGACACCACACCCGAGACTTTTGAGCGCACGATTGACCTCAATCTCACCGCACCCGCCGCCGCAATTCACGCGCTGTGGCCGACGCTCGTCGCGCAAGGCGGAGGATGCATCATCAACGTGTCATCGCTGGCGCAACTCGATCCGTTTCCCGGCTTCTTTGCCTATGCAGCGAGCAAGGCCGGATTGCATTTACTCACCGTCGTCGCCGCCGCCGAGGGTGCCGACGCCCGAATCCGCGCCTTCACCGTCGCGCCCGGAGTCGTCGACACCCCGCTGCACCGCCGCCTACTGCCCGATTCACTTCCTCCCGTCGACGGCAAGTCCTCGGTGCTCCAACCACACGACGTCGCACGAGTGGCACTCGACGCAATCGACGGTCGTCACGATTCGGTCACAGGATGGGTGCTCGCGGTTCCCGCCCCGGCCGCCGTCTACGACGTGCAGCGGTGGATCACGACGCACCCGGGTGGTGGCGTGAAGATCGTCTCGTAGCCTGACACTTGATGCCGTCATCCACGGATGCGCCCCGCGTTGCCGTCACCCGGCACGAACACTTCAATGCGGCGCACCGCATCCACAACCCGGCGATGACCGAGGCCGACAATGCACGCATTTACGGCAAGTGCAACAATCCTTCGTTTCACGGCCACAACTACGAACTCATCGTTCGGGTCACGGGTCCACTCGATCCGGTCATCGGATACGTCATCGATCTCGGTGACCTCAGCGCGATCGTCAAACGCGAAGTTCTCGACCGTCTCGACCACAAGAACCTCAACGTCGACGTCCCCGAGTTCCGCAACGTCAATCCGACTGCGGAAAACATCGCGATCGTCATCTACGACCTGCTCCGGCCGCACATTGCCGCCCATCTCGACGTACACATCACGCTCGGCGAGACGCCGCGCAATTTCGTTCACTACCCCGTCTCGAACGGCGCATAACCCTCCGAAAGGCAGCCATGGCATACAAACTCGTGCACGAGTACGACCAGAAGACGACCGAGGGTCTCGCGTCGGCATACCGCAACATCCTGGGACTCATCGGCGAGGACCCCGGCCGTGAGGGACTGCTGAAGACTCCCGAGCGCGTTGCCAAGGCGATGCAGTTCCTCACCCAGGGAATGGATCTCGACCCGGTCGCCATTTTGCAAAGTGCACGATTCGAGGAGCAGGTTGCGGAGATGGTCGTCGTCAAGGACATCGAGATGTACAGCATGTGCGAGCACCACATGATCCCATTCTTCGGCAAAGCCCACGTTGCCTACATCCCGAACGGCTACATCACGGGACTGTCGAAGGTGGCTCGAGTCGTGGATGCGTGCGCACGGCGCCTGCAGGTGCAGGAGCGCCTCACCCACCAGATTCGCGACGCCATTCGTACCGCCCTCGACCCGATGGGCGTCGCCGTCGTCGTCGAAGCCAAGCACTTGTGCATGATGATGCGCGGCGTCGAGAAGCAGAACTCCGTGACGACCACGTCGGCATTCGATGGCGCGTTCCAGCACGAGGTGACACGCAGCGAGTTTTTGCGCCTCATCAGCAGCACGCTCTCCTGAAGCCGACCGGGATTCTGCCGGTCAACGATCGATCGACGACCGCGGTCGAGGATCAAATGCCGTCAGGTTGCAAAATCGACGAGCACATCACGTAGACGCCGGGTCACCGAAGCATCAACGTTGCCTGCATCGTCAACGAGAGTGTTGATCGCCGGAAAGAGCACCTCGGGGCCGACGAGTTGTCCCTTCAACTGCGGCACCACCGATCGCAGGTAGTCAACCGAGGCTTTGCCACCTCGAAATCCGGGCGCACAACCAACGACCGCAACTTTCTTGTCGAGCAGGCAGTGCGCGGCGAACGGACGCGACGCCCAGTCAATTGCATTCTTCAAACCACCGGGAATGTTGTAGTTGTACTCAGGTGTGACGATGAACAGTCCGTCGGCCTGGGCAATGCGCTGACGCAGGCGTGCCGCCGCAGCGGGCAACGGATCCCGATCGAGATCCTGGTCGTAGATCGGCAGATCGCGCACGGCATCGAAGTACTCGGTGGACACCCCCTCAACCTCGAGGGCGCACGCGGCCCGGGCGACCGCCGCGCTGTACGAAGCCGCTCGAAGACTGCCGGGGATGACGAGTATGTGCTGCACGTCGAATCAGCCCACGAGTCCACTGATGGTGTCGTCGAGAGTGGCCCGTCGCGCAACGAACTGCTTGGCGCCGATGACGATCTTCGGTGTGCCGACACCCAGCACTCCACGGATGATGCCGTTGCGGGAAAACGCCACGGCGAAGACGTCTGATTCGAGGTCACCATCAATGACCCGTGTGTCATCGTCACCCGACGCCCGACCCATCAATTGCACCCGAAAATCGAACTGATCACTCCAGAAAAAAGGCACGGTGCTGAACGGTGTGAGCGCATCTCCCGCCAGAAAAGAAATGACGTTTCGAGCTGCTGCAACGCCCTGCTCGGTGGCATTCGTCCAGTGCTCGACACGCATCGTGGGTTCCTCGGGAAACACCGAGTTCGGCCACCGCACCACGTCACCGGCGGCAAACACCCCGTCACCGTCGGCCTGCAGATATTCGTTGCACATGATGCCGTCTTGCACGGTGAGACCCGATTCGTCCAGCCACTGGGTGTTCGGACTTGCACCGACTCCGACGAGAACGACGTCGGCATCGAGCGTGCCTCCGTCGGCGAATTGCACGCCGGACACCGCCGCATCAACCCCGACGAGCCCCGACACGTTGACACCGCAGCGAACGTCGACACCCCGCGCTCGGTGCATGTCGGCGATACGCGCACCGAGCGACGCGCCGATCGCACGGATGAGCGGAGCCGACTGACCCTCGAGCACGGTCACCGAACAGCCCTTTTCCATGGCGGTGGCGGCGACTTCCAATCCGATGAAGCCCGCACCGAGGATGACGACGCGGGCACCGTCAACAAGCAGTGGCGCGAGTCGACGCGCGTCGGCGAGCGTACGCAAACGGTGCACCTTGGGACCGAGCGGAAACGTTGGCAGGGTTCGCGCCGAGCAACCGGTGGCCAAAACGAGTGCGTCGTACGACAGCGTTGCGCCGTCGGCGAGCTGCACCAGCTTGCGCGATCGGTCAACACCGATGGCGGCAACGCCGTATCGCTGCTCGATGTCGAGGGGTACATAGTCCTCGGCGCGACGCAACACCAAACGGTCCTCGCCCCATGCACCGGCGAGGAATTTCTTCGACAACGGCGGACGGTTGTACGGGGCGTCGGGTTCGTCACCCACGAGGGTGATGCTGCCGGCGAATCCCTGCTGGCGCAGTGCTTCGCACGTGCGCAGCCCGGCCAGCGACGCACCAACCACGACGACTCGCGGCGAGGTCGTGGCGTTCATCGCGCCGAGATTACTCGCCGATGATCTCGACATCGTATCCGGCCGCCTGCAACGAGTCGATCGCAGCCGAAAGATCGGCTCCGGCGATACGAATCGTCATCTCGGAATCAACTGCGTTGCCTGAACCGCTGCGTGCCGCGTCGAGAATCAGTGCGGTCCGCTGCGCTCGCCGGGCATAGTCACGCCAGACCATCTCGGCACCGGGCTGCGCATCGCCACGCTTTTCGTGACGCTCGGCCGTCGCGCGGGCCAATGCGATCCACGGTGACAGCAACGCGTCGAGCTCTCCCGCTTCGGCTGCGGCACTGACGAGCGGCGGCAGGTTCGATCGTCCGTCCATCGGCCGCCAGGGAAATCCGAGTCGATGTGCGGCTTCGGCGATGTGTTCCGTCGACAACCACACGCCGCTGCGTGCGACCGACAGCATCAGTCGCGCCAGTCGCGAGGGTCCCATCGCCGGTGCGGCACCATCGGTGTTCGCCGCGTCGAACCCGGGATCGACCTGGGTGTCGAGCAGCGGAGCCGGCCGCAGAAGACTGACTTCGGCGACGATGAACGTACGAATTTCGGCAATGAGTGCGGCGTACGGAGTGCCGACGGCGACGTCAGCCAAAGCATCGAGGGCGACTTCGGACCACGTGACGAGATGCTCGGCGAAAAATGAACGCTGCATCTCCACCCACTGCGCCGCCTCGTCGGGACGTTCGCTGCGCCACGCCGCAGCTTCTCGGCTCGCCAGGTGGGCATGGGCGCGCAGCTGCAGTCCGAGATGATCCGGGCCTGCAACGCGCCAGCGGCCGTCACTGTGTTCGGTGAACTCGATTTCGGCATACGCATCGGCGACGCGCGCAGCAACCGCCCCACCACGCCGCGCATCATCGGAGCGAAAAACGCTCTCGTACGGCTGCACGGTGCGCAGGAACACCCGCTCGAAGTCGACCGCGGTTGCCGTGTCGGCGAAAACGGCGAGTGACGGCCACCCGGCGACGAGCTCGGCGAGACCCGGCCCCGGCTCACCGAGAACGAGCGCACCGGCCAGCGCAGCGAATCCGGCGCGCGCTTCGGCGCGCTCGGCGAGATCGATGCTCACGCGTTACAGACGATATGCCCCGGCGAGTGGCTTCACCGGACGCGCAAAGTGCAGCGGTCGCCGCAAACCTCCGGGACCCGGTGCCGGTCGCGTTTTTGCGAGCCATTCACGGAATACCTCCATCGACTTGCCCGTGTCAACGGCAACGTCGCCGTATCTGTCACCGGGCTCGGCCGCAGACACCGTGACGCGCTGCAACCAGCAGTGCATGCCCGAAATCGGATCGGGCTGCACGGGGAAGGTGAGATTTTGGTGCACACCGGCGTCGCTCCACCACACTCGTTGCGAGTCGCGATCCCGCGACTCGAACGGTTGGGTGCCGTGCTCCTGGCGCATGTGCCATCGCCCGTCGCTCGAGGCCGCACCACCGCCGTATGCGGCCTGCGGACCCGACACCGTAACGACACCGGCCGTCCAACCGGGAGTGCCTGTCGTTTCATCGAGACGCCAACGTCCCATGTGGTGCGACGCGGCAACGACTCCGGGGCGGATGCCCTCGGTTCGCCACGCGCGAATGACGAAGTAGCCAGTTTGCGTTGACACGCGCACCAGGCCGTTGGGATCAATGTGGAGTGCCTCGGCATCGGAGGGATGGATCCACAGCGGATGGGCGTGGCTCAACTCTGCCAACCATTTCGCCTGCGCCGACCTCGTGTGAATGAGGGTGGGCAGACGGAACGTTGGCAGGAGAATGCGCTCCCCTGCAGCCATGTCGAGGTTCTCCCAGTGAACGTGCGACGGAATCCACGTCGGCAATGCGTACTCGGGCCAGTGCCAGTCGCGCATCGTCGGCGAGAACAATTCGAGTTTGCGCGACGGCGTCGGGAATCCGAAGCGAACCGTTCCCTCGATGTCGACGCCGATCGAGCCGTCACCGATGAACGGCATGTGACCGTGTACTTCGTCGATGCTCGAGTGCATACCGGCAGTTCCCGGTACGCGGTAGACACCCTCACCGTCGCGTACGGCGCCCGCCTTCGCCACTTCCTCGGCGGTGACGACCCGTTCGTGCACCTGCTCCTGGTTGCCCGGAATGGCAAACGCACCATGCTTGCGCATGTACGCCAACGGCGTGAGACCCTCGGCCGCGGCGGCTTGCGGCAACCCCGGAATCGAATGCTCGAAGAGGTGCGCGTAGTACTCGTCGATCGACAACGGTGTGCCCGGCTTGGTAATCGACTCGAAGTGTTCGCGGATACCGAGCGAACCGTCGGGATCGATGCGCCACGACAGATCGATCCAGAATTCGTGCTCTTCCCATACTTCACCCGGATTGACCTCGTATGTTCGACCGACACTCTTGCCGTTCTGTTCGGCCCATACCTTCATCACGGGTTGACGGAAACCGATCCAGCGTCCGAGATGCGTTTCGTACGACGCAACGTCGTGTCGCTCGGAGGCGACACCCATCGGCAACACATAGTCGGCGAACCACGCCGTCTCGCTCCAGATCGGCGTCAAAGCAACGTGGCAGCGAACGAGGTCTTCGTTGGTGAGAGCCTCGAGCCACGTGAAGCCGTCGGGGTTGGTCCAAATGGGGTTGTACACCCGGGTGAAATAGGTGTCGAGTACCCCGCGACCCTCCTTGAGGAAGTGCGGCAACAAAATCGACAACTCGTGGTGCGTGAGCGGATACTCCTTCGGCCACGTGAGCTCGTTCCAGTCACCGTGCGGGTGCGGATTTTTCGGCGGCACGGGGATGAACTTGTTCCAACCGTTCGGGCTCGTGCCACCCTCCGTGCCCACCGAACCGGTGAGCACGTTGAGAAAGAACAACGTCCGTGACGTCTGCCAGCCACCTTCGTTGCCTGCCGCCGACGCACGCCAGTTGTGCGACGACAATCGGCCGGGCACTGCCTGGCCGATGTGCATGGCAATCTCGCGGATCTTGCGCGCCTCGACACCGCAGATGCGCTCCGCATTCTCCGGTGTGTAGTCGGAGTACAGATCGAGCAGTGCCGGTGCGAGGTTGTCGAACGTGCATTCGAGGTCGGGGCGGGTCTCACGCAAAAAGACGTCCCAGTTCACCCAGCGACGCACGAAATCGCGGTCCCACGTGCCGTTCTCAATGAGCAGCCGGGCAATTGCCAGACACAAATACGCCTCGGTTCCCGGCCACACGGGTAGCCAGTAGTCGGACATCGACGCGGTGTTCGACAGGCGCGGGTCGACGCAGATCACCTTGGCGCCGCGCATCTTGCCTTCGATGATCCGTTGTGCGTGCGGATTGAAATAGTGACCCGCCTCGAGGTGCGACGAAATGAGGAAGATCACCTTGGCGTTGGCGTGATCACCGGACGGGCGGTCAAACCCCATCCACGCGGCGTAACCGACTCGCGCGCCCGACGAGCAAATGTTGGTGTGGCTGTTGTGGCCGTCGAGTCCCCAGGCATGCAGAACGCGTTCCATGTAACTGTCGTCGCCCGGTCGACCGACGTGGTACATGACCTCCTTGTGGCGACCCTCGCGGAAAGCACGACCGATACGCCCGCCGATTTCGTCGAGTGCCTGCGACCACTCGATGCGCTCCCACTTGCCTTCTCCGCGCTTGCCGACCCGCTTCAGCGGATACAGAATCCGATCGGCGTCGTGTACCTGGTTGATGGTTGCCGGACCCTTCGCACAGTTGCGACCGCGGCTGGCCGGATGATGCGGATTGCCCTCGAACTTCTGGATCTCACCCGTGTCCTTGTCGACGTACGCGAGCAAACCGCAACAAGCCTCGCAGTTGAAACACGTGGTGGGGATGAGGCTGAAACGACGCTTCGTCTTCTTGCCGTGGGCCCATTCCTTGGAGTCGTATTCGACCCAATCCGACCATTTCTCGACGGGCGGATAGTTGGTGAGCGACGATCCCGACAGCAGTCGCTGCAACTCGGCTCGGCCGGCTCCCGTCAGATCATCTCGCAACGACATGGTGTCTCCCTCTCCCCGACTTGTCGACCATCAACTCAGCGGCACCGATTGCCCGGCTCGCACGAACGCATCCTCGTAGGCGAACATGCCGACGAGTGTCATCACCGCGGCCACAACGGCAACGTCCAAACGGCCCGTGGTTGCCGCAACGAGCGCAACGGCCGAAGCACCGATCATGCCGACGACCATTCCCGTCCAGAACCGACCGCGGAACGGTCCGCGCACCATCGCCACAGTCGCCATTTCGACGGAGACCGATCCGTGTCCCGTGATTTCGATGACGACGAAGAAGAGCTGGGCAATGACACCACCGAAGAGACTCCACAACAACACGTTGCTCAGGCCGTCGGAAACGTCGAACAGAGCCGCGGGAATGACGAGAGCCGCAGCACCTGCAGCAACCGCCTGCGACAGCAGCACCGGCAGCATCAACGGCGTCTGCCACAAGTCACGCCCTTCGCACTGGGCGAACAGCCACGCCGTGTACCCGGCAGTGCCCGCGCCGAGAAGGATCATCGGCACGGCAAGCAGCCGCACCGTGGACGCCGAGTCGAGTACCGCTGCCAGGAACCACAGCGATCCCACCGCACCGAAGCCGAGCAAGATGAACGAGCCCTTCACCAACCACGAGCCCCACTGGGGCTTCGTGAAGATGTAGAAGAAGCGCATCGGCTGCTTCAGGTCCCAGATGAGCAGCGCACCGGTCACCGCCGCAAAAAAGAGCCCGACGATCGATGCATAGAAGCCGACGAAGGCGCGTTCGTCGGCATGACCGACGAGCGCCGCCAATCCGGCGACCATGAACGACCCGGCGGCAATCGCCTTGGTGACGAGATACGACGACACCTTGCTGCGCCACGGAATCGGATGATTGGTCGTGTACGCGGTGCGGGCGACGACGTTGGCGTCGATCGACGGAGTGGACACGGGAATCGTCGGGTGATCCGGGGTCGTGTCGGCCCAGATCATGCCGTCGTCTTCGATCCGCGTGCGCAGAGGATCAAGGGCCGCCTCGTCGACTCCCTTGTAAAAAACGTGAGGCTTGGTTCCCTGCTCGGGAGCCCGCACCTTCGTGTCGTACCGGCCCATCATCTGGCTGATCTTTGAATTGGGATCGTCGAGATCGCCGGCGATGATCGATTGCGTCGGACACACAACGACGCAACTGGGCTCGAGCGACAGTTCAACGCGATGCGTGCAGAAGTTGCACTTGTGTGCCGTCATCGTGTCGGGGTTGATGTACAGCGCGTCGTACGGACATGCGTTCATGCACGACTTGCAGCCAATGCACCGCGAATCGTCGAAGTCGACTATTCCGTCCTTGCGGCTGTACAGCGCGGTCGTCGGACAAATCGACACGCACGGCGCATCTTCGCAATGGTTGCAGCGGTTCACCGAGTAAAAGCGTCGCGAGTCGGGGAATACGCCCTTCTCGATGTATTTCACCCACGTGCGGTTCACGCCGATCGGGACGTCATGTTCGGACTTGCACGCCACGGTGCAGGCATGGCAGCCGATGCAGGTGTCCTGATCGATGAGAAACGCGTAGCGGGCCATGGCTCAGTGCGCGCCTTCGGGCACCGCGACGTCGCCACCTGCCGACTGCCAGGCACCGAATCCGCCGATGAGGTCCGACACGTCGGCGAAACCCCGCTGGCGCAGCGTGCTTGCGGCGATGCTCGAGCGGTAGCCACCCGCGCAGTACACCACCGTGGGCACTGCCGGATCGAGTTCGTCGAGGCGAGTAACGAGCTGCGGCAACTGGATGAGCGTCGCCGTCGGCACGACACCGGCCGTCACTTCGCCGGGTCCGCGGACGTCGACGATCTGCAGGTTGTTCAGTGATTGACGTCGCTCGCGCAGCTGATCGACGGTGAGTCGCGACGCCTGCACGACGTGTTGCGCATGGCTGACGAATGCTTCCTCGGGTGATTCAAGTGCGCCGAGCACCTTGTCGAAACCGATGCGCCCGAGACGGATGCGTGCCTCGTCCTCGGTTCCGGTGGGACACACGAGCACCAACGGAGTGTCCGACGTGACGACTTCACCCGAGTATTCGGCGAATCGACCGCTGAGTCCGACGTTGATCGAACCCTTGAGATGCCCCATGGCGAAGTCGGCAGGTTCTCGGGTGTCGATGATCACCGCTCCGTTGCGCTGAGCCGCCAGCACGTCGTCGATCGGGAGCATTGCCGTCTTGCCCGACTCGTCGAAAACGTCGCGCTTCAACCGGTTGCGCACTGCGGCGAAGGAGAAATACAGCGGCGCGGCGGCCTGACCTTCGGTGACGACCTTGACGAACTCGTCTTCGCTCATCGGCGCGAGCGCGTAGTTGGTGCGGCGCTGCTCGCCGATCGTCGAAACGGTGTCGCTTGACAGGTTCTTTCCGCAGGCCGACCCGGCACCGTGTGCCGGGTACACCTTGGTGGAGTCGGGCAACGTGAGCAGCTTGTGGTGCAGCGAGTGGTACAGCTGGCGGCCGAGATCTTCGGCGCTGGCACCGAATGCCGACAGCAGGTCGGGACGACCGACGTCGCCGATGAACAACGTGTCGCCGGTGAGCACGCCGTACGGGGTGTCACCCGACTCGTAGACGACGACCGAAATCGACTCGGGCGTATGACCGGGGGTGTCGCGCACCTCGAGCGACACCTCGCCGAGTGTGAGCCGCTCTCCGTCGCGCATCGCCACCACCGGAAACTCGGTGCGCTCGGCCCCGACGACTCCGTAGGTGATGTCGGCTCCGGTGAGCGCCTGCAACTCGAGATGACCGGAGAGGAAATCTGCATGAAAATGCGTCTCGATGATCCGCTCGACGCGCAGTCCGTGCTCCTTGGCGTCGGCAACGTACTGGGCAACGTCGCGCTGCGGGTCGACGACAACGGCGCGACCGGTCGACGTGTCTCCGATGAGATACGAAGCGTGCGACAAACAGGCGAGGTAGTACTGGCGAAAAAACATCATGATGAAGCCTCCTGAGACGCCACCTTAGGTGCGCCGCATGGAATGTACGGACATTCCGAAATCTATGGTACGCTGTGACATATGTCAAATCTCAGCCTTGCTGCAGTGCTGCCGGACAGGCTTCCGTGGTACCTCGCGGGACCCGCGCTCGGATTGCTCGTCTTCGGATTCTTCATGTTCGCCAATCAACCACTCGGTGCCACGGGTGCCTACATCGAGACCTACAAAACGGTGACTCGTCAGCCCGGAGCCGTCACCTGGCGCATGTTTTATTTCGTCGGCATCGCCCTCGGCGGGCTCATCGGTGTTGTGCTCAAAGATGACGGAGTCGTGCGTCGCACCGGATACGACGCGCTCACCGCCGAGTTGCCCCTTGTCTGGGTTGCCATCATCGTTTTCGTCGGTGCGATTGTCATGGGTTACGGAGCCCGCATGGCCGGCGGCTGCACATCGGGACACGGCATCTGCGGAACTGCGCAACGCTCGCCCGCCAGTTTCGTCGTCACCGCCACGTTCATGACTGCTGCGGTAGTCACCACGTTCATCATCCGCTGGATCTCGGGAGGTGCAATATGAACCGCTCCGCGGCATTCAAGATCGTCGGCTTGCTCTTCGGTGCCGGATTCGGCTTCGTGCTCGCTGCGGCAAATCTGCACGAGTACAACACCATCCACAACATGCTGCTGTTGAAGGAATTCGACGTGTTCCTCCTCATGGGAGCGGCCATCGCAACGTCGCTTCCGCTGTTGTGGATCTTTGAGCGTCGCCATGCCCGCACCGCCCTTGCCGGTGAGTTGGCGTTGTCTCGCTCGCGCCCCCAGCGCCACCACGTCGTCGGTGGCGTGCTGTTCGGCATCGGTTGGTCGGTGTCGGGCACGTGTCCGGCCCCGGCACTCGTCATGCTGGTGTCCGGTGCGGGTCTCGCCATTCTCACGATCACCGGATTGTTCGTCGGCCTGAACGTGCGGGATGCGCACGTGCGGCGCAGTGCGATCAGCCACACGGTTGGCGACGGCGAACACCGTCACGTCACCGCGTCACGCTGACATTCGTGGCAGTACGCTCGTCTCGCCCGTCACGCTCCGGCGGGCCATTGTGGGCGCAAGTACTTGCCGACTTGCGCAAACGCCTCGCCGCCGGCGAATTCGCCGCGCAGTTTCCCACCGACCGCGAACTCATGCTGCGCTACAAAGTGAGTCGCCATACCGCCCGTGAGGCGGTGCGACGCTTGCAGGCCGAGGGCCAGCTCACACGCCACAAAGGTCGCGGCAGCTTCGTTCAATCGATCAACCTCGAACAGCAGGTGGGTTCGCTGTACAGCCTGTTTCGTTCGATCGAGGATCAGGGCCATATTCAACGCAGCGAAGTGCTCGCACTCGACACCGTGTGCGATGCCGACGTTGCCCGACGGATGGGTCTTGCCGCTTCCACGACATTCGTTCACCTGCGACGTTTGCGACGCGCCGACGGGGTGCCTTTTGCCGTCGACGAAGTGTGGCTTCCCCACCCGGAAACAGGGGCTCTATTGGACAGCGACTTCGAGCACACGGCGCTGTACAGCGAACTTGAGCGCACGACCGGACTGCGACCGGTTCGTGGATGGGAGCGCATCCGACCCGGGATTCCCGACGACGATGAACGCCGCCTCCTCGACATCGACGACGAACAAGCGATTTTCGTCGTGCAGCGATACACCGAATCCGATGCGGGACCCCTCGAGTGGCGCACCACCGTCATTCGCGGCGACAACTACACGTTTCGCACGACATGGTCAACACCAACGGAATCCGCTCGATTTACGCTGCTGCCACTACGACCGAAATCCTGATCGGGAACCTTTAGCAGCACATTCGGCGCGCCTATGACAGCAACGCGAGTGCGGGGCCGACGGCGATGAGTGCAAGCAGGATCACTCCCGCCCACGCGTAACGCATGTCGCGAATCCGCAACCAGCGAAAAATCAGCCACACAACCCGTAGAACCGGGATCGCGGTGACGAATCCGACACTCACCCCGGCGACCCACGATGCGCCGGGAACGACGAGCCCGATCAAAGCAAGCACGGCAACGACGATGAGCGACCGAGAGACGAGAACACCGATCCGTTCCTCCGCGCTCGCCTGCGTCGGATCCACACGGGGCGACGACGTCACAACACCCTCACCACGAGAATCACAGCAACGACAATGAGCAACACCGAGAGAAACTTGCGCACGAGAACTGGAGACATGCGCGATTGAACCCGCGCTCCGAGGATGCCGCCGACGAGCGAACCGAGAATCACTGCGGCGCCGAGTTGCACGTCGAGATCGCCCTGCACGATCTTCACCAGCAATGCAGCCGCTGCAGTGATCCCGATCGAAAACGTCGTCGTACTCGATGACACCTTCACCGGAACGTGCATCAACTCACTATTCGTCGGCGTTTTGATGAAGCCGCCGCCGACACCCGAGATGCCCGTGATGATTCCGGACACTCCCATGGCAAACAAGCCCGCACCGATGCGCTTTGGCGTGTACGGAACGACGCCGCCGTTCAACGAATACGCACCGTTCATGGATCCGATCCACTCACCAACGTCTGCGGGCGATGCATCCGGATCAACCGGCCAGCGCTGACCCTTGCGCTTGCCACCGGCCAACGCCGCAACCACTGCAACCGATGCGAGAATCCACGTCAGTGCAACCTGTGAAATGACGCCGACCGCGAACGCACCGACGATCGCACCGGCTGTCGAGGTCGACTCGGTAACGACGCCGAGTCTGTGGTTGGTCGTATGTTCGCGCATCTGGCGGTGCGCTGCCGCCGACGACGCAGCGACCACCGACAACAATCCGAGCGGCGCCACCTCACTGGGACTCATTCCGAGTAATACGAGCAACGGCACGAGCATGATTGCGCCGCCGAGTCCACCCAATGTGCCGACACCCGACGTAATCAGCGCAGCCAAGCCAACGAGCAGGGCGGTCATCGGTCTTTGACAGTAGCGCAAATGTACGGACAATGCCCGTGGTGCGCTGCCCGGATAAGTGTTGCGTGGATCATTTGCGCACCATGCAGCGCTGCTTATCGCGACGGAACCACAGCAGATGACCTCTGGGACTCCGCACCTGACCCGATCGCATTTGATGCGACTCGTCCAGCAACTGCGAATGCGCGGCGCCTTGGTTGGCGCCACCTGCGGCGCGACCGACACCTGCGCTCGACACCTGCGTCGTCTCGGTCGTGATCTTCGAACCGTTTTCCCGGCGTTGATGCCACCATGTACCTGGTCGTCGTTGCGGGACGCACCAACGGTTGTTGCCCAAATGGCTGCCAACGACACAACTGCGACAAACTCAAGAACGTTTAGCTTCGCGCTTCCAAAATATCCGCATTCCGGGGCCGCACCGTAATTCTGCGTGCGTGAAACAGGTCAGTCACCACTCGACAACGCATCGAGCCGCTGCCGAAGATCGGGTGCATCATGCACGCCGAGAAGTGACGTGAACGTCCCCGACGACTCCACGAACACCCATGCCGGTTGGTACGTAACCGAGAAGCGCTGGTACCAATTGCCGTCGCTGTCATCCACGTTCGGAAACGTCAACGAGTGCCGCTCGACGAATTCGGCGTAGGCGGCCTGCGTGCCGTACCAGCCGACGCCGACCACGGTGACTTTCCCCGCGTACTCATTTGCGAGCTCCTCGACCGAGGGAGCCTCAAAGTTGCAGCTGACTCAACCAGGTGCCCAGAACCACAGCGCCACGGGTCGACGCGCGAGCTCATCGTCGAGCACCACAGATCCACCACCGATGACGTTGGCCGTCAGGTTGAACCGCAGCTTCGCCGTGTCACTAGCCGACTCTGCCGCAGGCGACGATGCTGCAATCGACGACCGGGTCGGCGACGATCCCCCGTCCGAAAAACCGCAAGCACTGGCCACCACTGCACTGAACACGGCAGCGTGTAAGCGCTTTCGCCAATTGCGCGACATCACGGGCACGATGCCAAGGCTAAGTGGCGTACACCGCATCCGCGACTTCCAGCCACGACATGAATCACGAAGAGGTCCAAGTCGGGCCCGCATACAGGTGGTCGTTCCTCGCGCACGCAGGAACCGGCGATCTCAAAGAATCTGTGACAGAAACTTCTGGGTTCGGGGTTCCTTCGGATGGTCGAAAATCTCACCAGGAGTGCCGACTTCGACGATTTCACCGTCGGACATGAACACCACACGATCTGCAACTTCGCGGGCAAAACCCATCTCATGGGTCACCACGATAATGGTCATGCCATCTCGTGCCAACTCCTTGATCACATCGAGAACTTCGTTGATCATTTCGGGGTCAAGGGCTGACGTCGGCTCATCGAACAGCATTACTTTTGGCTTCATTGCAAGTGCTCTGGCAATCGCCACACGTTGCTGCTGCCCGCCCGACAGCTGTGCAGGGAATTTGTCTGCTTGCTCCGGGATTTTTACCCGATCGAGAAGTTCGCGCGCCAGTTCCTCCGCCTTGGCTTTGGGCATCTTTCGGACTTGTCTCGGCCCGATGGCCACATTCGACAACACCGTGAGATGCGGAAAGAGATTGAAGCTCTGAAAGACCATCCCGGTCTCCCGGCGAATCTCCTCAATGTTTCGAATGTCCGTGGTGAGCTCCGTCCCATCCACGAAAATACGCCCTTCGTCATGCTCCTCGAGCCTGTTGATGCAGCGGATGAGCGTCGACTTGCCGGACCCCGATGGACCGATGATCACAACAACTTCTTGCTTTCCCACTCTGAAATTGACGTTCTTCAGGGCCACGAAATCTTTGAATTGCTTACGAACCCCGTCGAGTACGACGATGGCTTCGTCGTCGGATCTCCCCCCTGATATCCGAGTCGCATCCGATGTGATGTCCGGATTCATCTCTTGCCCACCCCCAGTCGCTTCTCGAGTCGTTGACTTTCCTTGCTCATAACGTACGAGCCGACCCAGAACAACAGGCCCGAAAAAGCGAGTACTTCGTAAATGTACCCGCGGCCAAAGAATGCATCCTGCTTGGTGATGGCCTCGCTTACTTTCAACATCTCCACGATGCTGAGTGCCGCGCCGGCCAGCGTTGTGTCCTTGAACAGGCTGATGAATTGTCCGATTTGTGCCGGGATGACGTTGCGCAACGCCTGGGGCAACGTAATGAGCAAAATGATTTTCGTCGGGGATATCCCAAGTGCACGCGCGGCCTCAGTCTGGCCGCGAGGTATGGACTGCAGCCCACCGCGAACGATTTCGGCGAGATACGCAGCGGTGAACAACGTAAACACAGTGACGGACCGAAATACCGCACCGGGATTGAGCTGGGCCGGGATGAAGAAATCGAGTGCCACCCCCGAAAGCAGGAGCAGCACGAACAACGGCGCACCACGAACAGCCTCGATGTACGTCGCACACACGAAGCGAATGATCGGAAAACTTGAGCGCCGGCCGAGCGACAGGAGAATTCCGAGCGGAAAGCACAACACGATGCTGATTACTGCGATGTACATATTGATGAGAAATCCGCCCCATAAACGCACGTCAGCAACTGCGATGGCACACACGAGCAACGTCACGGGGGGCAGTGCGAGCAGAACCTGCCAAAGCAACCGGGGAATCCGTTGCAGCGACGCCCAAGTTCGCCGCTTCGCGCCAAGCCACCTGCCGACGAGCAGTGACGCAGCCATCAGTGCGAGCAGCTTGCCGGACTCTCGGAGGCCGGCAAGTAGCACCAGAAGCACCCCCACGGCGAACGGCAAGCCGAACCGCTTCACAAACTCGAGTATTCGATGTCCTGGATTTCGTGGCAGCGACTCGCGTCGAACCCTGCCGCCAAGCGCAGCCGCTGCCCAAAACGTCGTTGCGGAAACCACACCGAACAATGCCCAAAACGACTCGGACGGGAACTGCCCCACGAGCAGAAGTTTGAGATTGACATCGATGATTTCCCAGCGCCCTGTCACTACAACGAATCGCACGACGACCCAGAAGATCCACAGTGCAATCGCCGAAAACACCACCGTCAAGATTCCGTCTCGCCACGAACGGAAGAGGTTGCGACGCAACCAGCGCTTCATCGCTCCACCAATGCCAAGCGTCGGTTGAATACATTGATGACGAGGCTCGTTACGAGCGAGATGACGAGGTACACCACCAGGGTGAGCGTGAACGCCGGAACGGCAGGTGAACCGTTCCCTACCGTGATCTGGGCAATCTGCGTGATCTCGAAATAACTGATCGCGGCACCGAGCGATGAATTTTTGATTAGATTCAGCGACTGATTACCCAAAGCGGGCATGGCGACTCTGAATGCCTGCGGAAGGATGATGATCTGCATTTTCTTGGCCGGGGTGAGTGCCAAGGCATCGGCGGCTTCGCCCTGCCCTTTCGGCACGGCGAGGATGGAACCACGCACGATTTCCGCGACATGACTACTGGTGTACATGACCAACGACACGAGAAGAGCGAAATACGAAGGATCGATTCGAAGCCCACCCAGGGACCGACGATCACTCAACTCCGGAATCGTCCAGGTGAAACGGAACACCGACCAGCCGGCACCGATGACCACGACGAATACGGATGCCGAAACGAGAACACTTCGCACCGATTTTCCCGTGCGATCGGCGTAGTACTTGCATCCACGGGCCACTACGTATGATGCCGCAAGTGCCGCTCCAATAGTGAACAACAAATTTCTTCCGGAACCCACGAACCAGGGAATGGCTATTCCCCGGTTGGAGATGACGAACAGATCGAGAGGCATCCATGCTGCTTCGATACGGGGAAAGAGCTGGAGTACAACCGCCAGGTTCATGAAAGTGAGGAGCAAAAGGAGTGGCAGGTTGCGAAGGACCTCCACGTATGCAGTGGCAAGCATTCGAACCATGAAGTTTTTCGACAGACGCCCGACTCCGACCAGCGTCCCAACGAATAGAGCAAGAAGTATTCCAATGCTCGACACTCGCAAGGTGTTCAGAATGCCCTGCACGAAGGCCCGCCGAACCGGTGCGCTCTGATCGAGCGAGTTGCCGGGGATCGTGAAGCTGCTGGGGTTGTCCAAGAAGCGAAGATTCGTCGGAATCCTGCTGCGGGACGTGCTCACTCGGTAGTTGTTCCACAACCACAGCAGCACCGCGACGACAGCCAAGAGCACCGCGATCTGAAACAGCCACCTCACGACTCGTACGTCGCGCCACGGCGGCACTCGTTGTGTCGCGCCGGGGGGGGGGGGGGG
>JBMTET010000003.1:0-78775 GCA_049433365.1 Ilumatobacteraceae bacterium | reverse complement strand
CCGCGTCGGGATGGCGAACGCACGGCGTTCGCGGGTCGGGACGCTCGACCGAGTCGGGATGGCGAACTTAAGCCGTGCCCTCGTCGGGATGATCGTCGGGGTTCACGCGACGACGCACGCGACGTGCCGGCAACGGCGGCTGCGCGTCGCGCCGCCGAGGTGCGAGCCCGCGTCGGTGGTCGCGTGTACGGCAAGAAAGGCAAGGCGTACGAGCCGCCCGTTCGCGACGAGGAGACGATCGTTGACCTCGGTCCGGTGCGTGAACGGCGCCGCGGCAAGTCGCAGCAGGCCGAGCGCACCGAACGGCCGGCAAAGGATCTCGAGCCGGCGCTGCAAAAAGCGGTGACGCGCTGTGTGGGAGAGCGCCGTGCAGCCGCAGTCGGCGCCAAGTTGTCCCGGGCGCTCGAATGTTACGACGCCGAGCGTTGGGGTGAGGCTCGGCGTCTCGTGGCTCCGCTGCTCACCGACTTGCGCTCGATCCCCGAGGTGAACGTGCTGGCGGGACGCCTCGCGTACCGGCTCGGCCGTTGGGATGAAGCGGCAGAGTTTCTCGAAGCCGGACGCGGTGATGACCGCTCGGATGCGACGAACCTTCCCGTGCTCATCGACTGTTACCGCGCCCTGCGGCGGTACGAAAAAGTCGACCAATTGTGGGAAGAATTGCGCCTGCTGTCACCGAGTCCCGACATCCTCGCCGAAGGTCGCGTGTCGACGGCAATGTCGTATGCCGACCGGGGCGAGTTGATGACGGCGATTCGGATCATGACGCACGGCACGCCGCCGGCGCGTCCGCTGCCGCATCATCTTCTCGAGTGGTACGTGCTCGGGGATCTGCATGATCGTGCCGGTGACACGGTGACGGCTCAAAGACTGTTCCAGCGCGTCGCCGCCGTCGACCCGGACTACTTCGACGTCACGGATCGCCTCGCCGAACTCGGCGACTGATCGCCGATGGGCCGCAGTTGCGGCAACCCGAATCGACGCGTCACTCTTCGAGGGTGCGAAACACCATGCCCGTGCGCAGCTTCGGTGTGAAAAACGTCGACTTCGGGGGCATGAGCAACCGCTCGTCGGCGGTGCGACGGATCTCGTCGATGCCCGTCGGCCGGATGAGAATTGCCGCCTCGGCGTGCCCGTGCTGCAGGTGGTCGCACACTTCCGTCACGCCGTGCTGATAGGCAACGTCGTGAGCTACCGCTCGCAGGGCCACTTCGAGTCGGTCGCTGTCGAGGTTGCGCGACTCGCCGAAGACTCCCTCGCGGGGTGACAGCCACCACGATTCAAGTGACGGTGCGACGAGACACAGGGCGCCGCGCCGATCCATTTCGGCGACGACGTCGTCACCGATCCGACCTGCTGCGACGACGACGAAGTATTTGCCGAGCACGTCGCGCAGCTCGTCGACGGTGATCGACCGGTACAAACGGTGAATGGCGGCGATGCTCAACTGATCCTCGACCAATTCGGCTACGTAGGTGAGCGTGGTTTCGGCGTCGCTGCCGTCGCCGTCGGCGCGACGTTCGTTGCGGTACGTACGGGCAACGCCGTAACGGTGGTGACCGTCGGCGATGAGCACCGGCGCGCTCGATACGAGTCGCGAAATCGACCGGACGCGATCGGGGTCGTCGATTCGCTCGATACCGTGGGTGACGCCGTCGTCGTCAACGAACGACCCCATCGGGGTTCCCTTGGCCAGCAGTGCGTCGCTCAACTGCTCGCGCAGCGACAACCCCCATACGGGTGACAGATTGGCGCGGGTTGCCCTGGTGAGATCGAGTCGGTCCGTCGTTGCCTTCGGTGTGGTTCGTTCGTGGGGGAGCACTTCGCCGGATCCCTCGTCAACGACCTCGAGTGCACCGACGACGCCGACGGTTCGTCGACGCCTCCCGGCGGCATCGACGAACTCCATGCGATACAGGGTGAACGACGGCGCCGGGTCGCGAACGAGTATGCCGCTCGATTGCCAATCGGTGAAAGTTCGCGCTGCAGTGGCGTAGGGATCGTCGCCGATGGGCACGTCGACATGAACGACGCTGTTCGGATGCGAGTCGGCAAGACTGCGTCGGTCGTCGGCGCTGAGTACGTCGTAGGGCGGTGCGGTGACGGATCGCAGATCGAGGTCGTCGCGGTAGTGCAGTCCGCGAAACGGAAGGAAAGCGGGCATCCCTCCATCGTGCCAGGCATCGTGCCAGCTGCGCCGAATCGGCCCAACTACCGTGAACGGCGATGCG
Source organism: Ilumatobacteraceae bacterium (assembly GCA_049433365.1). GTDB lineage: Bacteria > Actinomycetota > Acidimicrobiia > Acidimicrobiales > Ilumatobacteraceae > F1-60-MAGs027. Next base: position 76,544 of record JBMTET010000003.1, on the reverse strand, counting down.
TACGCCGGTGCTGTGTGACCTCGACGGGGTGGTGTGGTTGAAGCACGAGCCGCTGCCCGGTGCGGTGCAGGCGATTGCCGATCTGCGCTCACGGGGACACCGCGTGCTGTTCGTCACGAACAACTCGTCGAAAACGCTCGGCGAGCAGGTGGCGATTCTCGAATCCCTCGGAATTGCGGCACGCGGCGACGTGTGCACATCGGCTCAGGCTGCAGCGCTGATGGTGCGCAGCGGTGACCGGGTGCTCGTGGCCGGTGGGCCCGGAGTTCGTGAGGCCGTCGAATCGGTCGGTGGAGTCGTTGCGGCGACAACCGACGATGACATCGACGACGAAGCATTCGCCCGCAGCGTTGTCGGGGTGGCGGCGGTCATCGTCGGGTACCACTCGAGTTTCGACTACCGCGGAATGACGCGAGCTGCAGTCACGGTGCGTGCCGGCGCGCGGCTCATCGGCACCAACGAGGATCCGACGTATCCGACGCCGCACGGGCCGATCCCGGGTGGCGGGGCAATCCTTGCGGCAATTGCCGTGGCTGCCGGCGTCGATCCAACGGTGGCCGGCAAACCCCACGCACCCATGGGTGACCTCGTGAGGCGCACTCTCGGCGTGGCGGATTTGTCGCACGTGTGGATGGTTGGCGACCGCAACACCACCGACGGTGGTTTTGCTCGCACGATCGGGTCGCGGTACGCCATGATTCGCTCGGGCACGGAGGAGCCCGACCCGCGACAACCACCGGACGTCGTCTGCGGATCGCTCGCCGAATTTGCCGAGTACGTGTTGCAACACGACTGACATGTTGTGGTGACGCACCGTGATGACGCGCTGTGCAGACGCACTCTGACGACCTGCCCCGGAGTCGTGCCCTGAACACGGTATAGATGAACACGGTGTTGATGAGCACGGTGTTGATGAAGCTTTCCGGTGGCGGGTGCATGCGATGACGCGGCGGCGCAGAATCGACGAGATTCTCGTCGACAGGGGTTTTGCCGACGATCTCGATGCGGCAAAGGCTCTCGTCGAACGCCATGTCGTGACGATCGACAACGCGCCCGTGCTCACGGTGGGGCGGCTCGTGGATCCCGGCGAGCAGGTGCGCGTCGTCGAACCGAATCGCTACGTGTCACGTGGTGGCCTCAAGCTCGAAGCCGCGCTGCGCGACCTCGGGCTTGACGTCGGCGGTATGCGGGCCATTGACGTCGGAGCTTCTACCGGAGGCTTCGTTGACTGCCTTCTCGAACACGGTGCGTCGGGGGTGACTGCCTGCGACGTCGGTAAAGGTTTGTTGCATCCACGAATCGCCGGCGACCCGCGTGTCGTCGTGCGCGAGGCGCTGAATTGCCGTGATCTCGCCGACGCCGTGCAGCGTGGCGACGTGTCGGGGGATCACGATCTGGTGGTCGCAGACGTGTCGTTCATTTCGTTGCGCGCGTTGCGCGAGGGGATTCTCGCCGCGGTGCGCCCGGGGGGCTGGGTGCTGCTTCTTGTGAAGCCCCAGTTCGAGGCGCAGCGTCGCGAGGTCGATGCCGGGGGTGGGGTCATTCGCGACGATTCGGTGCGCCGGCGCTGCGTTGACGAGGTGGCGGCCACCTATGCGCAGCGCGGCTGTCGTGAACGCGGGCGCGTCGACTGCGCGGTGCACGGTCCGGCCGGCAACAGGGAGGTATGGCTGTGGCTCGACACCGAAGCTGTGCGTAGCGTGGGGGGCGAGCAGAACGCACCATGAGCACATTGCACTCGCACGCCGATGCGCACGCGTCCGGTCGCGACCTTGCGGCTCACCAGTCGGTGGACCTCGCGGTGCACAACGTGTGCATCGTCGCCCACCATACGCGGGCCGATGTCGGTTCACTCGCGGCCAAGATCGCCGCTTGGCTGGGTGAATCCGGCCGTCACGTGTGGATGCCGGCGGCCGATGCCGCGGCACACGGAATGTCGGCAGTCGGATCGGATCGTTCGCCACGCGACGCCGATCTCGTCGTCGTTCTCGGTGGTGACGGCACCGTACTGCGGGCGGTGTCGCTCATCGATGGCGCCCCGATTCCCGTGCTCGGGGTCAACGTCGGAACCATCGGGTATCTCACCGAAACGGTGCCCGACGACGTGATGACGGCACTTGCCGCGGTGTGTGCGAACGACCGTTCATCGGTGTCGATCGACGAACGAATGATGATGTCGGCGCGAGTGGTGCACGGAAATCTCGCCGGAACCGCATGGCGTGCACTCAACGAAGTGGTGCTCGAAAAACAGATGTCCGGGCACACAGTGTGGATCGATGTGCAGATCAGCGGCGAGCTGTTCGAGGGGTATTCCGCCGACGGGATCATCATCGCCACTCCCACGGGCAGTACCGCGTATTCGCTGTCGGCGCGCGGCCCCGTCGTATCGCCGCGACACCGCGCCCTCGTCGTCACGCCGGTATCGGCGCACATGAACTTCGATCGCTCGCTCGTGCTCGATCCTTCGGAGAGTCTCTCGATGACCGTCACCGGCACGCGACCCGTTGACGTCGTCGTCGACGGGCGCAAGGTTGCGACCCTCGAAGTTGGTGCGCGGGTCGACTTCGCGCCGGACTCGTGCACCGTGCGGTTCGTGCGCTTCGGGGCGCCGCGGTTCCACCAGGTGTTGCGTACGAAGTTCGGCGGTCACGTCGACTGATGCTCGAAGAACTGCACATCGAGAACCTCGGCGTCATCGCCAACCTCGACATCGTGCTCGGTGAAGGGCTGACGGCGTTGACGGGCGAGACCGGCGCCGGCAAGACGATGATCGTCGAGGCGATTTCGCTGCTCGTCGGGCAGCGAGCCGACCCCGACATGGTGCGTCCGGGCGCCGACGAGTTGCGTATCGAGGGGCGGCTCGTCGGTGGCGACGGAGCTGAACACGTCGTCGCCCGAGTCGTGCCGCGCGACGGACGGTCACGGGCGTACGTTGACGGTCGACTGGCGACGGTTGGACAGCTCGCCGACATCGCCGCCGGTGTCATCGATTTGCACGGACAGCATGCCCATCAGGGATTGCTCGGAGTCGCCGCCCAGCGCGATGCACTCGATGCCTTTGCCGGAATCGACACGACTGCTCTCGTTGCGGCGCGCAAACTCGTCGCCACGTTGCAGGCCGAACTGGCCGAGTTCGGCGGCGACGATGCGGCGCGGGCCCGTGAGCTCGACGTCGTGCGATTCCAGGTTGCCGAGCTGGCGGCGGCGAATCTCGTCGATCCGCACGAGGACGAAAGACTCGATGCCGAAATCGATCTGCTCCAGGATGCCGAGGGAAGTCGGGCAGCGCTCGATGCGGCCACGACGGCTCTCGTCGACGACGACGGGGCAATCGACCGCTTGGCTGCGGCCGTGGCGGCACTTGCCCGACGCGACGCGTTGACACCCCACGTCGAAGCGTTGCGCAACGTGCAACAAGCCGTGCGTGACATTACCGACGAAATGCGGGCGGTGTCGGAATCCACCGAGGGTGATCCGGGTCGTCTCGAATCACTCGTCGAACGTCGAGCGCTCATCTTCGATTTGCGCCGCAAGTACGGAACGACGATTGCCGAGATGCAGGGGCGTCTCGTCGCCCTGCAGGCCCGTGCCGGGGAACTCGAAAGCTTCGACACCAGAGCCGCCGAACTCGACGGCCGACTCACCGTCGCGCTCGACGACCTCGAGCGGGTGAGTGCGGCGGTGGGTAACGAGCGTCGCGCAGGCGCGGCGGGCCTGGCGCGCAGCGTGCAAAAGGTGCTGCGTACGTTGGCGATGCCGCACGCAGAGTTGCGCATCGACGTTGCCGGACCCGCCGGGGATCTCGCCGGGGACGAGGTGACGTTCATGTTGCGAGCCAATCCCGGCTCGGACCACCTGCCCTTGGCCAAGGTGGCATCGGGTGGTGAGCTCGCTCGAACGATGCTCGCCACGCGGCTCGTCGTCGGTGGCGCACCGCCGACGATGGTCTTCGACGAGGTGGACGCGGGAATCGGAGGTGAGGCAGCAGTTGCCGTAGCCGACGCCTTGGCAAAACTCGGCGACAAGCATCAAGTGCTCGTGGTGACCCATCTCGCCCAGGTAGCGGCCCGTGCACGGACGCATCTGCACGTGTCCAAATCGGTGCAATCCGGGGAGACGTTCGCCACCGCAACGCGCCTGGGTGATGACGAGCGCGTCGCCGAGATTGCGCGCATGCTGTCGGGGGATGCCACCACCGCTGCGGCTCTGGCCCACGCGGGTGAGTTGTTGAACGCCACTCCGAGGCGTGCACGGCGGTAGTTGACGTCACGGCCCGACCGGGCCGTTCGGGGTATGCTGATCTCCCGTCAGACACGGTGCGCCCGGCGCGCCGAATATCCCAGGTGCGTTTCGCGCACCCCGAGCAAGACGGAGGCGCCAAGTGGCCAAGCACGTGTTCGTCACGGGTGGCGTGGCCAGTGCTCTCGGCAAGGGATTGACGGCCTCGTCACTCGGACGACTGCTGAAGTCGCGTGGACTGCGTGTCACGATGCAAAAACTGGATCCGTACATCAACGTCGATCCCGGCACGATGAATCCGTTCGAGCACGGTGAAGTTTTCGTCACCGATGACGGAGGCGAAACGGACCTCGATTTGGGCCACTACGAGCGGTTCATCGACGAGAACCTCACCCGCTCGTCGAATGCCACGACGGGTTCCATTTACCAGGCCGTCCTTGCCGCCGAGCGGCGCGGTGACTACCTCGGGCGAACGGTGCAAGTCATCCCGCATGTCACCGACGAGATCAAGCGGCGCATCCAAGCAATCACCACGGCCGACGTCGACGTCGTCATCACCGAAGTTGGTGGAACCGTGGGCGACATCGAAATCCTGCCGTTCCTCGAGGCAATTCGTCAGTGGCGCAACGACGTCGGCAGGGACAACGTGTGTTACGTCCACGTCACCCTGGTGCCGTTCATCGGCCCGAGCGGTGAGCAGAAAACCAAGCCCACCCAGCACAGCGTCACCGAGCTGCGCAGCCGGGGAATCCAGCCCGACGTCATCGTGTGTCGCAGCGAGGAGCCGCTGTCCGACGGGTTGAAACGCAAGATCTCGAGCCAATGCGACGTGCCCGTCGGCAACGTCATCAACGCCGCCGACGTCGGCAACGTGTACGAGTTGCCGCTCATCCTCCATGACGAAGGTCTCGACTCGGTCGTGTGCCAGACGCTGCGCATCGATCCGCCCATCGACCTCACCGATTGGAAGGCGCTCGTCGCCCGCGTCGAGGCGTCGACGACTCCCGTGCGCATCGGGATGATCGGCAAATACGTCGACTTGCACGACGCATATCTCTCCGTCACCGAATCGTTGAAACATGCGGGTTTCCACCATTCGGCGCGGGTCGAGATTGTATGGATGCAGGCGGAGGACGTCGAAGGGCTGCTCGCCGAGAACCGTATCGCCGAGATGGACGGCATCGTCATTCCCGGCGGGTTCGGCCCCCGTGGCATCGAAGGCAAGATCCGTGCTGCCGAATTCGCCCGCGAAAATGGAATCCCGTGCCTGGGTTTGTGTCTCGGCATGCAGGTGATGACCGTCGAATTCGCCCGCCACGTTCTCGGGTGGAAGGATGCCAACTCGACGGAGTTCAACACCGCCACACCTCATCCCGTCATCGATCTCATGAACGACCAGCGGGGTGTCACCGACAAGGGTGGCACGATGCGTCTCGGCGCGTACTACGCGGTGTTGCAGCCGGGCACGAAGGTTGCGTCGGCTTACGGCGAGAGCGTCGTCAGCGAGCGACACCGCCACCGCTACGAGTTCAATTCCGCATTTCGTGCCCGCTTCGAAAAACACGGTTTCATCTGCAGCGGAACGTCACCCGACAAGCGCCTCGTCGAGTTCATCGAGTTGCGTGACCATCCGTTCTGGGTGGGAACGCAAGCTCATCCCGAGTTCAAGAGTCGTCCCGATCGACCGCATCCGCTGTTTCGCGAGCTCATCGGTGCGGCGCTGGTGCACCGTCGTTCGCGCGGACGTTCGATGGAGCCAGTTGCATCCCGGGCGACCGATGCCGACGTGGCGGCGCACAGCGCGTCCTGACCGGGCGCCCGCACCGTGACGCGCGACGACGACGTCGAAGGTTTTCACAGCGAACCTCTGCGCCAACTGCACGAATGGGCCGCCTGGACGCTCGTGCAGGGAGACTTCGTTGCCCCCGCGGGTGAACGATTCACACGCACGTTCATCTCGTCACCCGGTGCCGTCGGAGTCGTTGCGCTGGTTGGCGCTGCGCCGCAGCCCGACGTCGTTCTCGTGCGTCAGTACCGTCCCGCGTTGCACCGCATGACGCTCGAATTGCCGGCGGGAATGCGCGATGCGCCCGGCGAAGACGGAATGGCCACGGCGGCGCGCGAGTTGCGCGAAGAAGCCGGGTACGAAGCCCGATCGTGGGAGCGTCTCGGTCGTCACGTGTCGGCACCAGGTATCGCCAATTCAACCGTCGAGTTGTTCCTTGCCCGAGATCTCGAGCGAGTCGCCACCGCGCCGCACGGACCCGAAGAGGATCACATGACGATTCTCCACTTGCCCTTCGGTGAGGTGCTCGCTCGCATCGATGCAGGTGAGATCGACGACTCGAAGACGATCATCGGTGTGCTGATGGCCTCGCGGCGGCTGCGCGCGTAACCCATGGCTCTCGAACTGCGCGAGCAGTTTCTCGGTTGGATGCACGTCGAGCAGGGACGTTCGGTGCACACCGTCGATGCGTACCGACGTGACCTCGCCGACTACGAGTCGTGGCTGCACAAGCGCCGCAGCGCACCGGTTGGCGCGACGAGTGCCGATGTCGAGGCATTCGTGCAACACTTGCGTGCGCGGGGGTTGGCCGCCACGACCGTTGCGCGTCGCTTTGCCGCCGTGCGAGTGTTCCACCGCTGGATGTGCGACGAGGGGCGGCGCCGTGACGATCCCTGTGCCCTCGTCGACGGGGTACGCGTGCCCGCCGGTCTGCCGAAAGCACTGACCGAAGAGTCCGTCGAGGCGCTGCTTGCGGCGGTGACGGGTGACGACTCGTTGGCTCGCCGGGATCGGGCTCTCCTTGAATTCCTGTACGCCACCGGGGCGCGAATCTCGGAAGTGTGCGGATTGTCGATGGCGGATCTCGACATGGATGATTCACTGGCGCGCCTGCTCGGCAAGGGCAACAAGGAACGCATCGTGCCCTTCGGTTCCGGGGCACACCGCGCCTTGCGGGACTGGTTCGACGAGGGTGGACGGGCCCGCTTGGTGCCGGCGCGATGGCGCTCGCGCGACGATGCCGACGCGGTGTTTCTCGGCGTGCGCGGCACGCGACTCACCCGTCAGGCGGCATTCACGATCGTGCGCAAGTGGGCGACGGTTGCCGGAATCCGTGAGCATCTCTCGCCGCACGTCCTGCGTCACTCGTGTGCCACGCACATGCTCGTGCACGGCGCGGATTTGCGAGTCGTGCAGGAGCTGCTCGGCCACTCGTCGGTGAGTACGACACAGGTGTACACACGCGTCGACAACGACCTGCTTGCCGAGACCTATCGCGCGGCGCATCCACGGGCCATGATCGAGCGGTGATGATGCGTCACGTGGCCGAATCCACCCACCTCGTGCGCCGGTGGTGGCGCGCATTGCGGGCGCAACCGTTGACGGATGCCGAGTGCGCCATGGTGAACCGAATCCTCGGTGCAGCCGAGGCCGCGGCGTTCTTCCGTTTCGCAACGCACGATCAGCGCCATGCGCTCGAAGTGCTTGCACGCCTGGAACGTGCCGCACCGGAGGCGCCACGAGCGGTCGTCCGTGCGGCGTTGCTGCACGACATCGGCAAAGTCGACGACAACCTGTCGATTGCCGGGCGTGTGGCGGCCACGCTCATCGGTGCGCGCGGCGAGCGATTCGCCCGCTATCTCGACCACGAAGCACGGGGGGCGGTGCTGCTCGCGGGTATCGGCAGTGATCCGCTGACCGTGGCGCTGGTGCGCGGTGACGAGGTCGAGCCGTGGTCGACGTTGCTGCGCGACGCCGACCGGGTGTGATGCGCCGAGGTCAGCGGGGTAGCAGACCGATAGCGCGGTAGGCGCGCTCGAGGGTGGTCCCCGCAACGACTTCGGCGCGCTCATCGCCGCGGCGCAAAAGACCACTCAACTCGGCGGGATCACCGCGCAACTCGAGGTATCGCTCGCGAATGGGACGCAGCATCTCGATGACCGCCTCGCCCGTGTCGCGCTTGAGTGCGCCGTAGCCGTCGTAGCCGTCGGCAACGACCTGCGGCGAGGTGTTGCGCGCGGTGGCGAGAATCTCGAGGAGATTTGACACGCCGGGTTTCAGGGCACGGTCGTAACTCACTTCGTTGTCGCTGTCGGTGACGGCTCGCTTGAACTTGCGCTCGATGGCCTCGGGTGAATCGAGCAGGTACACGATGCCCGCGTCGCCCGAGGAGGATTTCGACATCTTTGCGGTGGGATCCTGCAGATCCATGACACGAGCACCGGCTTTCGGCGTAACGGCGCGGGGTAGAACGAACGTTTCCCCGAAGCGATGGTTGAAGCGCACCGCGATGTCCCGGGTGATTTCGATGTGCTGTCGCTGGTCCTCGCCGACGGGAACGTCGGTGGCGTCGTACAGGAGGATGTCGGCGGCTTGCAGGGCCGGATACGTGAACAACCCGGCCGAGACGAAGTCGGCTTCGCGGCGTGCCGCCTTGTCCTTGAATTGCGTCATCCTGCTCAGCTCGCCGTACGACACGGTGCATTCCATCACCCAGGCCAGTTGGGAGTGCTGCGCCACGTGGCTCTGGACGAACACCGTGGCCACGTCGGGGTCGAGCCCGACGGCAAAGAGCATTGCGGCGAGCGACAACGTGCTTTCGCCGATGACGCCGGGGGTGTCGGTCACGGTGAGGGCGTGCAGGTCGACGATGCCGTGAAAGACGTCTGCTTCATGCTGTCCCGACACCCAGTTGCGCAATGCACCGAGATAGTTGCCGAGATGGACGTTACCGGTTGGCTGGATGCAAGAGAGCACGCGCGGCACCCGACCAAGTTATCCCTTCGCTGCGCGACCGAACGCGTTCCGCTCCCCGGCAATGTAGGGGATGCGAGGTACTCTCGACGCCGTGGCATACGCGGTTGCGACCCCCGTTTTTGAGGGGCCGTTCGACTTGTTGCTGCACCTCATTTTGCGCGAAGAAGTCGACATCCACGAGGTGTCGCTGAGCACGATCGTCGAGGCGTACATCGCCGAGGTCGCAAAGATGACCGAGATCGATCTCGAGGTTGCCACCGAGTTCCTGCTCATCGCGGCCACGCTCATCGACCTGAAGGCACGGCGTCTGCTTCCGACGCGTGACGACGGTGAGATCGACGAGGAACTTGCCTTGTGGGAAGAGCGCGACCTTCTCCTCGCGCGGCTGCTCGACGCAAAGACTTTCAAGGACGTGGCTGCGGTGATGCACGACCTGCTCGATCGTGCATCGCTGGCCTACCCGCGCCAGGCGGGTGCCGATGAGCGTTTCGTCAACGTCATGCCGGATCTCCTCGAGGGTGTGTCGCCGATGCGCCTGAAGAAGGCATTCGAGCGCGTGGCGGCCCCGCGGGCACCCGTGTCGATCGACCTCTTTCACGTGGCACCGATCCGCGCGAGCGTTGCCGATGCGCTCGTCGAGTTGCTGGTCGAGCTTCCTGAGCGCGGTGCATGCACTTTCCGGGAACTCGTGGCAGGGATCGACGACCGGATCGAGATGGTGGTGCGGTTTCTGGCGATTCTCGAGTTGTTCAAGCAGGGTCGAGTCGACCTCGAACAAGCGACAAGATTCGGGGACATCCAGGTGACGTGGCTCGTTGATCACAACGAAGATCTCGCCCGAACGATCACCGTCGATGATTACGACGGATGATGAGCGCAGGAGGAGTGCCATGAACGGTGGGTTGAATGATGAACTGAACAACGAGGAAAGCACGGACGTGGTTGGTGACGTTGCGGCCAACGATTCGGCCGGGGTCGGTTCGGTGGATGCCCACGTCGTGCGGGCGCTCGAAGCGGTGCTCCTCGTCGCCGTCGAGCCGGTTCCCGTTACGTTGCTTGCGCAGTTGCTCGAGCAGCCCCTAGACGTCGTCGACGGATTGTGTCGCCGACTCGCCGAATCGTATGCGGAAGCAGGGCACGGCTTTCAGCTGGTCGAGGTTGCCGGCGGCTGGCGTTACCAGAGTCATCCGGACGTCGCGGCGTACGTCGAGCGATTCCTGCTCGACGGTCAACAGGCGCGTGTGTCCTCGGCGGCGTTGGAAACGTTGGCGATCATCGCCTACAAGCAGCCGATTTCCCGGCAGCAGGTTGCCGCCATTCGCGGCGTCGACCCCGAAGCAGTGATGCGCACGCTGCAAGCGCGCGGCTACATCACCGAAGTGTCGCGTGACGAGGGTCCCGGACAGGCGGTGCTCTTCGGTACGACTCCGTTGTTCCTGGACAAACTCGGCCTCAACTCCCTCGACGACCTGCCCTCGATCAGCGATTTCGTTCCCGATGCGCGGGTCGTCGAGGCTCTCGAACAGGGCCTGCGGGTGACACCCACACCGCCGTCGACCGGAGCCGAAGGGGCGCCGAACGTTTCTCCGTCATGACCGACGACGAGCTTCCTGCGCACGGGGAGCGACTGCAAAAGGTTCTCGCCCAGCGCGGTCTCGGATCGCGCCGGGTGTGCGAGGTGCTCATCGAAGAGGGTCGCGTGACGGTGAACGGCAAGGTGGCCGTTCTCGGTCGGCGCATCGACGTCGAGCGGGATCTCGTCGAAGTCGACGGTGCGCCCATCGGCGTACGACCCGATTTCGTGTATTACCTGTTGAACAAACCACCCGGAGTCGTGACGACCGCGAGCGACGAACACGATCGGGTGACGGTGGTCGATCTCGTGCCCGCCGAACCGCGCGTGTTCCCCGTCGGACGCCTCGACCTCGACACCGAAGGACTGATCGTCCTCACCAACGACGGCGAGCTCACGCACCGCCTGACGCATCCCAGTTTCGGGGTTGACAAGGAGTACCTCGCGCACGTCCGCAGCTCTCCGGGCGGCGTTCCCGAGCAGGCTCTTGGTGCACTGCGTCGAGGGGTGATCCTCGACGACGGACCAACTTCGCCTGCGGAAGTGGGGCAGCCACAACCGGGTGTGCTGCGAATCGTCATTCACGAAGGGCGCAATCGACAGGTGCGTCGGATGTGCGAGAGCGTGGGGCACCCCGTCAACCGACTCGTGCGCATCCGGATCGGACCGATCGCCGATCGTTCGTTGGCGCCGGGTGCGTGGAGACATCTCACGTCGGCGGAAGTGCTCGAGTTGGCCCGCGCGTCGAACCCGCAGTAACCACGCTGCACGGCGTGGGTGTCGTCCGAAGCCGTACGCTCAATGATCGTGTCGAAGCGGGCAAATGTCGTCGGGTTGGGTCTCATCGGTGGCTCGGTCGCCGCTGCGCTCGCCGAGCGCGGCTGGCACGTCAGCGGCACCGACGACGACGCCGCGAGATGCGCAACGGCCCTGGAACGAGGTCTCGTTGCCGCCGTCGGAGTTGACCCCGACGCCGACATCAGCATCGTTGCCACACCCGTATCGAGCATCGTTGCGTGCGTGGAGAGGCTTCTCGGGGCCACCCGAGGCGTCGTCACGGACGTCGGCAGCGTGAAGGCACCGATCGCCCGGGCGGTGTCGGATCCACGGTTCATCGCCGCGCATCCGATGGCGGGCAGCGAGTTGCAGGGGTTGGATGGCGCCGATGCGAACTTGTTTCGGGGTGCCGTGTGGGTGCTGACGCCGAGCGAGGCGACGAGCGACGACACCTTTGCCATGGTGGCCCAGATGGTGCGCAGTATCGATGCGGACGTGCTCGTGTTGCGGCCCGAGGAGCATGACCGGCTCGTCGCGGTGACGAGCCATCTGCCGCATCTCACCGCTGCAACGCTGATGTCGATCGCCAACGAGCGAGCCGATGACCATGCCGCAGTCATGCGACTCGCTGCCGGCGGATTTCGCGACATGACTCGCGTGGCGAGCGGTCACCCCGGAATTTGGGTGGACATTTGTCGCGAGAACAAAGATGCGATCCTCGACGCGATCGACGCGATGATCGCCGGTTTGGGCGACGTGCGGCGCATCGTCTCCGATTCCGATGACGAGGGCCTGTTGGGCGTTTTGCGTTCCGCCCGTGACGCACGTGCCAATCTGCCGGGTCGCGTGCGCGAATTGGCCGACGTCGTCGAATTGCGCATTCCGATTCCCGATCGCGCCGGTGCCGCCGCCGAGGTGTTTTCACTGGCTGCGGAGTTGGGCGTGAACACCGCCAACTTCGAAGTGGTGCACTCGGTCGAGGGTGATCGCGGAGTTCTCGTCATGGTCGTCGCCTCGGCCGACGCCGATCTGTTTCGTGGTGGGTTGCGCGCCCGAGGTTTCAAGGCGGCCGTGGCCCCGGTGCGTTGACGACGATGAATGCGTCTCCGCGCGGCTTCGCCACCCCGAACGGACCGCTATCGGGAATCGTTGAAGTTCCCGGGTCGAAATCGCTGTCGAACCGGGCCCTCGTCTGTGCCGCGCTGGCAACCGGTGTGTCCCACATCGATGGCGTGGCACTCGGTGACGACACCGAAGCGATGATCGCTGCACTGCGGCAGCTCGGTGCCGACATCACGGTCGCCGGCACGAAGGTGACGGTGCACCGCGGAATCGATCGGACCTCGACGGATCACGTCCACGTTGATGCCCGACTCGCGGGTACGACGGCACGATTCCTCCTCGCGCTCGCCACGTTGCGGGCGGGCGCGACGACGATCGACGGACGCGAACCCCTGCGGCGCCGACCGATGGGGGCGATTGCGGATGCCGCCGAATCTCTTGGTGCGCGGCTGACGTGGTTGGGCGAGCGGGATCGCTTGCCCGTGCGGGTGACTCCGCGCGTCGGATCCGGTGCGTCACTCGTGCGGATGCGGGCCGACGAGTCGAGTCAGTTCGTATCGGCAGTGCTCATGGCGGCAGGCGGCGGTGCACCGGTTCGCGAAATTGAGGTCGACGGCGACGTCGTGTCGGGCGGGTATCTCGCCATGACCACGGCGGTGATGGCGACGTTCGGGGTTGCGGTGCGCACCGCTGGATCGCGATTCGTCGTGTCGGATGATCATTTCGTTGCCGCCGATACCACGATCGAGGCCGACATTGCGTCGGCGTCGTATCCGCTCGCTGCGGTGATGATCGCCGGTGGCGTGGTTCGCATCCCGCGAATGATCGAATCGAGAGTGCAGCCGGAAGTGGGAGTACTCGCGGTGCTGCGCGACATGGGTGGTTCCTTCGAGTGGGGTCGGGATGGGCTGACCATGACTCGCCAACCGAACGCCGTGGTGCGGGGGGTGGATGTGTCGATGGCCGAGTTCAGCGACCTCGTTCCGACCGTTGCAGTCATCGCCGCGTGCGCCAGCGGTCCGACGACGATCCGCGGCGTTGGTTTCATCAGGGCCAAGGAGAGCGACCGGCTCGGGGATCTCGCCGCCGAGTTGGGAAAGTGCGCGATCGATTCGCGGGTGGATCCGGACGGATTGTCGATCGTGTCCGCGGGGGTGCAAGCAGCGGTTCTCGACACGCACCACGACCACCGGTTGGCCATGGCGTTGGCGCTGCTCGGGCTGCGGACGCGCGGCGTGTTCGTCGCAGATCCGGAAGTTGTCGCAAAGTCGTGGCCGACGTACTGGGATGCAATGTCGGCGCTTGCCGAGGTGCGGTCGCACCCGAGTGCAAACGATGCCGTCAACTAGAGTGACGCGCATCGACGACCGACGGAGGGTGGAACGGTGACGGAGCGCGAGATCCTGACTTGGGAGGCGTTCGGAACTGCGAGCAGGGAGCTCGCCGTGAAGGTTGCCGAATCGGGCTATGAGCCCGACATCATTCTTGCAATCGCTCGTGGCGGGCTGCTCACGGCCGGCGCCCTCGGGTATGCGCTGTCGGTGAAAAACACCTACACCTTGAACGTCGAGTTCTACACCGGTGTCAACGAGCGTCTGTCAATGCCGATCATGTTGCCACCCGTCCCCAATCTCGTCGATCTGCGTGATTCACGGGTGCTCATCGTCGACGACGTGGCCGACACGGGTCACACACTGAACATGGTGAACGATTTCTGTTCGGGTCAGGTGCTCGAGTCGCGCATCGCCGTACTCTACGAGAAGTCGGCGTCGATCGTGAAGTGCGAGTACGTGTGGAAATACACGGATCAGTGGATCAACTTCCCGTGGAGCGACAAGGAGCCCGTAGCGAAACGGGCGTGGTCGGTGCGCGACGCCTGAATGGCGGTTACGACCTCGCGAATGTAATCGTCGGGTCGAGGAATTCGTCCGTTGCAATGTCGGCGGCACTCAGGTCGGGGACTTCGAGGCCCTGGGCACGGAGGATCGGCGTCGCTGTCGCGATGAAAGCATCGACGCGGTCGGCCTCGAGATCCCCAAATGTCGGGGTGTTCCCGTTGGTGATCACTCCGAGATCGAGCATCGCGCGATGACCGAAGGAAACGTCATCGTCGGTCTGCGTCCAGTAGGAGTCGAGCTCTCCGACGACCCGCACGATCAGGGCGTTGGTGCGCCCGGGGTCGGACAGATAGTCGAGCTTTGCGTGTTGCATCATCGGCACGAGCGCGCTCAGGCACGGCCGCAGCTCGTCAATTCGGTCCGCTCGAATGGCCAGGTTCTGCGGGTACTGGGTCCAGCCGACGTCGTGCAGCAGCTGCCAGCCGGCAGTGAGGGAGGTGTCGGGATGCGTGGCGTACTTGTGCGGCTCTGACGTGGCATATCCCTGATGTGCGATGTCGTCGGTGAGCAGGAGCAAGTTGCCCTTGTAGTTGCCGTCGATCTGGTCGGGCGCAATCGTGCCGTTGGCAACGAGGTACCGCATGAAGGGGCGATCACCGAAGACACTGATTCGCGGTACTTCGCGGGCGATGTCGGCGATGGTGCGCGCCCCGGGATGGAGATCGGCATTCCACAGGATCGCCTGCGGGCTGACGGCGAGAGCATTGAACACGGAAATCGTCGGTGCATCGGCGTACCGGGAGATGGCCGTGTCGTTGCCGACGTAGCCGAGAGTCACCGAATCGTCGAGATACATTTCGGTCACGACGGGTGATTCGAGGAACGGTCCTCCGGCGCGGATCTCGAGGTCAACACCCGTGTCGACGCCGCGGAACGTCAGCGCGCCGCGGGCCACTCCCGCGCCAACGTCAACCACTGCGTCGTTTCCGAGCAGCTCGAAAGTGCCGCCGTGTTCGGCCTGCGGGAACCAGTCGGTCTGCACGGCCACCGTTGTCGGGCACCGAGCGGCGAGCACGCCCGGCGTCGTCAGCGTCGCGAGATCAATCGCTGCCGTGTCGACCCCGTCGCTGCCACCTTCGCCGGTGTCGCTCGTGGAGTCGTTGCTCGTTGCCCCGGCGCATGCTGCGACGACCAGCGCAAGAGTCGCGAGCGTCATCACACCGGTGCGCCGGCGGCGGGACCGCGAAATCAGCGGGCGCAAAGAGGTGTCCGGGTTCGAATGCACGACCATCAATCCTGCCAGCGGCGCAACGCAACTTTGCTGATGATTGCGAAGGAAACAAAAAATACGAGACCGATCCCGGTGGCGATGAATGCCGTGACGAACATTGGACCCGCCCGTGTGTCCAAGAAGAAGAAGGTGATGAGTTTGCCCAACCCGGCGTCTCCGCGCGAGAAGAAGAAGTCCCCGACGATGGCCCCGATCACGGCCAAGCCGGCGGCGATCCGCAAGCCCGCGAGGATGGCCGGCAGCGCTGCGGGAAGCTCGAGTGAGCGAAGCGTGGCCCAGCGCCCGGCACCGGCGATACGGAACACGTCGCGCAGGTGCGGATCCACGCCGCGAATGCCGAACAACGTGTTGCTGGCGATCGGAAAGAACGAGATGAGCACGGTGACGAGGACGCGTGCCGAAAAGCTGGCGCCGATGATCCGCACGATGAGCGGGGTGAGAACGATGATCGGGGTCACCTGAACTGCGATGAGCCAGGGCCACAAGGCATTTTCCAGCGCGCGCGAACGCGACATCACGACCCCGAGACCGACACCAACGGTGGCGGAGATGAGCAACCCGGTGACGCTCGTGAGCAGGGAGATGCGTGTCGCCACCGCAATCCGTGTCCACGTGGTGTAGTTGATGCCCGCAAAGAGCTGGTGCGGTGGCGGGATGATGAGAGCGGTTCCGCTGCGCCCGGCGAAGTTGTTGGGCAGCGAGTACGCCAGTGCGTACCATGCGCCGACAATGACGAGACTGACGAGTGCCGGGCCGGCGAGACGTCGCGCGATCCGCGAAGGCGAGATCATCGAACGACCCCCAATGCACGGGCAACGATGCTGCACACGCGGGAAAATTCGGCGTCGTATCGCATGGCGCCATCTCGACGGGTGCCGAACGGGACGTCGACGACGTCAATAATCGATGCCGGACGCGGGCCGAGAACGATGATCCGATCGGAGAGGTGTACCGCCTCGTCGATGGCGTGCGTGATGAGCACCCCGGCGAATCGTTCGCTTCCGTGGAGGGTGATGAAGTCGTCCTGCAGTTGCATCCGTGTCAGTTGGTCGAGGGCGCCGAAGGGTTCGTCGAGCAGCAGAAGTCGCGGTGCGGTGACGAGTGCCCGGGCGAGTGCCGCACGCATCTTCATGCCGCCGGAGAGTTGTCGCGGGTACTTGTCGATCGCATCGTTCAGGCCCGTTCGGGCAACGGCCGTGCGCACCCGTTCGTCGAGGCGCTCGGTGTCGCCGGTGAGCTCGGCAAAGAGTGCGACGTTGCGCCTGACGCTGCGCCACGGCATGAGTGTGTGGTCCTGAAAGACGACCGACATAGGAGTGCCGCTGCGGTGCACGGAACCCGACGACGGTGTCTCGAGTCCGGCGGCGATGCGCATCAGCGTGGACTTGCCGCACCCGCTCGGCCCGACGATGGCGACGATCTCCCCGGGGGCGACATCGAAACTCACGTCGCGCAGGACTTCGGTGCCGTCGGCGAACGTCATCGAGACGGCGTTGAGAGAGAGCGAGGTCACCGCCAAGCTCCTCGTTCATGCAGCACTTTGCGCAGGGTCTCCGGCCGGTCGGTCATGATGCCGTCGACACCCATGTCGAGCACGCTGCGCATCGTCTCCGCATCGTCGATCGTCCAGACGTGGACGTGGAGATCGTTTTCGTGGGCCACACGCAGGAGTTGCGCGGTGAGGACGCGTACCGGACCCTGCCGGAGGGGAATCTGCACTGCGTCGGCTCGCAAGCCGTTGCGGCGAACGACCCTTCGTCCGAGGCGCAGTGCGGCCACGTCGCGCGGGCCCATCGAGGTGCACAGGTCGGATCCGAACCTCCGACGCAAATGATCGAGTCGGGAATCGCTGAACGATCCGACGAGCACACGATCGAAATGGTTGCCACGCTCAAGAAACGCAACGAGCGGGGCCAACGCGCCGTCGCTCTTGCAATCGATGTTCCAGCGTGCCCGGGGGAGTGCGGCGAGCAGTTCGTCGAGGCGCGGAATCCGTTCGCTACCGGCGACTCGAATCCGGGCGAGATCGGCCCAGTCGAGGTCGGCGATCCGCGCAGCCACACCGCACGTCCGCATGAGATCGGGGTCGTGGAAGGCAACGAGTACGCCGTCACGTGTGGCGTGCACGTCGGTTTCCATGTACGTGAAACCGAGCTCCGCGGCGGCGAGAAATGCCGGCAGCGTGTTTTCCGGCGCCGTGCTCGTGCCGCCACGGTGCGCGAAGGCGAGCGGCGCCGGGGATGCGAGAAACGGATGGGTGGGCATGCAGTCGTGGGGGTTGGCGCGAACGGGTCAGATGCTGCGGCCGCGGTCCTTCCAGTATTCGTCACGCAGTAGTCGCTTGTACAACTTTCCGGTGGGATGGCGCGGCAACTCGGGGCGGAACTCGACGCTGCGCGGACATTTCACGTCAGCCAGACGGGACCGACAATGCTCGATGAGTTCGCGTTCCCAGCGGCGAGCCTCGTCGGCATCCATCGGCATGCGCTCCGGTTGGACGACGGCCTTCACCTCCTCGCCGAAATCGTCGTTGGGAACCCCGAACACGGCGACGTCGGCGACGAGCGGATGATCGATGAGCACGTTCTCCGACTCCTGGGGGTAGATGTTCACGCCGCCGCTGATGATCATGAACGCTTTTCGGTCGCTGAGGTACAGGTAACCGTCGGTGTCGAGATGGCCGATGTCGCCGAGCGTCGTCCAACCGCGACCGCCCGGGTCGCGGGACTGGCGAGTTTTGTCCGGGTCGTTGTGGTACTCGAACGCGGCGCTGCCCTCGAAATAGACGGTTCCCGTGTCGCCGACGGGAAGCTCGTTGCCGTCGTCGTCGAGAATGTGGATGATGCCCGACAGTGCGCGTCCGACCGTGCCGGGGTGGTCGAGCCACTGGTGGGAATCGCAGTACACGAATCCGTTGCCTTCCGTGCCCGCGTAGTACTCGTGAATGATCGGACCCCACCACTCGATCA
Source organism: Ilumatobacteraceae bacterium (assembly GCA_049433365.1). Lineage (GTDB taxonomy): Bacteria > Actinomycetota > Acidimicrobiia > Acidimicrobiales > Ilumatobacteraceae > F1-60-MAGs027. The sequence goes on along the minus strand of JBMTET010000003.1, from coordinate 58,033 downwards.
TCCGCCGCTTGACTTCCACGGGGCACGGAGCGGCGGCGTGGACGACGCAGGCCAGCGTCGATACGTCGTAACGACGACGATCGTCGGCGGGGAGCTTCAGCAACCGCACGAACATCGTTGGAACCACTTGTGACGTGTTGATGGCGTGGCGTTCGACGAGTTGCAGGAATGCCACGGCTTCGAAGTGCGACATGATCACCGTGGTGCCGCCGAGGCGGTGGACCGACATGCAGAAGCGCAACGGGGCGGCGTGGTACAGCGGGGCGGGTGACAGGTAGCGCGTGGTCGGACCGAAGCCGAACAACACGGACACGAGCTGCAGAATCGGAGGTGGAGTGCCGAGTGGCACGGTGCGGGGACGAAAGAACACGCCCTTGGGTCGACCCGTCGTGCCGCTCGAATAGAGCATGTCGCCGCCCTCAACGCGATCGGGCAGGCTCGTCGACGGGGAGTCCGACAGTTCGTCCTCGTAGGAGAGATGATGCGCCGTCGTTCCGTCGATCATCAGCCGCAGCTCGACCGCGGGAGTCGTCTCGGCAATCGAATCGGCGAGCGCGGCGAGATGGCGCGACGTGATGAATGCCCGTGCACCACAGTCGTTGACGACGTAGGTCAGCTCCTCTCGGGTGAGCCGTGTCGAACACGGGGTGTAGATGAGTCCGGCGTAGTGACATCCCCACATCACCTCGAAAAATCGTTCGTGGTTCTCGAGACAAATCGCGACGTGGTCGCCCACCTGCAGGCCGCGGGAACGCAGGTAATGGCTGAGCATGTTCGCCCGACGATCGAGTTCTGCGTACGTGATGCTGCGACCCGTATCGGCCATGATGATCGCGATCGAATCGGGAGAGCGATCGGCAACGATTCCGGGATGTGCGAGATCAGTTGCAGTCACGAAAAGACGGTAGCCGACGTCCACTTGCGCTGATACCGTGCGTCATCGTGTCGGAGGTCGTGCGCGCGGGATCTTCCGGTGACGAACGCCGCGATGCGCTCTACGCGCGATTCGCCGAACACATGGCCGATCGAAGGCGGGCCGAAGTTCCGCTCGGCGAGGTCCTCGCGATCATCGGCGAACTTGCCGAGCCCGAGATCTCCGTCGCGATGACGCGTGCGGCACTCGACGATCTCGCCAACCGCACGGCAGCGGCAACGCCCGAAGAACTGATGTTCGAGTTGTTCGGACCCGGTCGACTCGGCGGCAATGCGGTGTCATACGATGATCCGCGTAATTCCTTCCTGTACCGGGTGATCGAGCGGCAGCTCGGAATTCCGATTTCGTTGTCGACGGTGGCGCTCGAGGTGGCACATCGACTCGGGATCGCCCTCGTCGGGATCGGTGTTCCGGGCCATTTCATCGTTGCTGCACCGGGGAGCAACGGCGAGCGAACGTACTTCGATCCGTTCCATGGTGGACGCCGCCACGATCCGGCGTCGGTTCGCGAGTTGTACGAAGGCCTCACGAATCTCACCAACTGGCGTGACGACTTCCTGACGCCCACACCTGCTCGACACATGGTCATTCGCGTCCTCAACAACTTGAAGTCGATCTACGTACGCAGGGCGGAGCCGTCGCACGTGCGCTGGGTGATGCACCTGCGGTCGGTCATCCCCGAAATCGGACCGAGCGAAACGCAACAGTTCGCCCGACTGATGCGTCATTCCAACTGATCACCGATGCGATCGGCAAGTCGGGGGCCGGTCCGGCGGCGAGTCGTCGTGCGATCGCTAGTTGGCGGCGAGTGCGGCGAGAACGTCACTGGCACTCATTGCCCGATCGTCGAATGACCGACGCGCAGCCAACGATCCGCCGAGCAGCGCGGTGACGGCGGTGTCCATGGCGGTTTGCAGCTCGCGCAACTGACGCGGCGGTGGGAAGTACTCGTCTTCGTCGGTGGCACGAACCTCGTGCACGCCGGCGGTGGGGGCGAGTACGTCGATGACCTCGCGTACGAGTTCCTCGGGTGCCGACGCACCGGCGGTGAGGCCGACGACTCCGCTCAGGTCGCGGGGCAACTCATCGGCGTGATTGATGCGCACGACACGCGAACAACCAACCTCGCGCGCCAGGTGTTCGAGGGCCCGGGTGTTGCTCGAGTTCTCCGACCCGATGACGACCATGGCGTCGCACTCATCGGCGATCTTCATCAGTGAGGCTTGGCGGTTCGTCGTGGCGAAACACAGATCACTGCGCCCGGGGCTCCATACGTCGGGATACCGGCGGCGAACAGAGTCGGCCACGCCTTTCCACTCAAGATGCGAGAGTGTTGTTTGTGCGAGGAGCGCAACCGGTTCGCTGAACCTCGGCAGCGCCTCAACCTCGGCAACGGATTCAACCCTGCTGATGGCATCGGGGGCGACGGCCATGGTCCCGACCGCCTCCTCGTGGCCTTCGTGCCCCACGTAAATGATTCGGTACCCCTTGCCGGCGCGGGTCTTCACCTCGTGGTGCACCTTCGTCACGAGCGGACACACCGAATCAACGACGTAGCTTCCGCGGGATCGCGCCTCGGTCACGACCTGCGGTGCCGAACCGTGTGCCGAAAGCATGATCGGGCTGCCGATCGGCGCATCGGCAACGTCATCAACGAAGATCACTCCGAGTCGCGCAAATCGATCGACGACGATCTTGTTGTGCACGATCTCGTGGTAGCAGTACACCGGCGGTTCGAAAGTTCGAACCATCCACGCGAGTGCCTTGATCGCCATTTCGACACCGGCGCAGAAACCACGCGGTGCTGCAAGAAGAACCTTGTCGACGGTCATTGCGGCTCTCACGGTAGTGCGATGCCGCGTGGATAGCCTGACTCAAATGTCGACGACGGAAGCGCGCCGAACCGTCGTCATCGTCGGACGTCCGAACGTGGGCAAGAGCACCCTGTTCAATCGTTTCTTGGGGGAGCAGCACGCCATTGTCGAGGATCGACCCGGTGTGACGCGCGACCGCATGACCCGCGAAGTCGAGTGGTTGGGGCGACACTTCGACCTCGTCGACACGGGGGGATGGATGCCCGGTGGCTCGGCACTCGATGCCAAGGTCTCGCGCCAAGTGGAGGCAGCCGTACGCGGCGCCGATCTGGTGCTGTTTCTGGTGGACGCGTCCGTCGGATTGCTCGATGACGACGAGGCCGTGGCGCAGTGGTTGCGCAGCACGTCGGTTCCCGTCATCGTCGTGGCGAACAAGGTGGACAACGAAAAGCGCGAGGCCGACTTGTGGCAGTTCCTGGCCCTCGGCTTCGGTGATGCGGTGCCCGTATCGGCGACGCACGGACGAAAAACGGGTGATGCCCTGGATGCGATCACCACCACCCTCGGGGTTCAGCCGGAGCCGGTCGCCGAAGGTGACGGTTACGTGCGCAACCCCGAGACCCGCGAACCCCGTGTGGCGATCGTCGGTCGTCCCAACGTCGGAAAGAGCACCCTGTTCAATCGTCTCGTGGGTGAGGAGCGATCCGTCGTCCACGACATGCCCGGCACGACCCGCGATGCAATCGATACGCGGGTCGAGACGTCCGATGGTCCCGTCGTGTTCGTCGACACGGCGGGCATGCGGCGACGCTCCAAGGTCGACGAATCGACCGAGTACTACTCGCTGGTCCGGGCCCTGCGGGCGGTGGACGACAGTGACATTGCGCTGCTGGTCATCGATGCCACCCAGGGCGTGACGAGCCAGGACCAGCGGCTCGCCGAGCGGGTCGATGCGGCCGGTTGTCCGATGCTCATCATTCTCAACAAGTGGGAACTGCTCGATGCCGACGGACGCGAAGCGATCGATCTCGAAGTACGCCGCAAGTTGTATTTCACCGAAGACTCGCCGGTACTGAAGGTGTCGGCTCTCACGGGCAAGGGCGTGCATCGCCTCGTGCCACAGCTGTCGGAGGCGATTCGTCAGTACCACCGCCGGGTGCCGACCCGCGACGTGAACCGTGTGCTTGCCGCGGCACAGCAACGGCAACCGGCCGGACACGGTGCCCGTGTTTTGTACGCCCTGCAGGGAGCCGTGGATCCGCCCACTTTCACGTTGTTCGTCAACCGTGAGGTACCGCAGTCGTATCTGCGGTACCTCGAGCGGTCGTTGCGCGAGGCGTTCGATCTCGGCGGAACGCCGATCAAGTTGCGGGTGCGCACTCGATCGGAGTCCTGACATGCCCTGGTGCGAACCGTGTGCCCGGTACTTCACGCCGTCTTCGGTGCGTGGCGATGGTGCGTGCCCGCAATGCGGCACGATCGTTGCCGTCACCGACGTCAACGGTCGCGTGACTGCCGATTCGTTACGGATGCGGGACCTGGCCGAGGCAACTGATCAGCGTGCGCCGTGGCACTTCAAGCTGTTGATGTTTCTGCTCGTGGCCTATCTCGGATGGCGGATCATTGCTCCGTTTGTAGACTGACGCCGACGAATGTTGCCGCATCCGTTGTCGGTACTCCCGACGTCAAAAGAACGAATTTCGGGCTGTGGCGCAGCTTGGTTAGCGCGCTTGTCTGGGGGACAAGAGGTCGTGGGTTCAAATCCCGCCAGCCCGACCACATGAATTCCGCGACCGTGAACCATTGCTGGGATTCGGCACGGGCCGAGAGCGGTCCCGCGTGCCGTGTCGCCGAGTCCGGTATCTGACGTGGCCGAATCGCACGACTCGCGCCGTCGAACGATCATCGGCTTCGGTGCCGCACTCGTCGTCATGTTTCTCGTTGTCTCGCGCTTGTCCAACGTCGAGGGTGGCGGGCAGGGATGGGCGCTCATCGGAATGGGCGCGCTCATCATGATCGTTGGCTCGATGTGGGGCCGTCCTGGCCGCCGCTGACGGCGGGTTCGGAAATGTGCGGTCGGTTCGTTGCATCGACAACCCCGCAGGCGTTGGCCGAACTGTTCGCGGCCCGCGCTGACGACTCGGTGACGCTGGGAGAGTGGGAGCCGTCATGGAACGTTGCGCCAACCGCTCGCATTCCCATCGTGCGCTCGTCGTCGCGCGCGGAAAATCGTGTCCTGTCTTTGGTGCACTGGGGGCTCATACCCGCATGGGCCGGCGACCGCTCCCGGGCATCGGGGATGATCAACGCGCGAGCCGAGACGATCACCGAAAAGCCGAGCTTTCGTCAACTCGTCGCCGCTCATCGGGGCGTCGTTCCGATGGACGGCTACTACGAGTGGCGCACAATCGATGCGCCTGCAGGTCGCAAGCGGCCGTACCTGTGCACGCGCACAGACGGTGGCATCCTCGCAACGGCGGCATTGTGGACGACGTGGCGCGATCCGCACAACGGCGGTGCAGTGGTGACGAGCTGCGCTGTCATTACGGTGCCGGCGAACGACGACGTGGGTTCAATCCACGATCGGATGCCGGTGGTGCTCGACGGCGCTGACGTCGATCGCTGGTTGTGCGCCGACACCGCACCGCTCGACGTGTTGCATCCGGCGCCGACGGGCACGCTTCACGTGCGGCGGGTGTCGTATGCGGTGAACAATGCCCGAACGAACGCTGCGAATCTTGTCGTGGCAGTCGAAGAGGATCCGCCCGAGACGCTGTTCTGATTCCGCGTCGATTGCCGCTCTAGGCGATGGCGCCGGGTACTCCGTCGCGGTGCAACTGCGCACCGAGGGCCGCTGCGGCGGCTGCCAGATCTTCGGCCGGGGTGCCGTGTTGTTGGGTGGTGAAGTCGAGGTTCGACATCGCATCGGCAGGAATGCAGTGCAAGTGGCAATGGTTGACCTCGAAGCCGGCGATGACGAGTCCGACGCGCGTGCAGCCGAACGTTGCGCGTTGGGCGAGTCCGACGAGGCGTGCCATCGCGAACAATTTCGCCGACAAATCGGCGGGTACATCGATCCATTGATCGATCTCCGCGCGGGGAACGACGAGCGCGTGCCCGCGATTCGTCGGGGCGATGGTCATGAACACGACGAGATCATCGTTCTTCAGGGCGAAGTGCCCGGGAAGTTCGCCGGAAATGATGCGTGTGAACAACGATGGCATGGCTCGACGTTAGTGTTCTGCCGTGCCGCAACGCCGCTGGCTCACCGTGCCGAATCTGGTCACTCTCGTGCGCCTGGCGTGTTTGCCCGTTTTCTTGTGGCTGCTCTTTGCCCGCGATGATCGTGCTTCCGCGGCGTGGCTGATGGGTTTTCTGGGGGCAACGGATTGGGTGGATGGCTGGTTGGCACGCCGACTCGACCAACAATCCGACGTCGGAGCGGTGCTCGATCCGGCGGTGGATCGAATTCTGTTCATCGTCGGTGTGGGGGCGATCATCATTGACGGTGCCGTGCCGCGATGGTTCGGATTCGTGGTCATCGCCCGTGAGGCATTCATCGCCGTCGTGATGCTTGCGGCAACGGCGATGGGAATGCAAAGGTTCGCAGTGAGCAGGTGGGGCAAAAACTACACGTTTGCGCTCATGTGGGCCTTCCCGCTGCTGTTGCTCGGAGCCAGCTCGGTCGCGGGCGCCGATTTCGCCCGCCATGCGGGTTGGGCGATAGGCGTACCCGGGGTGGTCATTTCCTACGTCACCGCCGTCGCGTACGGACCGGTGATCGTTGCCAATGTGCGTGCCGGTCGTGCCGCACGTCGAGATCGTTCGGCGCCGACACCCTGAGACTACGGTTGGGGTCATGCAACTACCCGATGATCTGATGTACACCGCGGACCACGAATGGGTTCGTGTCGCCGGTGACGTCGTGCGAATCGGAATCACCGATTACGCACAGGACGCTCTGGGCGACGTCGTATTCGTCGGTGTTCCCGCCGTCGGTACGAAAGTCGAAGCGGGTGTGAGTTTCACTGAAGTAGAGAGCACCAAGAGCGTGTCCGACATTTATGCTCCCGTCAGCGGCACGATCTGCGCCGTCAACTCGGCGTTGTCCGACCAGCCCGAATTGCTCAACCGCGATCCCTACGGTGAGGGCTGGATCTGTGAGATCACCCGCACGGGTGATCTGCCGGCACTCCTCGACGCGTCCGGATACCGCGCATTGGTGGGCGGCTGATTCGGTGGAATACGTCTATTGCAACGCCTGCGGGCACCGAAATCCGCCGCAATCGGTGTTTTGTTCCGCTTGCGGCACGGTGCTCGACGCACCGACCCACAGAACGATCGTGCTGCCGAAGACTGACGCTCTGCAGGATGCGCCCGGCAGCGCCGACAACGCCGTCTTCAACGTGCGCGAGGTTGCGCCCGGCGAAGTCATGCTCGTCGTGCGCCAGGGTGACGTCATGGGGACGAGGTTCGCTTTGACGGGTGAGCAGGTGACAATTGGGCGGATTCCCGACAACGACATCGTTCTCGATGACGTTACGGTGTCGCGCCGTCACGCCGTGCTCGCCAACGAATCGGGTGAATGGATCGTGCGCGACCTGCGTTCGCTCAACGGCACGTACCTGAATCATGCCCGTGTCGACGAGGCCGTCATCAACCACGGTGACGAATTGCAGGTCGGCAAGTACCGGCTTGTCGCCTTTTTCGGCTGAGTGTCCATGGCTGCCACGCACAAGTCGATCGGCGAGGTGCTGGCCATGCTCGTCGAAGAGTTTCCCGACGTCACCATTTCAAAGATTCGATTCCTCGAAAGCCAGGGCCTCATAGCCCCGGAGCGCACCGCTGCCGGCTATCGCAAGTTCACCGATTCGGAAATTGACAGGCTGCGTTTCGTTCTGCGCGAGCAACGGGAAAACTACCTGCCGTTGCGCGTCATTCGCGATCGTCTCGAAAACGACGACAGCGAGTCGGTGTTGCGACCAGACGATGCGACTGATCCGAGCATGCCGCGCGGCTTGCGTGTGCCGTCGAGGTCGCATCCTGCATCGCGCGCCGCCGACATCGATTCGACGGGATCTTTCGTCCGTCCGGCCCCTTCGGCGGTACCGGCCGCGGCATCGACGACCAATCCCGTTGCTCGCCGCCTCACCCGAGAGGACGTGCAGGAATACTTGTCGGTCGACGACGAGCTCTTTCGGGCGATCGAGGCGAGCGGTCTCGTGCGCCCGATGCTCATGGGGGATCTCGTGCTCTACCATCCGCAAGACCTCGAGGTGCTTGGTGCCGCCGTCGATCTCGTACGCATGGGTGTCGAAGCACGTCACCTCAAAGGGTGGCGCATTGCTGCCGAGCGCGAACTCGACGTTTTTGAACAACTCGTTGTGCCAACGGCTCGTCGCGGCGGGCGTGACGTCGAATCGGAGAAACTCATCGCCACACTCGTCGATGTCGGCGCGCGGATTCGTGACGGAGTGCTGCGCAACAGGCTGCACGCAGCAGACGACTGAATCATTCCCGCCATCGCACGACAGCGGGTCGTCGCATGTCGCGCTCGGTGTGACCCGACTCTGTTCGTGCTTGCTACGCTGACCGCATGAGCACTCCGCAGGACGTGCAGCTCCAGCTCGAAGGTCTCAAAGTCGAAGTTCCGGCCGACACGCCGATGATGATTCTGCGTGAAGTCGACAACCCGCATCGGGTGATGGGTATTTACATCGGGATGCCCGAAGCGCGTTCCATCGAGTACGCGCGCGAGGGGCACGTGCCCGAGCGGCCGCTCACGCACGACCTGCTCGTCAACGTGTTCGAGGACCTCGGCGCACACGTGTCGCGGGTGGTCATTACCGAGATGCGAGAACATACGTACTTTGCCGAACTGCACGTGTTGCTCGGTGGGCAGCAGCACGTCATTTCATGCCGACCTTCCGACGCCGTCGCGATCGCCGTCCGGGCCGACATCCCGATTTTTGCTCGTCGTGATCTGCTGGATGCGGTCGGGGTCGTCATCGAGGAAGTGGATGCTGCCGAGGAGGACGAGATCCTCGATGAGTTCCATCAGTTTCTCGAAAACGTCAATCCCGAGGACTTCCAGGAGCGCTGAAAGTCGCCCCCGGGTGGGATCCGCTCCCGGGGGCGTATCCTGAGGAGCCTCATGCGGAGTGAGGGGGCTGGATCCATGTCATCGCTGTCGGCTCGTACCTACAGCGGCACCCAGGCTGCGGCGATAGTGGGTATCACGTACCGTCAGCTCGACTACTGGGCCCGTACCGATCTCGTACGCCCGTCGGCGACCGATGCAACAGGCAGCGGCAGTCGACGGGAGTACGTGTATCGGGATCTTCTCGAATTGAAAGTGATCAAGAATCTTCTCGATGCCGGCATCAAGCTCGAGGCGGTACGGCAGGTGTTCGAATACCTGCGTCGACACGTCGGCTCCGACATTGCCGCCGCCCATATCGTCATCAGCGGTGCATCCGTCGTGCTGTGCGACGGCGATCACCTGACCGACGTCGTGCGCAACGGTCAGGGAGTGCTCAACGTTTTGCCACTTTCGAACGTCAAGGCTGAACTTGACGACCAGATCGTCGAAATCAAGCGCGCCGAGCGGATGCGCGCCACCACCGAGCAGCGTGAAGCTCGATCATCGCGCCGCATCGCAGTTCGTTAGATGACCGACGGCGCGCTGCGCCACTCACCGCTCGATGCGGTGCACCATGACCTCGGGGCAAAGATGGTCGGCTTCGGTGGTTGGAAAATGCCCGTGTCGTATCCGTCGGGCACGGTTGCCGAGCATCTCGCATGTCGGTCGACGGCCGTGTGGTTCGATGTCTCCCATCTCGGCACCGTCGTCGTGCAAGGTGACGATGCATTCTCCGTGCTGCAGCGAGCCGCGACCAACGACCTGCGCAAAATTGCGCCGGGTCGTGCGCAGTACACGCACATGTGCAACGCCGACGGCGGGGTGGAAGACGACGTCATCATTTGGTGGCTGGCTGACGGTGAGTTCCACGTGATGCCGAACGCATCGAACACCGCTCGCATTCTCGGATCGATCGGTGGCCGGGACGTCACCTCCGAGCGCGCCGTGGTTGCGGTGCAGGGTCCGACTGCACGCACCGCCGTGGCAACGTTCGCCCCGCAGTTGGCGTCCGTCGGTCGCTTTCGTGTCGAACGGGTTCGATTGTGGGACTCGGCGTGCGTCGTTGCCGGCACCGGCTACACCGGCGAAGACGGCATCGAAGTGGCACTGCCGGTGGACCTCGCTCCGCGATTCGTTGCCGCACTGACGACTGCCGGAGTGGCACCGGCGGGTCTCAGCGCACGCGACACGTTGCGCCTCGAAGCGGCGCTGCCGTTGCACGGCCACGAGATTTCGCCCCAAATCTCCACTCTCGAGGCCGGACTCGGGTGGGTGATCGGGTGGGACAAGGGTGATTTCATTGGTCGCGAAGCGCTGCACGCACTACGTGAAGCCGGCTGTCCGCGCCGGCTCGTCGGCATTGCCACCGAGGGTCGCCGCCCTCCGCGTGACGGTGCGACGGTGCTGCGCAACGGGGAAACGATCGGCGTCGTGACGAGCGGCAATTACTCACCGACTCTCGAACACGGTATTGCGCTGGCGTTGTGCCGGGAGGAGAGCGTCGCAACGAACGACGACCTCGTCGTGGTGGTTCGCGGCCAGGAACTTGCCGGTCGCGCCGTGCCTACGCCGTTCGTGGGTCGGCGCTAGCAGGCGCGTCGGATGCGGTCGCAGGCGCACCGGATTTCGGGGGTGATGCCGGTGGCTTGGCCCCGAGCATTGCGAGCAGGGGCACGAGTTGATCGGCGGCCCCGGCAAGTTTTTTGATCGGCTCCTCGATCTCGTCGAGCAGGGCATTGACCCTCGCCGACAACTGGTGAACGTTGTCGAGGGTAACAGTGACGTTCTTCAGTGTCGCGACGAGCGATTCGAGCTGGTGGCGGGCTTGGTCCGATCGGCGCCGCCCCTCCTCGACGAAGTCGGACGACTTGAGCGCCTGGGCGAGGTCGGACAACGCAGTGAAGGCGTCATGGGCAACGCGTTCGGCAGTCGATCGTTCGGTCATGACTCAACCGTATCGGGCGCTGGCGAGTGCTTCGAGCGGATCGCACGAGCACACGAGATTGCGATCACCGTGAGCGGCGTCGATGCGTGAGACCGGCGGAAAATATCCCCGCGTGCGCAGCTCGGGGAGGGGATACAAGGCTGTGTCGCGTCCGTAATCCCTGTCCCATGCTCCGATGACGTCTTCGACCGTGTGCGGAGCATGGCGCAACGGCGATGCATCGATCGTGATCCGCCCCGAGTCGACATCGTCGATCTCGTGACGAATGGCGATCATTGCCGTACAAAAGCGGTCAAGTTCGCGCATCGACTCGCTCTCGGTCGGCTCGACCATGAGCGTGCCCGCAACCGGGAACGACACGGTCGGGGCGTGAAAGCCGTAGTCCATGAGGCGCTTGGCGACATCTTCAACCGTCACGCCGGTGCGTTTGGTCAGCGGGCGCAAGTCGAGGATGCACTCGTGGGCAACGAGACCGGATTCGCCGGCGTACAGGGTGGGGTAGTGATCGGCGAGACGTCGCGCAACGTAGTTTGCCGCGAGGACTGCTCGCGACGTTGCATGTGTGAGTCCGTCGCCACCCATGAGGCGGATGTACGTCCACGAAATCGGCAAGATTCCGGCGGATCCGAAACGGGCGGCGCTCACCGCATTCGACCGAGCAGTGCGATCCAGCGGATCGCCGGGGAGATGCGGCGCGAGATGGGAACGCACCGCAACGGGTCCCACGCCGGGTCCGCCGCCGCCATGCGGAATGCAGAAGGTCTTGTGCAGATTCAGGTGACTGACATCGGCGCCGAAATGTCCAGGTTTCACGAGACCGACGAGGGCGTTGAGGTTCGCGCCGTCGACGTAGACCTGGCCTCCGTGGTCGTGGATGATGCCGCAAATCTCGGCGATCGATGCTTCGTACACACCGTGCGTCGACGGATAGGTCACCATGAGAGCCGCGAGGCGGTCGCCGATTTCCGCGCACCGCCGACGCACGTCGTTCACGTCAACGTTGCCCCGCGCGTCGCATGCGACGACCACCACTTCCATCCCCGCCATCACGGCGCTTGCGGCATTGGTGCCGTGCGCGCTTTGCGGAATGAGGCACACGGTGCGCTGTGAATCACCCCGCGAGGCGTGGTAGCCGCGGATCGCGAGCAGCCCGGCGAACTCACCCTGGCTGCCCGCATTGGGCTGCAGGGAGACGGCGTCGTAGCCGGTGACGGCGCACAGCATCGTCGTCACATCGGCGATGAGCCGTTCGTAGCCGCGCGAGTCGGATTCGGGTGCGTGGGGATGCAGCCTGGAAAACTCCGGCCACGTGATTGGAATCATTTCCGTGGTGGCGTTCAGCTTCATGGTGCACGATCCGAGCGGAATCATCGTGCGGTCGAGTGCGAGGTCCTTGTCGGCCAGTCGGCGCAGGTACCGCAGCATCTCCGTTTCACTGTGGTGGCGTTGGAACACCGATTGGGTGAGGAAGTCATCGGTGCGCAGATCGTCGTCGCTGAGTTGCAGTGACCGGGACGCGTCAAGAATGCGGGCAACGTCGGCGTCGACACCGAACGCCGCAAGTGCATCGCGCACGATCTCGGCGGTCGTCGTCTCATCGAAGCTGGCAGCGACCGTGCGCCCGTCGACGTGGCGCAGGAGCACGTTGCGCGACAGCGCCGCGGCATGGACGGCTGCGGCATCGACGTTGCGAACCGTGACGGTGTCGAAGATGTGTCCGTCGCCCACGTCGACACCCGCTTGACGGAGAATGTCGGCAAAGGCGGTGGCGAATCCCGCGACCTGCCGCGCAATCCGACGTAAGCCGTCCGGACCGTGCCATGCGGCGTAGAAACCGGCGATGTTGGCCAGCAATGCCTGCGCCGTGCAGATGTTCGACGTGGCCTTCTCGCGGCGAATGTGTTGCTCGCGGGTTTGCAGGGCCAGTCGCAGGGCCGGGCGTCCAGCGGTGTCCGTGCTCACGCCGACGAGTCGCCCCGGGAGCGCCCGTGCGAAGCGTTCATGGGTGGCGATGTACGCCGCGTGGGGTCCACCGAATGCCATCGGCACGCCGAAGCGTTGCGCGCTGCCCACGGCAATGTCGAAATCGCATTCACCGGCGGACACGAGCAACACACTCGCCAGTGGGTCGGTGATGCAGATCGACAGGGCGTCGCGCCGACGTGCCGCTTCGGTGATCCCGCGCAGCTGGGCCACGGGTGCAACGACGCCCGATGACGCCGGTTGGGCGACGACCACGCAAAAGGCGTCGATGTCGGCGACGTCGGCAAGGGCGGCGGTGTGCACCCGCAGGCCGATCGGTTCGCATCGGGTCTCGACGACGGCACGAATCTGCGGATGGACGTCGTCGTGCAACGCCACGGTGCTGGACGCGGCCGATGTGCTGCGCCGCGCGAGAACTATCGCCTCGGCAACGGCCGTCGCCTCGTCGAGCAACGATGCGTTGGCGAGAGCAAGGCCGGTGAGTTCGCTCACCATCGTCTGGAAATTGAGCAGTGCTTCCAATCGACCCTGGCTGATTTCCGGCTGGTAGGGCGTGTACGCGGTGTACCACGCCGGATTTTCGAGCACGTTGCGTAAGATGACCGGCGGGGTGATGGTGTCGTAGTAGCCGGTGCCGATGAGGCTCGTGCGCACGACGTTGCCGTCGGCAATCGAGCGCAATTCCCGTAGAACTGCGACCTCGTCGAGCGCAGGTCCGACATCGAGACGCTCGGTCGAGCGAACCACGTCGGGAACGGCAGCGGTGATGAAATCTGCCATCGACTCGTACCCCAACAGGGCGAGCATTGCGGCTTCGTCGCCGAGGGTGGTGCCCACGTGGCGGGCGGCGAAATCTGTCATCGAGTTCTCCTTGCAGCGACGTTGGGACGACGTCGTGCGACGCCGTCACCCCCGCTGTTTGGAGACCTGAGAGCTTCGCCCACCTCGCGATGGGGTTTCCCCGTCGGTGAGGAAGTTGCCTTCCTGCTTTCCAGCGTTGCCCTTTCGTTCGGTCCTGGTACCTGAGAGGTTCCGGGGTGGTTGCTCCTTCGGTGCATCATCGTGCTGGCGACACGAAATGCTCTCCCGAACGAATGTCCTGGCACTTCGTACCGTACACCACCGCGCTGTGCGGTGTCAGGCGGGTGTGATGACGACCGAGCCGTTGTGTCCGCCGAATCCGAAGTTGTTCGAAATCGTCGGCCCGGGACTCCACGGGCGCGGCGCACCGGTGACCACGTCGCACGTGATGTCGTCACCGAGGGTCGTGGTGTTCGCCGTCGGCGGAATGAGGCGGTGTTCGAACGAGAGCAACACCGCCGCTGCTTCGAGTGCCCCTGCGGCACCGAGCGGATGACCCGTGACACCCTTGATCGACGTCACGGGGGGTGTCCGTTGTCCGAACAACGCCGTCACGGCTTGCGCCTCGGCGGCGTCGTTCAGCGGTGTGGACGTACCGTGGGCGTTGATCTGGGCAATGTCCTGCGGCGACAGACCTGCATCGTCGAGCGCGGCACTCATGCAGGCAATGGCACCGGCACCTCCGGGCGACGGCGCGGTGATGTGGTGTGCGTCGGCGTTGCTCGCCGCACCGATCACCTCGGCGAGAATCGTGGCGCCGCGCGCCTCGGCCATGTCGCGACGTTCGAGCACGAACACGGCGGCACCTTCACCGAAGACGAATCCGTCGCGGGTCGCGTCGAAGGGTTTGCTCGTTCCCGTCGTGGACAGTGCCGTCATGTTGGCGAACCCGGCGATGGCCGTAATCGTTCCCGCCGACTCGGCACCGCCGGTGACCACTGCATCGCAGCGTCCCCACGCGATGAGACGCGCGGCGTAGCCGATCGCGTGCGTGGCGGCGGCACAAGCCGTACAAACAGTTTCCGCCGGTCCGCGGAATCCGTACCGCATCGACACCGCGGCTCCGCACGCATTGGCCATCATCATCGGAACGAGGAACGGCGAGACACGTCGTTCACCTTTTTCGACCCGGACGATGACTTGTTCCTCGAGGGTGCGCAGTCCGCCGATCCCGGTGCCGAAGATCGTTCCGATCCGGCCGGAGTCGTAGGGGAGATCGCCGGACTGAAGCAGCGCTTCGTGGGCGGCGGCGAGGGCAAACTGTTCGACGCGATCGGCGCGACGCGCTTCTTTCGGGTTGTCAAAGTACGGCGCCGGATCCCAATCGGCGAGCTCGACTGATTTGGCGCCGACGATGCCTGGTCCGAGAAGCCCCTGCCAGAACGCCGCCTTGCCGACTCCACACGGGGCGACTACTCCGTAGCCGGTGACGACGACCCGGTGTCCTGCGCCGTGCATGACTAGAGGGGAGTCGCCGGGGTCAACCGCGTTGCACGGTCATGCTGCGGAGTCACGCGAAACGTGTCGAGCTCGGGCGGGTGCCGCTACTTCACCTTGGACGCAACGAGATCGAACGCTTGTCCGATCGTCGTGATGCCTTCAAGGTCGCTTTCGGGCACCTCGATGCCGAACTCCTCCTCGAGGGACATGACGAGCTCAACGAGATCGAGGCTGTCGGCTTCGAGGTCCTCTTTGAATCGGGCTTCCTTGGTGATCTTGCCGGCATCAACCGACAAAACGTCGGTGGCGCACTTGGTGAATCGCTCGAACATGTCCTGGCTCACGACAACCTCCTCGTGGTTCGTCCCGAGTGTAGTTGCGGTCAGTGTCCCATCCCGAGACCGCCGTCGACCGGAATCACCGCACCGGTGATGTACCCGGCGTCGGCCGATGCGAGGAACGCGACGACTCCGGCGATTTCGTCGACGCCGGCGATTCGTTGCAGCGGGACTGCCTCGGTGAACTGACGCAGCTTTTCCTCGCCGAGCACCCGAGTCATGTCGGTGTCGACGGGTCCGGGAGCCACGACATTCACGGTGATCGCGCGGGATCCGAGTTCTCGGGCAAGTGAACGAGCGAGTCCGACGAGTCCTGCTTTCGATGCCGCGTAGTTGGCCTGCCCCGCTTGTCCGAGCAATCCAACGACGCTGGATATGAGAATGATCCGCCCCCGCCGGGCACGCAGCATCTGCTGGGTTGCACGTTTGCACACGCGGTACGCAGCTGTGAGGTTCGCATCGACCACCGATGTGAAGTCTTCCTCGGACATGCGCAACAACAACCCGTCACGTGTCACGCCGGCGTTGGACACGAGAACTTCGACGGGTCCGAAGTGCGCCTCGACTTCACCGAAGGCCCGATCGACGTCGGCGGCATTGGTGACGTCGCAGCGCACGGCGAAAACATCGTCGGGCGGCGGTGAGGCGTGGTACGTGACGGCGACACGGTCGCCCTGGGCGGCGAATCGTCGGGCGATCGCGAGACCGATCCCGCGGTTCCCCCCGGTGACGAGCACCACTCGTGACGTCGCCGCCGTTGCATTCACCGTTGATTCACTCATTGCTGTACGTCCGATCCGTGTCGAAGGTGGTTCGAGCGAAAATCACGCACCACCCGCTGCCTTGCTGCGACGCGGGTCGTGCCATCGAAGAACCGTGCTGGCTGCGGTCATGCCCGCACCGAACCCGACGAGAAGAACGAGATCGCCGTCCTTCAGGCGACCCGCATCGGCGGCATCGAACAGTGCCAGAGGAATGGACGCCGAAGAAGTGTTGCCCGTTTCGTGGAGCACGATGGCGGTGCGATCCATCCCAACGCCGAGCTTCTTGCATGCCGCTTCGATGATCCGCAAGTTCGCTTGGTGGGGAACGACGAGGGACAACTCGCTGCTCGACACCCCGGCGGCGGCGAGTGATTTTTCGGCCGAATCGACCATGATTCGCACGGCGCGACGGAACACCTCCTTGCCGTCCATCTTGATGTAGCCGCCGTGTTCGGTGAAAAGCAGTGGTTCGAGGCTGCCGTCGGAATCGAAATCCCATCCGAGAAGCTGCCCGGGGCCGTCGACGGCGTCAATGATCGCCGCACCGGAGCCGTCGGCGAAAAGAATTGCCGTGGAACGATCGCTCCAGTCGGTGATCCGCGACAGGGTGTCGGTGCCGATGACGAGGATGCGCTTGGCACCGATGGCCAGCAGGCCATGGGCGGCGATGACGGCGTACATGAAACCGCTGCACGCTGCGTTGACGTCGAACGCACCGCATCGCAATCCGAGACCGTGTTGCACGCTGGGGGCCGTTGCCGGCACCATCCGGTCGGGTGTCGATGTCGACAAGATGAGTCCGTCGATCGTTGCGGGATCGACGTTGGCCATGGCGATCGCCCGTCTGCCGGCTTCGATCGACAGTGAAGCGGTCGTCCCGCCGACGTGGCGTCGCTTAATTCCCGTGCGTTCGGTTATCCACGCGTCGTTGGTGTCCATCATCTGCGAGAGATCGTCGTTCGTCAGCACCTTCTCGGGAAGTGACGTTCCCCATCCGATGAACACGCCTCCGACGACGTTGCGCGGTGCGGCTGCCATTACTGCGTCCGCAACCAGGCGATCGGTTGGCGCGCGCCGACCCGCTCGCCCTCGACGGCGATGAAGGCCTGCATAATGCCCGCAAATGCCGAGCGAACCTCGTGTTCACCCACCATTCCGATGACGTCACCTATGGCGATCCGCGATCCGTCACCCAGGGCACGGGGCACGAACACGCCCGCAGCCGGGCTGACAACGAGTCGCTCGACGGCGAACAGATGCTCACCCTCGAGTGGTGCGGCAGCGGTGGGGGCGAGGTGGCCGACCCATTCGATGAGCTTGTCGAGTTCGTCGGGGGTGGCGACGCTGATCGTTCGCACTCCCTCGAGTGTGCGCTTGGCCATGCCCGTGAGCACGCCGCCCGGTCCGAGTTCGACGTACGAGGTGACGCCGAGATCTCCGAGGGTGAGCAGACAGTGTTTCCAACGCACGGGGCTCGACAGCTGGGCCGACAACAACGCCGACCATTCGCTACCGCTCGAGTGGGCGAGCGCATCGACGTTGGACACGACCGGAGTGTCGGTGTCGCGCGGCGCAGCGGTGGCAATTGCGTCGCGAAGTCTGTCGCGCGCAGCGGCCATGAACGGTGTGTGAAAAGCTCCAGCAACCGGCAGCGACATCACCTTCTTCGCACCCAGTTCCTTGGCGTGGCCCGTGGCCTTGTCGACGCCGACCGGGGAGCCGGCAATGACGACCTGTCCGGGCGCATTGAAATTTGCCACCCACACGTCGTCGTCGGCGCGCCGGCACGCCACTTCGACGTCGTCGTCGTCGAGCCCGAGAACCGCAGCCATGGTTCCCGGTGACGCCAGACCTGCGTCGTGCATTGCTGCGGCGCGTTCGACGACGAGTCGCACACCTTCATGAAAGCCGAGAGCTCCGCTGGCGGTGAGTGCCGTGTACTCCCCGAGACTGTGGCCCGCCATGAAAGCGGCATCGATGCCCATTCGCTCGACGGCATCGAGCACCATGAGACTGCTGACGAACGTCGTCAACTGGGCGTTGCGTGTGTCGCGCAACGTTTCGGCGTCGGCATCGAGCAGGAGGTGTGCGATGTCGCGTCCCGCCACTTCGCTGGCTTCGTCGACGAGCTCCCAGCTCTCGTGCCCCTGCCAGGGGCGGCCCATTCCCGGGCGCTGCGAGCCCTGTCCGGGAAACGTAAATGCGATCATTCGGGGCGGAACCTCCGGGAGACAACATTACGCTGATCACCTACGTCGGGCCCGAGTGGCGGAATGGCAGACGCGACGGACTCAAAATCCGTTGTCCGCAAGGGCGTGTGGGTTCAACTCCCACCTCGGGCACCATCGATGCGCTGACTCGTAGACTCGAGTGGGCGATGTCGGCTTCTCTCCCGTTCGGCGTCCAGCAGCGGTTGTTGGAGCGCACCTTGCGCCGTACCGCCGCCAGTCTCCGCGAAGTGCGCGATGAGTTGCGCATCCTCGACGAACAGCTCGAGTTCGTCGAATCGGATCTCGCCGACAAGGAGTTGCGCGCGATGGTCTCCGAAACGCCGTTCGCCGCCTACGAGCACAACGACGCCCGACGCCATGTGGAGGTCATGCGCACGCAACGCGAGCGACTCGTGGGTCGATTGCGCGACCTCGAACGAGAGCAGGATGCGGCACTCGATCGGTTGGGGTCGTAGCAGTGGCAACGCGGATCGTCATCGCCGAAGACGAGGCGATCATTCGTCTCGACTTGCGGGAACTGCTCGAAGAGGAGGGGTACGAAGTCGTTGGCGAGGCCGGACGCGGCGACCAGGCCGTCGAGCTTGTTGCGCAACTCGCACCCGACGTCGTCATCCTCGACGTGAAGATGCCCGGTGTCGACGGCATCGAAGCGGCCAGGCAGATTGCCGAGAGTGCGTCATGTGCAATTCTCATGCTCACGGCATTCAGTCAGCGCGAGATCGTCGAGCAGGCTCGTGACGCCGGGGCACTTGCGTACCTCGTCAAGCCGTTTCACAAGAGCGATGTCGTACCTGCAATCGAACTTGCCGTGGCGCGCTTCCGCGAGCTTCGTGCGCTCATCGCCGAGAACGAATCGCTCAACGATCGTCTCGAAGCGCGCAAGGCGATCGACCGGGCCAAGGGCGTGCTCATCGATCGTCATCGGATGACCGAGGCGGAAGCGTTCGGATTCGTTCAGCGCACCGCGATGAGTCGGCGCGAACCGATGCGCACGGTTGCCGAAGCGATCGTGCGTGGGGACGTGACTCCGCCGGCATGAAGTTGATGGCCCTCGACGGCAACTCGTTGACGTACCGGGCATTTTTCGCCCTTCCCGAGGACATGCGGACCGCAGGCGGGCAGACGACCAACGCCGTCTACGGCTTCGTGTCGATGTTGCTCACGCTGTTGCGCGAGCACACGCCCGACGGCGTCGTCGTCGTGTTCGATCGCAAGGAGAAGAACTTTCGTCACGAGGTTGCGCCCGAGTACAAGGCGCAGCGCGAGAAGCAACCCGATTCCCTGTACGAGCAACTCGAGTTGGTGCGGCAGCTCCTCGAGGCGATGGGAATCGCAACTTTCGACGCCCCGGGATTCGAAGGCGACGATCTCATCGCCACGATCGCGCGCCTGGCACGGGAGGCCGGCGACGAACTGCTCATCGTCACCGGTGATCGTGATGCCTACCAGCTGGTGAGCGACCCGCACGTGCGGGTCCTCTACAACAAGCGCGGGGTATCGGACTATGCGCTCTACGACGAGGCGGGCATTCGCGAACGAACGGGCGTCACGCCGGATCTTTACCCGCAGTACGCGGCCTTGCGTGGTGACCCGAGCGACAATCTTGCCGGGGCCGCGGGCGTCGGAGAAAAAACGGCGGCCAAGCTGCTCAACACTTACGGATCGTTGCAGGAGTTGTACGAACACGTCGACGAGCAAACCCCCAAATTGCGGGAGTCACTCCACGAGTCCCGCGACAGGGTGCTGCGCAACGTCGACGTCATGACGTTGCGTTCCGACGCACCGATCGAGTTCAGCCGTGAGGCGGCGGTGCCGCACCCCGATGTCGCCGCAGTCGGGCGGATGTTCGATTTCCTCGAGTTCACGACGATGCGCAATCGCTTCACGGCAGCGTTCGGACACTTTGCGTCGGCCGACAACGGCCCGTCACGAGCCGATGCGCCGGCATCGCCTGCTTCCGCATCCGGTGTCATGGATGGCGCCGCGCCGGCAATTGCAATGCTCGACGTCGCGGCAACGGGCCAGTTGGCCGGTTTCGTCGGCACGGCGTCGGAGGTCGTGATCGCGGTGCAGTGGACCGGCGACCCCGGCCGCAGCGATATGGCCTGCGTTGCGCTCGCCCCGTTCGACACGGCCGATACCGACACGGCCGATACGGACACGGCAACGGCAACAGTCGGACGCGTTTCTCGCGTTGCGGTGATCCACGGCAGTGCGGTTGGGGCTCTGGCGACGGAAGTGGCTGCGCTTCCCGGTCTCGTCGGGCACGACCTGCGGCCCGTGTTGCGGGGGATGCTCGGCGCAGGCGCGGATGTGCGCACGCTCGATTTCGACACGGCGATTGCTGCGTACCTCGTCGACTCGTCGCTCGGCGACTATTCCCTCGACCACGTTGCGCAGCGGATCATCGGTGAGTCGGTACCGGCCGGGACCACGGGCTCCGATGCGCAGGATCTTTTCTCCGGTGTCGATCTCGAGGCTGCCCGTCGGCGTGCCGTCGATGAAGTGACGGTCGTTGCGAGGCTCGTCGACCCACTGCGCAAGCTGCTGGCGGCCGAAGGTGTCGACTCGTTGTACCGGGACATCGAGGTGCCGCTCGTCGGCGTGCTTGCCCGCATGGAGCACGTCGGCATTGCAGTCGACGTCGCGCGTCTGCGGCAAATCGGAGTTGATTTGTCCGCGCAGTGCGCCCAACTCACCACGATTCTGCACTCGGTTGCGGGGCGCGAGTTCAACCTCAATTCGCCGACGCAGTTGCGCACGATCTTGTTCGACGAGCGTGGTTTGAAGGGCAGCAAGAAAACAAAGCAGGGTTACAGCACCGACGCGGCATCCCTCGAGAAGTTGCGCGACGAGTGGCCCGAGTTCATCGACCCGTTGCTGCGGTTCCGCGAGGTCGAGAAGCTGCGCAGCACCTATGCGGAAGGCTTGTTGCACTCCGTTGCTGGTGACGGTCGCATCCATGCGACGTTCAATCAGACCGTCGCGCGTACGGGTCGCTTGTCGAGCGACCATCCGAACCTGCACAACATCCCAGTTCGCTCGGAGGAAGGTCGTGTGTTTCGCGAAGCCTTCGTCCCGGCTGCAGGGTGCGAGTTTCTCGTCGCCGACTACAACCAGATCGAACTGCGCTGCATCGCCCACCTTGCCGATGATCCGGGATTGATCGCCGCTTTCGTCGACGGTCGCGACGTGCATCGATCGGTTGCGGCGCGGGTGTTCGACGTCGCCGAGTCCGAGGTGTCGGGGGAGCAACGCTCGCGCGCGAAGATGGTGTCGTACGGACTTGCCTACGGCATGGAGGCGTACGGTTTGGCACAGCGATTGAACATCGCAGTGGGCGAGGCCGCCGACATCCTCGACGCTTTCTTTGCCGCCTTTCCGCGGGTGAAGCAGTTCATGAGCGACACGGTGGCCGAAGCAACTCGCCGCGGGTACACCGAAACGTTGTTCGGCCGCAGGCGCCCCATCCCGGAACTGCAGAGCGACATTCGGGCGGTACGCCTCGCCGGACAACGCATGGCGATGAACGCCGGGATCCAGGGTTTGGCCGCCGACATCTTCAAGGTGGCTCTCATACGTATTGATGAACGCCTCGCCCGCGACGGCATGAACGCACGGCTGGTGCTGCAAGTCCACGACGAGGTGATCCTCGAGGTTCCCGGCTCCGAGCGGGAAACCGTCGGCAACCTCGTCGTCGACATCATGCACGGTGCGGCCGACTTGCGGGTGCCGTTGGCGGTGAACGCAGCGTGGGGCGAGAGTTGGGCGGCGGCGAAGGTAGCCTGACCGTTCCCGCCCGGCGGGAGTCCCATCCCTACTCACCATCAACAACGAGATTCACCAGTGTCCGACACCACCCTTCTTCCATCGGCTTCGATGGGCACCTTTGACAGCAACGGCAACTACATCCCCCGCAAGGTCACCGAACGAGACGCCTCGTTTGCCGATGAGCTTGCCGGCACATTCGTCAGCCTGAAAGAAGGCAGTCTCGTCACCGGGACCGTCGTGCGGATCACGCGCGAGGAAGTCCTCCTTGAAATCGGATACAAGACGGAGGGCGTCATCCTCGCCCGCGAGCTGTCGATCCGCCAGGACGTCGACCCGCACACCGTCGTCAAGCTCGGCGACAAGATCGAAGCACTCGTGCTCACCCTCGAAGACAAAGAGGGGCGGCTCCTGCTCTCGAAGAAGCGTGCCCAGTACGAACGAGCGTGGGGCGACGTCGAGCGGATCAAGAACGAAGGTGGCGTCGTCGAAGGCCTCGTCATCGAGGAAGTCAAGGGTGGTCTCATCGTCGACATCGGCTTGCGCGGCTTCTTGCCGGCGTCGCTCGTCGAGTTGCGTCGCGTGCGCGAACTCACCCCGTACGTTGGTCAGCGCATTCAGGCGAAGATCCTCGAGCTCGACCGCAACCGCAACAACGTCGTGTTGTCGCGCCGTGCCGTGCTCGAAGAAACCCAAAAGGAAAACCGCGACGGATTCCTCGACAACCTCAAAGTCGGCGAGGTGCGCAAGGGGCGCGTCTCGAGCATCGTGCAGTTCGGCGCGTTCGTCGACCTCGGTGGCATGGACGGTCTCATCCACGTGTCGGAGCTGTCGTGGAAGCACGTCGAAAACCCGGCCGATGTCGTCAAAGTCGGTGACGAGGTCGAGGTGAAGGTGCTCGAAATCGACAACGAGCGTGAGCGGATCAGTCTCTCGCTGAAGGCCACCCAACCCGATCCGTGGCAGGAATTCGCCTCGACGCACGCCGTCAACGAACTCGTCTACGGACGCGTGTCGAAGATCGTTCCATTCGGTGCATTCGTTCAGGTGGGTGACGGCATCGAGGGTCTCGTGCACATCTCCGAAATGTCGACGCACCACGTCGAAGCGCCCGAGCAGGTGGTCACCCCGGGTGAGGAACTGTGGGTGAAGATCATCGATCTCGATCTCGCGCGCCGACGGATCAGTTTGTCGATCAAGCAGGCAGCCGAAGGTGGCGAACTTGCCGCCGAGTACCGCGATCAGTTCAAGATCGACGACCAGGGCAACTGGGTCGGTACCGACGACGCCACACGCGAAGCCGCGTGGTCCGACATGTACGAGGCGGGCGGACAGCCCACCGAGTGATTCTCGTCGGCCTGACCGGGGGAATCGGGTCGGGAAAATCCTCCGTTTCCACCCGGTTGGCCGCTCTCGGGGCCGTCGTTGTCGACGCGGATGCGATCGTGCACCGCCTGCAGCGACCCGGTACCGATGTCCATGCTCGGATCGTGGGCCGCTTCGGTGCTGAGGTCGTCGATGACGAGGGACACATTGTGCGTCCACGGCTCGCCGCCGTCGTCTTCGGGGACTCCGCCGCACTGGCCGATCTCAATGCGATCGTGCACCCGGCCGTCGCCCGGGAGATGAACGCAGAGGTTGACGCTCAGCGCGAAACGGCCAACGTCGTCGTGCTCGACATTCCGTTGCTCGTCGAAAATCCACGAATCGGATTGTGCGGCACCCTCGTCGTGGATCTCGACGAGGACACTGCGGTGCGCCGACTCGTCGAACAGCGCGGGTACAGCGCGATCGACGCACGTGCGCGGATGGCCAAGCAGGCGTCCCGTTCGGCGAGACGGGCGATCGCCGATTGGATCATCGACAATTCGGGCGACCGGGCCGACCTGCGGCGCGAGATTGCCGCAGCCTGGCGATGGATGCGGATGCTGCCGCAGGCGGGACCCGAGGCCGGACGCCGGCGATGAGCGAGGCCGAGCAGCGGTTTCAGGTTGTCTCGTCGTACGCGCCGGCCGGTGATCAGCCCACGGCAATCGCCGGATTGGCGGCGGGGATTGAAGCGGGCGAGCGGTTCCAAACTCTGCTCGGCATCACGGGTTCGGGAAAATCGGCGACGATTGCGTGGACGATCGAGAAGGTGCAGCGACCGACCCTCATCCTCGCCCCCAACAAGAGTCTCGCCGCCCAGTTGGCACAAGAGATGCGCGAGTTCTTCCCGAAGAACAGGGTCGAGTACTTCGTGTCGTATTACGACTACTACCAACCCGAGGCATACATCCCGTCGAGTGACACGTTCATTGAAAAGGATTCGTCGATAAACGATGAGATCGACCGCCTTCGTCACTCGGCGACGGCGGCTCTGCTCACGCGACGCGACGTCATCGTCGTTGCCTCGGTGTCCTGCATCTACGGCATGGGCAATCCCGACGAGTACCGGGGCCACCTCGTCGAGTTGCACTGTGGTGTCGACTACAACATGCAGTCGATTCTGCGCCGGCTGGTCGATCTGCAGTACGAACGCAACGACGTGGCCCTCGGGCGTGGAAACTTCCGCGTTCGCGGTGACACGGTCGAGGTTCATCCCGCCTACGAGGAACACGTCACGCGAATCGAAATGTTCGGTGACACTGTGGATCGCATTACGGTCATCAACCCGGTCACCGGCGAGACCCTTGACACTCCCTCGTCAACGGTGATCTTTCCCGCCACGCACTACGTGGCGTCGGAGGATCGGATGAAGGTGGCCATGGCCAGGATCGAGGCCGAGTTGGAGGAGCGCCTGAAGTGGTTCGAGTCGCGGAACCAGCTGCTCGAGGCGCAACGCCTGCGCATGCGCACCCGATACGACCTCGAGATGATGACGGAAATGGGTTACTGCAACGGCATCGAGAACTACTCGATGCATATCGACGGTCGCACGTTCGGGGATCCCCCGTTCACGCTGCTCGACTACTTCCCGGACGACTACCTGCTCGTCATCGACGAAAGCCACGTTGCGGTGCCGCAATTGCACGGACAGTTCGCCGGTGACCGCAGCCGCAAGGACACGCTCGTCGACCACGGCTTTCGCTTGCCGAGTGCGCGCGAGAACCGGCCCCTTCAGTTCGACGAGGTGATGGAGCGCGTCAACCAGTGCGTTTTCATGTCGGCCACTCCCGGTGATTTCGAATTGCGTCAGAGTGCGCGGATCGTCGAGCAGATCGTGCGACCCACCGGTCTCGTCGATCCGGAGGTGATCGTGAAACCGACGAAGGGCCAGATCGACGACATCATCGTTCAGGTCCAGGGGCGGATCGCCAAGGGTGATCGAGTTCTTGTCACCACTTTGACGAAGAAGATGGCGGAGGATCTCACCGAGTACCTCGTCGAGCAGGGCCTTCGCGTGCGGTACCTGCATTCGAACATCGACACCATCGAGCGAATCGAAATCCTTCGTGCGCTCCGCCTCGGGGAGTTCGACGTACTCGTCGGGATCAACCTGCTGCGCGAGGGACTGGATCTGCCCGAGGTCTCGCTCGTGGCGATTCTCGATGCCGACAAGGAAGGTTTCCTGCGCAGCGAAACGTCGCTCATCCAGATGATCGGTCGTGCAGCGCGAAACGTCGACGGTCAGGTGATCATGTACGCCGACAAGCACACCAAGGCGATGGACAGGGCAATTTCCGTGACGAATGATCGCCGCAGTCGCCAGTTGGCTTACAACACCGAACACGGCATCAATCCGCAAACGATCCGCAAGGCTGTGGGCGACATTCTGTCGATGCTGCGTCCCGACGGAGCTGCAACCGTGCCGCAACTCTCCGACAAACCCTCCCGCGGTCGCAAAAAGGTCGATACGACGGCGATGGCGCAATCCGACCTCGAACGCCTCGTACTCGTGCTCGAGGACGAAATGAACGAGGCGGCCGCCGATTTGAAATTCGAATATGCGGCCCGCTTGCGGGACGAAATCCGCGAGTTGCGTCGCGAGTTGCGCGACGCACGATAGCGCATCAGTATCCTTTCACCGTGAGCTCGTCGATCGTCATTCGTGGCGCGCGTGAGCACAATCTCAAGAACGTCAATCTCGAGATTCCTCGCGACAAACTCGTCGTCCTGACGGGACTGTCCGGCTCCGGCAAAAGCAGCCTGGCGTTCGACACCATCTATGCCGAGGGGCAGCGTCGCTACGTCGAAAGCCTCAGCGCCTACGCCCGCCAATTCCTCGGGCAGATGGACAAGCCGGATGTCGACGTCATTGAGGGGCTTTCGCCGGCCATTTCGATCGATCAGAAGTCGGCGTCGCGCAACCCGCGTTCGACAGTGGGCACGATCACCGAGGTGTACGACTACTTGCGTTTGTTGTATGCGCGCGTCGGCGTGCAGCATTGCGTGAAAGACGACGAGAAACTCTCCCGGCAGACCCCCCAGCAGATCGTCGACCGGATTCTCGAGGTGAAATCCGGTACGAGATTCCAGGTGCTTGCACCGGTCGTGAAGGGCCGCAAAGGTGAGTACGACACGTTGCTCGCGCAGTTGGCCGGACAAGGTTTCACCCGCGTGCGCGTCGACGGCGACACACACGATCTCGCCGAATACCTTGCCGCGGGCAAGAAGTTGGCCCGCTATGAACAGCACACCATTGACGTTGTCGTCGATCGACTCGTCGCCAAGGCGGGGATCGAGCGGCGCTTGACCGACAGCTTGGAAACGGCGTTGCGTCTCGCCGAAGGAACGGCCACCGTCGAACTTCTCGATGCCAAGGGCGGGGTGGCGGAAGTTCTCGCCTTCAGTCAGCATCTGGCCTGCGCGAAATGCGGAACCTCGTACGAGGAGCTTGCGCCGCGCAACTTCTCCTTCAACACTCCGTACGGAGCGTGCGACGGTTGCCTTGGGTTGGGAACCACGTACGAGGTGGATGAAGAGCTCGTCGTGCCCGATCCGGAGCTGTCCATCAGCCAGGGGGCGCTCGCACCGTGGCGCAGCGCGCACACCATGTATTTCACGCGCATGCTCGAATCGGTGGCGAAGGATCTCGGCATCGACCTGAAAAAGCCGTGGGCCAAGCTCACCGACCGGCAGCGTCGACTCGTGCTCGAGGGAACCGGCGAGTCGGTGCTCGTGAAGTACCGCAATCGTTACGGTCGCACGCGCGAGTATTCGACGACCTACGAGGGCGTCATCCCGTGGATCAAGCGCCGACATGAAGCCGCAGAAAGCGACTGGGCGCGCGAGCAGTTCGAAAGTTACATGCGCGAAAAGCCGTGTCGGGCATGCAAAGGTGCGCGTCTGAAGCCGGCATCGCTGTCGGTTCGAGTGAACGGCAAGTCGATCTCGGACGTGTGCGATCTTCCAATCGGGGAGTCGGCCAAGTTTCTCGCCGGATTGAAGCTGGGCAAACGCGACGAAATGATCGCGTCACGCATCACGAAGGAGATCAACGCCCGGCTCGGATTCCTCCTCGACGTCGGCCTCGACTATCTCACGCTGTCACGGTCCGCGGGAACGCTCGCCGGCGGGGAAGCACAGCGCATCCGGCTTGCCAGCCAAATCGGTTCGGGTCTCGTCGGAACGTTGTACGTTCTCGACGAGCCGTCGATCGGCTTGCATCAGCGCGACAATCACCGGCTCATCGACACGCTCGTGCGACTGCGGGATCTCGGCAACACCGTCCTCGTCGTGGAGCACGACGAGGACACAATCCGAGCCAGCGACTTCATCGTCGACATCGGTCCCGGCGCAGGTGAGCACGGGGGCAACGTCGTGTACGCCGGCCCCGTGAAGGGCTTGCTGCGGCACGCCGGGTCGATCACCGGTGAGTATCTCTCCGGGAAGCGGATGATCCCGGTTCCCAGGGTGCGACGAGCACCCGGATCCGACGCGATCGTCGTCAAGGGTGCCCGCGAGCACAACCTGAAGAAAATCGACGTGCGTTTCCCGCTCGGAGTGTTCGTGGCGGTGACGGGTGTGTCGGGGAGCGGAAAGAGCACGCTCGTGCGTGACATCCTGCTCCCGGCGATGATGCAGAAGATCTATTCGAGCAAACAGTCGCCCGGTCGGCATACGTCGGTGACCGGAATCGACAAGATCGACAAGGTCATCGACATGGATCAATCGCCGATCGGGCGAACGCCCCGATCGAATCCGGCGACGTATACCGGTGTCTTCGACGACATTCGGAAATTGTTCGCATCGACTCCCGAAGCGAAGGTGCGCGGCTACCAGCCGGGTCGATTCAGTTTCAACGTTGCCGGAGGTCGCTGCGAAGCATGCTCCGGAGATGGAACGATTCGCATCGAGATGCAGTTTCTGCCCGACGTCTACGTTCCCTGCGAGGTGTGCAAGGGGGCGCGCTACAACCGCGACACGCTCGAAGTGACGTTCAAGGACCGCAACATTGCCCAGGTGCTCGAGATGCCGATCGACGAGGCACTGGGATTCTTCGCCCAGCAGCCGCGCATCGCCCGTCATCTGCAGACACTCGTCGATGTCGGGCTCGGCTACGTCCGGTTGGGGCAGTCGGCTCCGACGTTGTCGGGTGGCGAGGCCCAGCGAGTGAAACTGGCGGCGGAGTTGGCGCGACGCAGCACCGGGCACACGATGTACCTTCTCGACGAACCGACCACCGGCTTGCATTTCGAGGATGTCAGGCGTTTGCTCACAGTTCTCGCCCGCCTCGTTGACCAGGGCAACACCGTCGTCGTCATCGAACACAACCTCGACGTCATCAAGACGGCGGATTGGATCATCGATCTCGGCCCGGAAGGTGGCGACGGTGGTGGCGCGATCGTTGCGCAAGGTGCGCCCGAGGATGTCGTCAAGGTGAAGCAGAGTCATACGGGTCGGTTCCTCGGTCCCTTGCTGCATACGTCATGACGTTGCACAGACCCGAGGACGTCCCCACAGTCCCCGGTTCGTACCAATTCTTCGATGCCGCGGGACGGATCATTTACGTCGGCAAGGCCGCAAACCTGCGCAACCGGTTGGCCGGGTACTTCGCCGATCCGTCAACCCTCCATCCGCGAACGGCGACAATGGTGGCGGCTGCAGAGCGTGTCGAATGGATCACCGTTGAGACCGAGGTCGAAGCTCTCATGCTCGAGTACAACCTCATCAAGCGGCACCGGCCGAGGTTCAACGTGCGACTGCGCGACGACAAGAGCTATCCGTACCTTGCCGTCACGCTCGATGATGCGTGGCCCCGGGCCGGCGTCATGCGCGGGCGGCAACGCAAAGGAACGAAGTATTTCGGGCCGTACGCACAGGCATGGGCGATTCGCGACTCGCTCGACGCCGTGTTGCGCCAGTTTCCGGTTCGGACGTGTTCGGACGCGAAATTTCGTCAGCACGAGCGGCTCGGTCGCCCGTGTTTGTTGTTCCACATCGAGAAATGCGCGGGTCCGTGCATCGCAGCGGTCGACGCACCGACGTATGCCGGGTACGTCGAGGGTCTCGTCAGTTTCCTGTCGGGTGACGTCGAGCCGGTCGTCGAGGCGCTCAATTCGAAAATGGAAAGCGCCGCCCGCGACCTCGATTTCGAGACGGCGGCCACCTGTCGGGACCGACTCGGTGCGATCGAGCGAGTTCTCGAACGGCAGGTGATGGTCGGGGACACCGAGGACAACTTCGACGTCGTCGCCGTCGTCACCGACGAGGGTGCAGTTGCGTTCAACGTCTTCCACATCCGACGGGGTCGTGTACTCGGTCGAGTCGAGTCGACGTTGGACAACGTGGAGGAGCTCGAAGTCGAGGATCTCACGGGCCGGATCATCGAGCAGACGTACGCCGAAGAACCCGCACTGGGTTGGCCGCGCAGCATCGTGGTCAAAGCCGAACCCGATGACGGCGGCTCACTAGCACGGTGGATCTCGGAATTGCGTGGCTCGGTCGTCACGATCCACGTTCCGCAGCGCGGAGCAAAGCGGGATCTGCTTGACATGGCCGAGCGAAACGCTCGCGAACTGCTGGTCCGTGAGCGCTCGAAGCGGGCCAACGACCACAACGCACGCAGCAAGGCACTCAACGAGTTGCGCGACGTGTTGGGTTTGCCCGAAGCCCCCTTGCGCATCGAGTGTTACGACATGGCGCACCTCCACGGAACTGACTACGTCGGCGCAATGGTGGTTCTCGAAGATGGTCTTCCGGCGAAGAAGCAGTACCGCACGTTCGCGGTGAAGACGGTTGCCGGCAACGACGACTATGCGGCAATGGAGGAAGTGTTGCGCCGACGATTGACGGCGTACCTCTCGGAGCGAGATGCAACGCCGACGGACAAGCACGGGAGTTTTTCGTATCCGCCGGGGCTGCTTCTCGTCGATGGTGGCAAGGGGCAGCTGTCCGTCGCCGTGCGCGTACTTGACGAGTTGGGATTGCGTGCAACGATTCCGGTGGCGGCACTGGCCAAGCGCCTCGAAGAGGTCTTCGTTCCCGGACGCGATAGTCCCGTGCACTTCGTGCGGGGCAGCGAAGCGTTGTTCATGCTGCAAACGGTGCGCAACGAAGCGCATCGAGTGGCGAATGCGTACCATCGTCGTCGTCGCGCGCGGCGTATGTCGGAGAGCGATCTCGACGGAATTGCAGGTCTCGGTCCGCAACGACGTCAGCGGTTGCTCGACGAACTCGGCGGAATCGCTGGAGTCAAGGAAACCTCTCGTACACGGCTCGCCGAGTTGACATGGTTGCCGGCTGATGTTGCCTTGCGCGTCGCCGAGAAACTCGCACTGCCTCAGTAGAGTCCTGCCATGGCCGACATCTTGCTCATCACGGGAATGTCCGGGGCGGGGCGGTCGCAGGCTGCCGACGTCCTCGAGGATCTCGGTTGGTTCGTGGTCGACAACATGCCGGTCGAGTTGGTCGACAAGTTCGTCGAGCTCGCGGGGGCGTCGGGTGACGGGGCTCGTCTAGCTCTCGTCGTCGGCGTCGCGGCCCAACAACAGGACGCGGTCGCGATGCTGCCCCGCTTGCGACAGGCCGGGCACCCCGTTCGAATCCTGTTTCTCGACGCGTCAACGCCCGTGCTGGTGAAGAGATACACCGAGTCGCGACGGAAGCATCCGCTTCGCCAGGATTCGGGAACGCTGAGCGAGGTGATCGAGCACGAGCGCCGTCTGCTCGACCCGATCAGACTTGCCGCCGACAAGGTGCTCGATACTTCGACGCTTGCAGTCGCACAGTTCAAACGCCAGATGACCGATCTGTTCGGTGCGGCGGGTGCCGATGACGAGATGCAGCTGGCCCTCGTGTCGTTCGGATTCAAGCACGGGCTGCCACTCGACGTTGATTGTGTCTTCGACGTTCGCTTCCTGCCTAATCCTCATTACGACGAGGAGATGCGACCACTCACCGGTCGCGACGATGCGGTCCGTGACTACGTGCTCGGTCAACCCGCAGCCGCGGATTTCCTCATCCGGGTGGTCGATCTCATTGGATCCCTCCTGCCGGCATACCGCAACGAGGGCAAAAGTTACCTGACCATCGCCGTCGGCTGCACGGGAGGACGGCATCGGTCGGTGGCGATTGCCGACGAGATTGCTCGCCGCCTGAGCAGTGCGGGCTCGTCGCCTCGCGTGTCGCACCGCGACATCGAAAAGACGTAGTGCGCGAACTACTGTGTCTTTCATGACACTTCGAGTTGGTATCAACGGTTTCGGTCGTATCGGACGCAACTTCTACCGGGCATTGGCGGCGTCGGGGCGCGACATTGAAATCGTCGCGGTGAACGATCTCGGTGCGAAAAAGACGATGGCGCATCTCCTCAAGTACGACTCCGTGCTGGGGGTTCTCCCCAACGACATCGTTGCCGTGGACGACGGAATCTCGATCGACGGCAAGACGTTGCGGGTGTTGTCCGAACGTGACCCGGCGGCCCTGAGGTGGGCCGATCTGGGTGTCGACGTGGTTGTCGAGTCCACGGGTTTCTTCACCGAACGCGACAAGGCTGCCGCGCATCTCTCCGGAGGAGCAAAGGTCGTCATCGTGTCGGCTCCGTCGAACGGTGCCGACATGACTTTCGTGTACGGCGTGAACCACCGTGAATTCGATCCGGAGAAGCACACGGTGGTGTCGAATGCATCGTGCACGACGAACTGTTTCGTTCCGCTCGTGAAGGTTCTCGACGATGCCTTCGGCTTGGAGAACGGGCTGATGACAACGGTGCACGCCTATACGGGTGATCAGATGCTCGTTGACGGCCCGCATTCCGATCTGCGTCGTGCGCGTGGTGCGGCGATCAACATCACGCCCACGTCAACGGGTGCCGCACGGGCGACGAGTCTCGTGATGGCGGCGATGAAAGGCAAGCTCGATGGCACCGCTCTCCGGGTTCCCGTGCCGACGGGTTCGATCACCGATTTCGTTGCCAACTTGAAGAGGCCGGCAACCGTCGACGAGATCAACGCCGCCTTCAAGAAAGCGGCCGACGGCCCACTGAAGGGTGTTCTCGAGTACTGCACCGCGCCGATCGTGTCGAGTGACATCGTCACGAACCCGCACAGCTGCATTTACGACGCCGAGCTGACGATGTCGATGGGCTCCCTCGTCAAGGTGCTCGGCTGGTACGACAACGAGTGGGGCTACTCGAATCGCCTCGTGGACCTCACCGCGTACATCGGTTCGCGCCTATAGCTCCGCATCCATGTCTCTACCCACCCTCGAGGATCTCGGGGACGTTCGCGGCAAGCGAGTCCTCGTGCGCACGGATTTCAACGTTCCGATGAGTGGCCCCGACGACGCGCGCGTCATCGTCGATGATTTTCGCATTCGTGCCGCGATACCGACGCTGCAGTGGCTCGTCGAGCGCGGCGCGTCCGTGGTGTGTGCCAGCCATCTCGGTCGCCCCAAAGGTGCGCCGAATGCACGGGACTCGATGGCTCCCGTCCGACTGCGGCTGAACGAAATGCTGCCCGGTGTGGAACTCATGGAGAACTTGCGTTTTTCCCCGGGGGAAGAGGGCAACGATCCCGCCTTCGTCGCCGACATGATTCGCGGCATCGACCTGTACGTCAACGATGCGTTCGGGGCCGCACACCGCGCCCATGCATCGATCGTCGGCCCGCCGAAGCACGTACCGTCGGCTGCCGGTCGGCTCGTGCAGCGCGAAGTTGAGGTGCTCGAGGCACTGCGTTCCAAGCCGAAGCGTCCGTTCATCGCCGTGCTGGGAGGGGCGAAGGTGAGCGACAAAATCGGGATCATTCGCGCCCTCCTCAACGTCGTCGACACACTCGCCATCGGTGGCGGTATGTGCTTCACGTTTCTCGCCGCAAAGGGTCATGCGATCGGTGATTCGTTGTGCGAACGGGACCGGATCGACGAGTGTCGCGGTTTGCTCGCCGATCACCCGGGAATCCTGTTGCCCGAGGACGTCGTTGGTCTGAACAAAGACGGCGTGCCGACGAGTTTCGGTGCCAATTTGCCGGACGGAGCAAAAGGTCTCGACATCGGTCCCGGAACCGCTGCGGCATTTTGTGATGCGATTCATGACGCGCGTTCGGTGTTTTGGAACGGGCCGATGGGCATGTTCGAAGATCCACGATTCGCACGCGGTACGCGAGCAGTTGCCGAAGCCGTTGCGGCGACGGCGGCTTTCACCGTGGTCGGCGGCGGTGATTCCGCGGCGGCGGTCGCCGAATTCGGATTGAGTGACGACATCGATCATGTCTCCACCGGTGGTGGAGCGTCGCTCGAATATCTCGAGCTGGGCGACCTGCCCGGTCTCGTCGCACTGAGGGAGTCGTCTCATGTCCGCTGATCAACGTCGAACACCGCTCATCAGCGGCAACTGGAAGATGAACGTCAACCACTTCGAGGCGATTCAGATGGTGCAGAAGTTGGCGTACCTTCTCCAAAAAGAGGACTACGACAGCGTCGAGGTGTCGATTCATCCGCCGTTCACCGATCTGCGCAGCGTGCAGACGCTCATCGATGCCGACGGCGTTCGAATGAAGCTCGGTGCGCAGAACCTGCACTCCGAGGACAAGGGGGCGTTCACCGGCGAAGTGTCGCCGGTGTTCCTTGCGAAGTTGGGCGTGCAATACGTGATCATCGGCCACAGCGAGCGGCGCACCCATTTCGGTGAGTCCGATGATTTTGTCGCCCGCAAGGTGGCCGCTGCCTTCAAACACGGGCTGACTCCGATCGTGTGTGTCGGTGAAACGAAGGACGAACGAGCTGCCGGAGCCACGACCGACCGCGTCCTCGGCCAAGTCCGCTCGGCAGTTGCCGGTCGCGCAAAGGAGCAGGTGGCGTCGATGGTCATCGCCTACGAACCGCTGTGGGCGATCGGAACCGGTGCAACAGCCACGCCCGCCGATGCCCAGGCGGTCATCGGCAGTATCCGCAACGAAGTGAAGAAACTGTTCAACGAGGGCGTCGGGGAGTCGATTCGACTCCAGTACGGGGGGAGCGTGAGTGCGGGCACGATTGCCCCGCTGATGCGCGAACCCGACATCGACGGGGCCCTCGTGGGTGGCGCAAGCCTCGATCCGGCCGAGTTCGCCCGCATCGTTCAGTACCGGCTGCATCCGCGCTGAACGCCCGCGACGCGTGTTCCCCCACGGAGTCCATCGCTTCCCATTGACCCTGCGGTTCGTTAGGGTACGAATGTCCAACTTGGGGGAGTGACGTCCCCCCCATTTCGACGGGGAGGTCGAATACCAATGAAGAAAACCAGCACCAAGGTGCGCTTCATCGGTGCCCTTGCTGCACTTTCGCTGATTGCGAGTGCATGCGGTGGCAGCGATGAAGCAGCCGACGACGCTGGCTCGGAACCGGCTGCGGATGCCGTAAGTTATCCCACCACCGAGCAATGCGCCGACGTGAGTTACGACTACACGTTCGAACCGCCGGCATCCGCTGGCATGACGGTGACTTACGAGATCAGCCCGGACGCCGTCTGGGACGATGGTTCGCCGATCACCGCCGCCGATTTCAAGGCCACGTGGGAAGCTAAGCTGAACACGCCGGGTTCGATCGACACCAGTGGATACGACCAAATCACGGCGGTTGAGGCCGGCACGAGCGACAAGCAAGTCGTTGTCGATTTCAAGGCCGTGTATGCACCGTACAAGGGACTCTTCAGCACGTTGCTGAAGGCCGCAGCGGTTTCCAACACGTCCGACGTGTCCGGTGACTTTGCCGACAGCATTCCTTTCTCGGCGCGTCCGTGGAAGATGAAGTCGTGGAGCCCGAGCCAGGTCGTCTACGTACCGAACGAGAACTACTGGGGCACCGACAAGCCGGTGGCCAAGGAACTCGTCATGGTGCCGCTCGCCGACCAGGAGACCCAAGTTGCCGCAATCAAGGCCGGTGAAGTCGACTTCGTGTACCCGCAGTACTACGGCGGTATCGAAGCTGCATACAACGACCCGAACATCACCAACAAGGTGGAGTTCGGTGGCGACTTCGAGGGTTTCTACTTTCAGTCGAAGTGCGGTCCGTTCGCCAATCCGATCTTCCGCACGGCGTTCGCCAAGTCGATCGACCGTGACGCGGTGTTCCAGCAGATCTACGTTCCGCTCGGTGGCGTGAGCCCGCTCGAGTGCGGACCGATCGTTCCTGGCCCGTTCTGTGACGGCGACGAGTTCGCCGGTCAGTACGATCCCGAAGGCGCAGCTGCGCTCCTCGAGGAGAACGGCTGGACCAAGGGTGCAGACGGTTACTGGGTCGACCCGGCAACCGGTACCGCTCCCGAGCTGCGTTGGATAATCAACACGGGCAACACCCGTCGCGAGAACACGCAGGCGTTCCTCATTCCGTTGATGAACGAAGCGGGCTTCAAGCTCGTGGCCGACAACTGTGATGCCGCCTGCTACTTCCAGCAGCGCCTCCCAGCCCTCGATTACGACATGGCCATGTACATCAGCACAGCGCCGCCGGATCCCCAGTACCTCACGCCGAGCTTCACCTGCAACAACATTCCGACCACGGCAAACAACAATCAGGGTCAGAACTCAACGGGATGGTGCAACGAAGAGGCTTCGGATCTGCTCAACCAGGCGGACTACGAAGTCGATTCCGATGCCCGTTCGGGGCTCATCAAGTCGGCCCTCGACCTGATGGCAGCCGACCACGTCATGCTGCCGCTGTTCCAGTTCCCGAAGTCGGGCTTCTGGCGCACGGACAAGCTGGCCGGACCGGTGGATGGTGACCTGAACAACTACACGGCGTTCATCAACACCAACCTCTGGGAAGACAAGGACGGCGACGGCAAGATCGTCATCGGTGCCGAACAATGGCCCGCATGTCTCAACCCCGTCACGGAGTGTGCGAACTCTTCGTGGATGGTCTGGACGACGAGCTTCGTCGTGCAGCCCGGTGCATTTGCCACGACGAATGACGGCAACTACGTCGTGACGAACCTGCTCGCCAGCGAGCCGATCGTCACCATCAAGTAAGTACAACGACGTCAACCTCATCCCTCACGGGGTGAAGTTGCAGGGGTGGGTTCCACGTGAGTGGGATCCACCCCTGTGTCGTTTCTTGGTTTCCACGACAGTGGACTCCACCTCTGGATTGCCTTTCGGCGTCAGGTTCAATGGGCCGGCTCCTGATGATTCGGATCGCAGGCTTGCAGCGGTCAGCTTCCAGAAGTGGTGACTGAAACGAGTGTCACGCCCTAGTCTCTGTCCGTGCTTCGTTACATCGCCCGCCGCGTTGCCTGGGCGATCCCAACGTTGATGCTCGTCACCTTTCTCGTGTACGTGGCTTTACGCACGGGAACGGATCCGGTGAAAAGTTACCTGCGGATCAACCCGCGGGCCACGCCGGCAAAGATCGAAGAATACATCCGGGTCAACGGTTTGGACCCCAATTACGTCACGGGTTACTTCCGGTGGTTGTACAACTTCGTCACGTTCGACTGGCCTCGCAGCATCAAAGGCAGCCGCGAAGTGTGGCCCCAATTGAAGGATTCCCTGGCCAACACGCTGCGGTTGGGCACCGCGGCGGTCATCGTTGGCATCAGCATTGGACTTTTCTTCGGTGTGTACGCCGCGCTGCGTCCCGGCGGACGACGGGACGTCGCCGTGAATACCGCGGCATTCGTCGGAATTTCGGTTCCGCCGTACGTGTCGGCGGTTCTCTTCCAGCTTCTGTTTGCGGTGTACTGGAGCCGCTGGTTCGGCAACACGCTGTTTCCGACATCCGGGGTGTATCCGCCCGGGCATACCGGCTTCAACCTCGTTCTCATGGCCAAGCACATGGTTCTGCCCACGGTGGTGGTGGCCATTCAGATCGTCGCCGTGTACTCCCGATACATGCGTTCGTCGTTGCTCGACGTGCTGAACAGCGACTACATGCGCACCGCACGATCAAAGGGCATCAGCGAACGCAGAGTGCTCGTGCGTCACGGTTTGCGCAACGCGCTCATTCCCGTGGTCACCATCGCCGCCCTCGACGTTGGCACGATCGTCGGGGGTCTGATCATCACCGAGAACGTTTTTTCGTATCCCGGGATGGGCAAGTACTTTCTCGACGCGTTCGGCGAAGGCGATTTCCCGCTGCTCATGCCGTGGATGGTGCTGATCGTCGCATCGGTGCTGTTCTTCAACCTTCTTGCCGACATCGCATACGCCTGGCTCGATCCGAGGATCCGACTTGAATAGCGAAATCGTCCTTCCCGTCGTGTCCCCGGCGAAAATGGCATACCGCCGTTTCGTCACGCACAAGGCTGCGGTCGTCAGCGTGTTCATTCTCGGCACGTTGGTGTTGTTCGTGCTTCTTTCCCCGGTAACGGCACGTTACGGCGTCAACCAGGCGGTGAAGCCGCCGCCGAACTATTTCATTCCGCCGAGCGGTATCGCGTGGCTGGGTACCGACGACATCGGTCGCGACCTGTACAGCCGGCTCATTTACGGGGTGCGCGTGTCGCTCGTCATCGGGTTCTTTTCCGCAATCATCTCCGTAACGATCGGCTGTCTCGTCGGTGCCGTTGCCGGTTTTCGTGGCGGGAAATTCGATGACATCGTCATGCGAGTCACCGACCTATTCCTGGCTTTTCCGTTTCTCGTCACGCTGCTCGTGATGCGCAACGTTCTCGGTGCAATTTCATGGGTGAAACCGATCACCGGTGAGATCACGTCCGTTCGGTTCATCATCGTGCTGTTCGCCCTGTTCGGGTGGATGGGTGTGGCGCGCATCGTGCGCGGCCAGGTTCTGTCGCTGAAGGAGCGCGAGTTCATCGAAGCGGCTCGCGCCGTCGGTGCCGGTCGTTGGTACGTCATCAGGCGCCACCTGCTTCCGAACTCGATCGGTCCGATCATGGTTGCACTGACCTTTGCAGTGGTGAGTGCGATCATCGCCGAAGCCACCCTTGCGTTCTTCGGCTACGGACCGCAAGCCGGTGCGGGCGCGACCTCCCTGGGCATTCTCGTTGGCGCGGCCAAAGGAGCGGTACAGACCGGCTACTGGTGGCTTGCGGTCTTTCCGTGCGTCATTCTCGTGACGATTGCGCTGTGCATCAATTTCATCGGTGACGCCCTGCGCGATGCCACCGATCCACGACTCGACCGGGAGTCGTGATCATGACCGCTTCCGTGCTCGAGATCCGCGATTTGAAGGTGAGTTTTCGTACCCAGATGGGCGAACTCGTAGCCGTTCGTGGTGTGGACATCGACGTTCGGGCGGGGGAGATTCTCGGCGTGGTCGGAGAATCGGGGAGCGGCAAGTCCGTGTCGTTTCTCGCCGCCATGGGCTTGTTGCCGCGATCGGCACGCGTCGAGGGATCGGTGCTGCTCGCCGGCGAGCAATTGGTGGGGGCATCCCCGCGGCTTCTGCGCTCGGTTCGCGGACGTCTGATGTCGATGATCTTCCAGGATCCGCTCTCGGCGTTGAATCCCGTGCACCGAATTGGGGCGCAGATTGCCGAAATGTTGCAGTCCCACCAGAAGCTCTCCGATGCCGCTGCGCACGGCAGAGCGATCGAGCTCCTCGACATCGTCGGTATACCGCAGCCCGACGTTCGCGCGCGTCAGTACCCGCACGAGTTTTCAGGAGGCATGCGCCAGCGCGTCGTCATCGCGATGGCCATTGCCAACAGCCCGAAAGTGCTCATCGCCGACGAACCAACCACCGCGTTGGACGTCACGGTGCAGGCCCAGATTCTCGAGGTGATCCAACGTGTCCAGCAACAGTTCGGAACCGCGGTGGTGCTCATCACGCACGATCTCGGGGTCGTGGCCCGTGTGTGCGACAGGGTGAACGTCATGTACGCCGGACGCAACGTCGAGCGGGGATCGGTACGGGATCTGTTCGATGCTTCGGCACATCCGTACACGCGCGGGTTGCTTGCCTCGCTACCGCATCCCGGTCAGGAGCGTCTCGTACCGATATCCGGTTTTCCCCCGAACATGCTTGCGCCTCCGAGTGGCTGCAGCTTTCGTCCGCGTTGCGAGCATGCGATCGCCGCATGCGGCGAATCGTTGCCCGAATTGAGGCAGTTCGCCGCCACCGAAACGGCATGTGTGCGGGCTTCCGAGCTGTTCGTGTCCGGTGGGAGTCGGCGATGAGTGAATCCTTGTTGCAGGTGCGCAACCTGGTGAAGGAATTCGTCATCAAGGCACCCAAGGGTGCGCGACGTCGCAGGCGCATCGTCCATGCGGTATCCGACGTGTCGTTCGATGTGGCTCCGGGTGAAACGCTCGGGCTCGTTGGTGAATCGGGGTCGGGCAAGACGACTGTCGGTCGCTGCGTGCTGAAACTCACCGATCCGACGTCGGGTGAAGTGAGCTTCGACGGTCGTAATCTGGCGACGCTCGAAGACGAGGAACTGCGTCACCTGCGTCGACGCATGCAAATCGTCTTCCAGGACCCGTTTGCGAGTCTCGACCCCAAAATGACGGTGGGCGCCTCGATCGCCGAGCCGCTCGTCGTCCAGGGGGTTCCCGGGGATCACAGTGACAAGGTGGTGCAATTGCTCGAGCTCGTCGGCTTGGCGCCCGATCACGCGCGGCGATTCCCGCACGAATTCAGCGGTGGACAAAGACAGCGAATCGGTGTCGCGCGCGCACTTGCCCTGGATCCGTCGCTCATCGTTCTCGACGAGCCGGTATCGGCACTTGACGTGAGCATCCAGGCGGGAGTCGTCAACTTGTTCGCCGACCTGCAGAAGCGGCTCGGGATGTCCTACGTGTTCATTGCCCATGATCTCGCCGTGGTGCGTCACGTGGCCAACCGCGTTGCCGTGATGTATCTCGGCAAGATCGTCGAAATCGGCGACAAGGACGCCGTGTACGAACACCCCAGCCATCCGTACACGAAGGCACTTCTCTCTGCCGTTCCTCTGGCCGATCCGGTCGTCGAGCGGACGCGTTCGCGGATCATGCTCGAGGGAGACGTGCCGTCGCCGGTTGATCCGCCGTCGGGTTGCCGATTCAGGACTCGGTGCTGGAAGGCCTCGGAGATCTGTGCGCAGGTGAGTCCGCCGATGCAGGTTCGTGCCCACGGGCAGATGTCGGCATGCCACCATCCCGAAGAGGGATGAGGGCTTCGTTCGCACCGACGGCGACTGTGCGGCGCGCACACCGTCCCCGTGACGGGCGCCGATAGCCTCGAACCCGTGCGCACGCTCGTTACCTGGATCGCCGTCATCGTCAACGTTGTCACCATGATCGCCATGATCGTCGGGGTGCTGTTGCACAGCGGTCGCGGCGGTGGACTGTCGGACATGTTCGGCGGCGGTGGAGCTACCGCACTCGGTTCGGCGGCAGCCGAACGCAACCTCACCCGAATCACGACGGTTCTCGCACTTGCGTGGTTCATGACCACCGTCGGTTTGGGCATTCTCCTCGCCTGAACGGCGACGCGAACCGCGCCCCGACCAACCTGAGCGTCGCCCGTGTCGGGGGACGGGGAGCGCAGGTAGATTGATGTGCCCGTCGAAGTGGCGAAATTGGCAGACGCACCAGCTTGAGGGGCTGGCGCTCGAAAGGGCGTGGGGGTTCAAGTCCCCCCTTCGACACCACATGTGACGACTGGCGTGCGCATCATCCGCACCTCGCGCTCGTCGACAGGCGAGGATGAACGTCGTGAAAACAGCCCGTCGGACGAAGATCGTCGCCACCGTCGGTCCCGCGTGCCACGACGAGACGGGAATTCGTCGTCTGGTTGAAGCAGGTGCCGACGTTTTGCGCCTGAACTGTTCGCATCTAAGCACCGCGGAGCTCGAGGGAATGATTCGCCTCGTGCGGTCGGTGAATTCCGACATCGGCATACTCGTGGATATCCAGGGTCCGAAGTTGCGGTATTCGGGCATTCAGCGCGAACTGTTTGCCGGTGAGGTTGCGGCCTTTGACGTCTCCGAATTGGGATTCGACGTCGGCTCGAGAGGTCTCGCCGCGGGTCACCGGATCTTGTTCGATGACGGTCGGTTTGAAGTGCGTATCGAGTCGGTAACGGGGGATGCCGTAACGACTCGCGTTGCACGTGGCGGACTGTTGCGGGTGAACAAAGGGGTGAACCTACCCGACACCGAGGTGCCGGGAACGGTTCTCACACAGAAGGACCACGCCGATCTCGCGGCCGCAAGTGGTCTCGGCGCCGATCTGGTGGCGATTTCGTTCGTGCAGCGGGCCGCCGATGTCGTCGCGGTGCGCAACATCGTCGGGCCCGCGCCATTGCTGGTGGCAAAGATCGAGCGACCGCAGGCCATCGACCGACTCGCTGAAATATGCGAGGTCACCGACGGCGTGATGGCGGCGCGCGGGGATCTCGGGGTGGAAATGGATTTCGCACGGCTCCCGGCGCTGCAAAAGCAAATCGCCACCGTCGCCACGCAGTACGGCGTTTTCTCGATATGTGCGACGGAAATGCTCGAGTCGATGATTACGGCATCACGGCCAACGCGAGCCGAGGTTGCCGACATCACCGGCGCGGTTCGCGACGGGTTCGATGCCGTCATGCTTTCGGCCGAAACGGCGGTGGGAGCGAATCCGGCACTCACGGTGAGGACGATGGGGGATATCTGTCTGACCGCCGAAAGCGACGTATCGCTGCCTGCACTCTTCGCCGAGCGCAACCCGCAGCGTGCGGCGGTGACCGCGGCAGCGAGTGCTCTCGCCAAACGCGTGGCTGCCGATGCGCTGCTGTCGCTCACCTACACCGGCCACTCCGCCACGCTCCTCGCCCTGTGCCGACCGAGTGCCCCGATCATCGCGGCGACTCCTTCTGATGCGGTGGCGCGGCAAATGCGGGTGGTGCGAGGTGTGTGGAGCATCGTGGCCGACCGTGAGAGCGATGTCGAAGTCGCGATCGCCCAGGCGCTGAGCGAAGCCAGGCGACGTGACCTCGTTGCATCGGGTGATCACGTCGTCGTGTGCGCTTCACGCTTGAGCCCCCGATCCGACGCCGACACGATTTGGTTGCATACCGAACCGTGATCTCCTTCGCCGATCTCGGAGTAGCCGCATCGCTCGTTGAATCGCTCAAGGAGCGGGGAATCGTCGCGCCCACGGAGATTCAGGCTCTGGTCGTGCGCGACGGCATGGCCGGCAAGGACATCATTGGCCGAGCTCCGACGGGATCCGGAAAGACGATTGCATTCGGTCTCGTCATGGTCGCGGCGTTGCGTGGCGCTCCACGTGCGTCGCGCGGTCCCGCCGGCTTGATCCTCGTGCCCACGCGCGAGCTGGCGGATCAAGTGGGCGACGAACTCGCACTGTTGTTGGGGGACCGCCGTTCGGTTGCAGTTGTGGTGGGCGGTGTGGCGTACGACCGTCAGGTGCGCAGCGCGGCAAAAGCCGCCGTTGTGGTGGCCACGCCGGGACGTCTCGAGGATCTGCTGGCGCGGCGCGACATCGCCCTCGGTGCGGTGCGTGTTGCCGTCGTCGATGAAGCCGACCGGATGGCCGACATGGGTTTCCTCCAGGCGGTGCAGCGAATTCTCGCGCTGTGTCCGGGCAATCGTCAGACCTTGCTGTTTTCGGCCACGCTGGACGACCGGGTTGCCACGTTGTCGCGGCAATTCCAGCGTTCGCCACAGAAATACGAGGTGAGCGGGGCCGTCGATGCTCCGAACATCGAACACGTGGTGCGAATCGTTCCGCGCGAGCGACGACTCGGAGCGGTGGCTGACGAATTGGATCGTTGCGGTTCGCTCATCTTGTTCTGTCGCACCAAGCACGGCAGTGACCGCGTCTCCAAACAGCTCGGTGCCGAAGGCATCTCGTCCGTCGTCATCCACGGGAACCGATCACAGGCGCAGCGACGAACCGCCCTGGAAAGTTTCAAGGCGGGCCGTGCCGACGTTCTCGTTGCCACCGACGTTGCGGCCCGCGGTATCCACATCGATGCCGTTCCCTGCGTCATTCACTGGGATCCGCCTGCCGAGGACGCCGACTACGTGCACCGCTCCGGTCGTACTGCTCGCGCCGGACAACCAGGGCGCGTCGTCAGTCTCGTCGATCCGGGCCAGCGTCGATTGGTGAACAAGATGTTCGCCCGACTCGGGTACGACGTCGTCATCGACGAGTCGAATGCTCGCGGTGTGCGACCCGGTGAAATCGGCTGGCTGGCGGCGCGATCTACACGCCGACAACGTCTTGCGGACGCACCGGAACCCGTGGCAAATCGGCCCCGGTCGCAGCGCGGATCGCGGCCACGATCGCGGGCGTGACCGAGATGCACGGTGGCTCGCCGATGCCCTTGGCTCCGAGCGGTGCCTGAGGTTCGGGCTCCTCGATCATCGTGGCCAGCACCGTTGGTGCATCGAGAGACGTCGGTAGCAGATAATCGGTGAACGAGGGATTGCGAAGTTTGCCTTCGTCGAGGATGAGCTCCTCCATGACTGCGAGGCCCAGGCCCTGCGCGATTCCTCCTTCGATCTGACCGATCGCGGCGAGGGGGTTGAGAACCTTTCCGACGTCCTGTGCGGTGGCAATTTGCACGACCTTCACCAGGCCGAGATCGACGTCAACGTCGACCACCGCACGGTGGGCCACGAACGCATAGGCAACGTGGCAGTTGCCCTGCCCATTTTCGTCGAGTTCCTCGGTCGGGCGGTGGTGGTACTCGAAGGTGTGTTCGAATTCCCTGCCAGCGGTTGCCTCGCGCACAGGGATGCGCAGGGTGCCGAGGTCGTCGACTATGTCGGTGTCGTCGATTCGCAGCCGATCGGGTGCGAGGCCGTTGGTCGTGGCAACCTCGGCGAGGATTCGGTCGCGCACGTAACGACAGGCACCGTCAACGGCTCCGCCGCTCATCCAGGTTTGACGTGATGCCGACGTGCTTCCGGCCGAGCCGATTTGCGTCGTGATCGGTTCCAGATAGACCTCGTCGATGCCGAGCACCGTGCGCGCAATCTGTTGGGCCAGAACGACGAACCCTTGACCCACTTCGGCGGTGGCGAATTCGAGTGTCGCCGCACCGTCGCGAACGATGCACCGAGCCGTCGCGTAGTCGTCGAAGCCCTCGCTGTACATGAGGTTCTTGATCGACACACCCCAACCCACACCCCGTCGGATGTGTCGGCGATCGGCGGTGAGTCCCGCACCGCCGGGTAGCTCGAGCGGATTCGGCGAATCGGGCAGCTCCGGTGGCATCGGTAGGGCGGCTGTGTCGCGGATGCAACGTTCGACGGGTGCCACGCTGTCGACGGGTTGGCCGGTGATGAGCAGATCGCCGGTGCGCATCGCGTTGCGGAGTCGAACGTCGACCGGCGAAAGACCGACTGCAGCGGCGAGCTTGTCCATCTGTGACTCGTGGGCGAAGCACGCCTGCACGACACCGAATCCGCGCATCGCGCCGCACGGTGGGTTGTTGGTGCGCA
Organism: Ilumatobacteraceae bacterium; assembly: GCA_049433365.1. GTDB lineage: Bacteria > Actinomycetota > Acidimicrobiia > Acidimicrobiales > Ilumatobacteraceae > F1-60-MAGs027. The sequence goes on along the minus strand of JBMTET010000003.1, from coordinate 13,078 downwards.
CCGCCCAGCCATCGACCGTTGCGCTCGGACAACGGTACGGGCCCTGAATGTGGGTGATGCCGTTGATGAGAACGGCCGACGACGTGCTCGCGTAGGCACCGCCGTCGAATACGAGACGAGCCTCGATGCGTTGAATGACGCCGTCTCGCGACGCATGATGTCGCAACCAAATCGACGCCGGATGGCGATGGATGTGACCGAAGAACGACTCCTCGCGTCCGTACTGCATTTTGATCGGACGTCCCGTGGCAAGGGCGAGCAAGCAACAATGAACCTGCAAGCTGATGTCCTCGCGACCGCCGAATGCACCGCCGACGCCACCCAGGGTGAGTCGAACCCGTTCCTCGGGTACTCCGAGGCACGCCGCAATCTGCTTGCGATCCTCGTGCAGCCATTGGGTGGCCACATACAGTTCGATTCCGCCACCGTCGTCATCGGGAAGGGCTAGCGCGGCTTCGAGGCCGAGGAAGGCCTGGTCCTGCATGCCGATTTCGTACGTACCTTCCACGACCACTTCGCCGCGCACGGTCTGGTCCCCGCACACGATCCGCTGGTGGCGAATGACGTTGCCGTCCGGATGAATGGGTGAGGTCGACGGATCGAGTGCGGCATCGGCGGTGAGCAGTGGTGTGAGAACCTCGTAGTCCACGACGATGAGCTGCAGGGCGCGCCGCGCCGTTTCGGGGTGATCGGCGGCAACTGCTGCAACCGGCTCGCCGACGTAACGCACGACGTCGGCGGCAAACACCGGCTGATCGGCGGTGATGAGACCGTAGGTGAGCTGGCCGGGGACGTCGCGGGCGGTGAGCACCCGACTCACCCCGGGCAGGGCGAGTGCGGCCGACACGTCGATCGAACGGATCCGCGCATGGGGATGCGGACTGCGCAGCGTGGCGCCCCACAGCATGTGTTCGGCCCAAGCATCAGAGGAGAACGCAAACCTTCCCTGCACCTTCGGAATGCCGTCGGGTCTCGCTGCCGACGTACCGAGTGTCCCGAGACGTTCCGTGGAGCTTGTGGTCGTGGCGGAACTCATTGACGGCCCCGGGTACGAATCGAGACGCGCTGCTCGCGGGCCAATCGAACGGCCTCAAAAATCCGCCCGTAACCCGTGCACCGACAGATGTTGCCGCTGATGGCTTCACGAATGTCGTGCTCCGAGGGGTTCGGATTCGTGTCCAGCAGATGGTGAACCGCCACCACGATGCCGGGTGTGCAAAAGCCGCACTGGACACCGCCTGCCGTGAGTAGCGACGCCTGGACATCGGTGACGGTGCCGGTTTCGGTGAGTCCCTCCACGGTGACGATCTCCGCATCGACTGCATCGGCGGCCATGACGAGGCACGCACACACCGCGTCGCCATCCATCAGGACCGTGCACGATCCACATTCACCCTGTTCACAGGCGCCTTTCGTCCCGGGCAAGCCGAGCCGTTCGCGCAGCACGTACAGCAGGCTCTCGCCGAGCCAGGCATCGCTGACGGACTTCGTGGTGCCGTTGACCGTCAGCGAATAGAACTCCGGTGAGTCGCTCATGCGGGAATCCTCCGCGCGCGATCGAGGAGTCGCGTTGCAAGTACGCCGACCCCGTGGTGTCGGTATTCGCGTGTCGAGCGATGGTCGGAGATTGCGCGTGCTTCGCGACGCACTCGTTCACCGAATTCGCGGCTGACCTCGTCGGAGACGGAAGCGATGGCGCGAAGGCTGGCGTTCTCGCGCAGCCATTCCTCGGCTGCGCGTGCCCTGATGATCGTCGGCCCCACTGCGCCGAGGGCGACGCGTACGACACCGGCAACCGGGTCGTGCACCAAACACGCTGATGCAACGGCGATCACCATCGCGTTGCGAACACCGATCTTTGCATAGCCCTCAAACCCGCCCGTGGGCTGCCAGTGTGTCGCCACGATGATCTCGTCGTCCCTGCGCACGGAACGCTTCGGTCCGACCATGAAGTCATGGAAGGGCACTTCGCGACGCCCCGCCGGGCTGCTCAGAACGACGGTGGCATCGAGTGCGCTGAGGACCGGCAACCCGTCACCGGCCGGCGAACACGTACCGAGATTTCCGCCGATCGTCCCCGTGGCGCGAATCTGCGGTGAACCCACGGTGCGTGCCGCTTGTGCCATCGCCGGGGCAAGCGAGCGCAGCGGCTCGCCTTCAAGGTCGCACCATCGCACCCCGGCACCGACAACGAGCGACCCCGAAGTGTCGTCACGGTACCAACGGCGCAATTCGGCGATGCGGCGCAGTGACACGACGTCGACGGGTCGCCGGCGCGCGAAATTCACCTCGACCATCAGATCGGTACCACCTTGCAGCAGATGCGCACCGGGCCGTGCAGCCAGAGCATCGTGCGCTTCGTCAATGGTGAGCGGACGGGCAATCGTCATGAGACACCGTCCCAGTCGGCGAAAGCATCAATCATCGCCGTGACATCGCCGAGCGGATACAGAATCGGGCAAGTGGCACCGTTGTCCATGTAGTGGCGCACCTGCTGGCGCGCTTCGTACGGGGTGCCACTAGCGGTGAGCATCTGCACGATTTCGTCGGGTACATGCTTGGATGCTGCCACCACCTGCTCGTGGGTTGCCGGCCACGTGAGGACCGAGCCAACCTTGTCGAGGATCGACTGCGGTACGCCACTGGCCTTCATGATGTGCGGTTGCTGGCCGAGGTACTGCGTCACCATGAGCCGGGCCATGTCCAGTGCGGTGTCACGATCCTCGTGAACACTGCACACGACGAGCTGGGGTCGATCGATCTCGTCGAGTGAACGTCCGGCCTTCGAGGCACCGTTACCCAGGGCTTCGATCGCTCGGGCGTTGTACTCGGGTGACACGAGGTAGTTGAGTACCACACCGTCGGCGATTTCGCCCGTGAGCTCCATCATTTGCATGCCGGTTGCACCGATGAAGATCGGTACGTCCTTCGGTCGTCGCTCCTGGTACACGTAGTCGAGTTCGACGCCGTCGAGCTGCACGAATTCCCCGTTCATCGTCACGGTTTCGTTGTTCAACAATGCGCGGACCGCCACGACGATTTCGCGCATTGCCCGCAACGGTTTGGCACGGGAGATTCCCACCTTCTGGGCGAGAGGATCCCACCATGCACCGATACCGAGAATGACCCTTCCCGGTGCGAGGTCGTCGAGGGTGGAAAAAGTTGCGGCCAAACGGGCAGGGTTGCGACTCCAGCAGTCAACGACACCCGAACCCACTTTCAGCGATGACGTCACCGATGCGAAGGCCGCCATCGGTACGGTTGCCTCCCGAACCAGGCGACTTTCCGCCTGCCAGACGGCTTCGAAACCTCGGGATTCGGCGTACCGGGCGAACTCCATGCCCTCGCGGATCGGATGTGCATCCTGCAGATACAGCGCAACTCTGGTGGCCATGGTGGTGTCCTGTTCGTTGTGGAATGTCGTCATGCGGCAAGCGCCATGCGTCGGTGGAGGAGCGAAGCGGCCTCACGAGCCTTGGCCCGCACCTCGTGCACGTCGACGAGAGTGGTTCGTCCCTGGCTCACCACCTCGCGTCCGTCGATGACGACGGATTCGGCGCGGATCGAAGGTGTGTACATCGACAGCCACGGCTGGTCGACCCCGTCGTACGACCAGGTGATGACGTCGTTGCGCGCCTCGGGGAAAATCACGAGGGCTGCATCGAGCCAGCCCTGCACGACATCCGGCGACGAGTGCGGTCGAGCTTCGCGCAGTCGAGCGAACGCGAGACGAGCTTCCTCGAGCATGTCGGCTCCGATTCCGTCGGTGCCGAGCACGATCGGATTGTCGAATCGAACGGGATCGGCATACCCGACCGCGTTGTTCATGTTCGAGCGGGGATTGTGGACGATTCGTCCGCGCAACGGCACGTCGAGATGCACGGCATGGACGAGAAGCCAGTTGTCCGCGGAATGCGGAGCCAGTCGCCGGGCCGGTACGCGATCGTCATCGGCTTCGGCCACGTGAACGTGAATACCAACGTCGTGACGGCGGGCGAGATCGGCGGCGGCTTCGATGGTGGCATCCGTGCACGTGAACGCCGCATGCAATCCGACCATCCCTCGACCCCCGGACGAGAGAAACCTGTCGCATTCGGCCAAACCGCGTTCGGCACCTCTCGTCATCTGCGCATCGGCTTCTACGGCGAGATGCAACGTGCCGTCGTTCGCCCACCGATCGGTCGCCCCGTAACACGCAACGACTCGCACGCCGACGTCGTTGCATGCTCGGGCAATGACGTCGAGCGATCCTTCGATGGCGTTGGGTGACTCGTGATGATCGATGATGCAAGTGGTGCCCGAGAGCAGAGCCTCGGTTGCGCCGAGTAGTGCGGACCAGTACAAGATCTCGAGGTCGAGTGCCGCATCGAGACGCCACCAGATGTCGCGCAACATCATCGGGAAGGATTCGGGCCGGCGACGCGGGGCGGGCATGCCTCGCGCGAGGGACGAGTAAAGGTGGTGATGGGCGCAAACGAGTCCCGGCGTGTGCGTCGACATGGGAGTTACTCGTCGCTTTCCGCGGCGCGTGGACGCATCGGCAGTCGATTGCGCCATACGCCGTCGTGGGCGTGCAGTGCCGCAGCAACGGCTCCGGCCGTCGGAACCAAGCCGATTTCGCCCACACCCTTGATGCCGTACGGGCTGTTGGGCTGCGGACTTTCGACGAGGATCGTGTCGATGGCCGGAACGTCCTTCGGGCGCAGAATACCCAGACTCTTCAGCGTCATATTGGTGGGAAATCCGGTGACGGGATCACTGGGGAAATCCTCGGACAATGCATAGCCGAGACCCATGTGCACGCTGCCCTCAATTTGCCCCTCGCACAGCGTCGGATTGACCGCTCGGCCAACGTCGTGAGCGGCAACGACCCGCTCGATCGCGCCGCTGTCGGGATCCACGATGACGAGTTGGGCCGCATATCCGAACGTCGAATGAATGATCGGGTTGGTCACGCCGGGCTCTCCGAGCTTCGTCGTCCAATCAACGCGGTACTCGCCGACGTAATCGACTCCCGTCACACAACCTCCGTCACGTGCCTTGCGGCAAGCGTCGCGCACCGCTCCGGCTCCCATGAGTGTGCCGCGTGAACCCGTCGTCTGGCCGAATCCGAGTTCTCGCGTCGTGTCGACGAGGACCCGAATTCGCTCACCGGGTATGCCCAGTTCCTCGATCACCACTTGGAGCGCGACGGTGTGAACTCCCTGGCCCATCTCGGTCCATCCGTGACGAACCTCGACGATGCCGTCCTCGCGGAAGTGGACGACCGCCTTGGTGATTTCCTTGAAGCCGTTTCCCAACCCGCTGTTCTTCAATCCCACGGCAACACCGACGCATTTACCCGCCGCCGCTGCGGCGTCGTAATGCGCCTTGACCGCATCGAGACACGCCTCGGCGCCGCTGCAACCGTCATCCATGATTTGTCCGGGGCCCCACACCATGCCGGGTCGAATCACGTTGCGTTTGCGGATGTCGAATCCCGACAATCCAAGCCTCTCGGCAAGTCGATCGAGCATGCCCTCCATGGCAAACTGCGCTTGATTCGCGCCGAATCCCCGAAAGGCACCGCAAACCGGATTGTTGGTGCGAACGGCCACGGCCTCGACGTCGATCGATGGCAGGTGGTACGGCCCGCTCGCGTGGCCCGCCATTCGTTCGAGAACCTTCATGCCGACGCTGGCGTATGCGCCCGAGTCACCCACGGCCCGAACCCGCAGGGCGGTGAGCATTCCATCGCGCGATGCACCAAGGGTGTAGCGCATCCGTATGGGGTGTCGTTTCGCATGAATGAGCAGACTTTCCTCACGTGACAGCGTGCACTTCACAGGGCGGTCGAGTATCCACGCCGCCAATGCAGTTTGTCCCTGGTTGGACATGTCCTCCTTGCCCCCGAAGGCGCCCCCGTTCGATACGAGTTCGACGGTGACTTGATGCGACTCGACGCCCAGTACCCGGGCGATGTCGTTGCGGTCGTCCCACACACCCTGACCGCCCGAGTACACGTGGAGCGCACGCGAGGATCCCGTTCCCGAGGGAACTGCGAGCGTGGATTCGGGTTCGAGAAACGCGTGTTCGATTCGTTGCGTGTGAAACGTTTCCTCGATCACGACGTCACTGGCGGCGAGCGCGTCGTCGACGTTGCCGCGTTCGTACTTGCTCGTCGACAGAACGTTGGAGTCGGTTCCCCACACGGCGATCTCGGTCGAGTGCATCGCCATGTCGACATCGGTGATCGGTTGGTGGATTTCGTAGTCGACGACCACAAGTTGTGCGGCTCGGCGGGCGGTGTCGCGGTCGTCGGCCACGACGATTGCCAGAACGTCGCCGGCGAACGAAGTGCGCCCACCAACCGGGATGAGGATCGGCCAATCCTTGTGAATGAGTCCCACCTTCAATTCGCCGGGAACGTCGGCAGCGGTGAAGACGGCCTGCACGCCGGTCACCGCACGTGCTGCGGACACGTCGATGCGAACAACCGTGGCGCGAGTGTGTGCGGTGAGGTGCAGTGCGGCGTGCAGCATTCCGGGCACCCGGATGTCGTCGACGTAGCCACGACTTCCGAGTGCCAATGCGGTTGCTTCGTACTTCGGGGTGCGTGAACCGATTCCTCCAGCCGCCTCGAGCAGCGGTGCGGTACCGCGTGCAGCGTTGACGAGGGCATCGAGGATCTTCACGTAACCGGTGCAGCGACAGAGATGCGCGCCGAGGTGACGGGTGAGATCCTGACGTGTGATGCCGGGACCCTTCTTGTCGATCTGAGCCTTGGCTCGCACGATGATTCCGGGAATGCAGAATCCGCACTGCAACCCACCTGCTGCGGCGAAGCACGACGCATACAGGTGTCGATCCGCTTCACTCCACCCCTCGAGGGTGACGATGTCGGCACCTTCAACGCGCTCCAAAGACTGCTGGCAACTCACCACCGCCTTGCCGTTGACGACGACGGTGCAACAGCCGCATTGCCCGGACGGGGAGCAGCCGTCCTTTGCCGAGCAGACATCGAGTTCCTCGCGCAGCGCGGCCAACAGATGGGGATGGCGCGGCGACACGGTGACCGGCGTGCCGTTGAGATTGAAGGAGGTCACCTTGACAGTTTGTCAAAGGACGGGTGCTAAGGCAACGGTTCGCCGCGAAAATCAAGGGTTCGGCCGCGCTGGGCCGTATGGCGTGTGTACAGCTCGGGGCGCCGGTACAGGTCGAAGTTGAAGAGGGTGCCCGTGTAATTGCCACACCAGTCGAGATCGCAGTCGGCAACGACGAGCTCGTCCGTCACGGTGTTGGCGCGGGCGAGAATTTCGCCCGAAGGGGCAACGATCATCGAATCGCCGAGTGAGTCGACGCCTTCCTCCATCCCGGCTTTGGCTACGCCGACGACGAACGTCCCGTTCTGGTACGCACCCGCCTGCATGACGAGCGCGTTGTGAAACGATGCCAGGCGATCCTGACTGGGATCGGGCACGTAGTGCAGGGGGGTGTTGTACCCGCACAAGATGAGCTCGACGCCCTGCAGACCCATTTCCCGGTACGACTCGGGCCATCGGCGATCGTTGCAGATCATCATTCCCACCCGACCTCCGAACGCGCTCCACACACCGAAACCCTCGTCGGATGGTTCGAAGTAGTGCCTCTCGGCGTGTTGAAAGGGTCGGTCGGGTTCGTTGGCGGCGTGTCCGGGAATGTGGACCTTGCGATACTTCGCCACCACCGTCCCGTGCGGGTCGACGAGAATCTGGGTGTTGAATCGCCGCCCGGCCGCAGTGAGTTCGGCGTAGCCGAGGCAGACACCGATTCCGAGCTCGCGTGCTCTGTCGAAAAGCGGTGCGGTCGTCGGAGATGGCATCTCCGTTTCGTACCAATGATCGGCCTCGTGCAAATCCTCGAGGTACCACCGCGGAAAGAACGTCGTCAGGGCGAGCTCCGGATACACGACGAGGTTCACTTTTCGCAGCGCAGCTTCCTCGAGAAGTGCAATGAGACGTTGAACGACCGCATCTCGATCGTCGGTGCGGGATATCGGACCGAGCTGGGCTGCCCCGACGCGAACGACCCGCTCACCGGGTGGCGGGTACGTGGCGCGATGGGACATCTTCAGCCGATGTCCGATTCGTCGCCGCACTGCGCAAGTTGCAGCATGACGTCGCACAGTACCTGTGCGCCCGCCACCAGATCGTCGGCGTCGGTGTGTTCGGCCGGATTGTGCGAAATGCCGCGGTGACTCGGGACGAAGATCATTGCGCTCGGGCTCACACGAGCCAGCATCTGTGCGTCGTGTCCGGCGCCGCTCGGCAGGTCCATCGTGCGCAAGCCGTGTCCGATCGCGGTACGACGAACCATGCTGACGACGCGCTCGTCGAAAACGACCGGTTCGAAGCGCGCCAGGCGACGGTCGACGATGTCGACACCCTCGGTGCGTGCCTGATCCTGCCAAAACTCTCGAATTTCGGCTTCGGCTCGGCGTAGCACCTGTTCATCGGTGTTGCGCACGTCGAGTGTCATCGTCACCTTGGCAGCGACAACGTTGACGAGATTGGGGTGAACGTCGATCTTGCCGACCGTGCACACCTGGTTGCCGCCGTACCGCAGGGCGACGTCGCGCAGATGCGCGGTAATCTTTGCCGCCACGAACACAGCGTCATGGCGAAGGGCCATGGGTGTGGTGCCGGCATGATTGCTTTGCCCCGTGATCGTCAACTCGGTCCAGGAAATTCCCTGTACTCCGGACACTGCGCCGATCGTTGCGTCATTGGCTTCGAGAACGGGGCCTTGCTCGATGTGCAGTTCGACGAAAGCAAACGGAGCAGGGCCCGGAGTGGGCGTCGTTCCCAAGGCGCCGATGCGGCTCAGTTCGTCACCGAGTCGGGCACCGTCGATACCCACTATGTCGTGCGCATCGCCCGCCGACATGCCGCCAACGTAGACGAGTGAACCGAGCATGTCGGGGGCAAAGCGCGCCCCCTCTTCGTTCGTGAAAAATGCGACAGCCAACGGACGTCCCGGCGTGATTCCGAGATCGCGACAGGTCTCGATCACTTCCAGTCCGGCCAACACGCCGTAATTGCCGTCGTATTTCCCTCCGGTGCGAACGGTGTCGATGTGCGAACCGGTCATGACGGGTTTGCCGCTACCTACGTCCCACGTTGCGGTGACGTTGCCGACGTCGTCGGTGGTGATGGCGAGACCGAGAGCTTGCATCCATGCGATCACTCGCTCGCGTCCCAGACGATCGTCGTCGGACAGAGCGAGTCGATTGCATCCGCCACCGTCGATCGCACCAATTTCTGCGAGCTCGGCAATGCGTTGCAGCAGCCGCTCGCCATTGATGCGGCGAGCCGCTGCAGTGGTGCTGCTCGTGGCCGTCACGTTGGGCAGTCTACGAACCGCGCCGAGTCCCGGGCCGAGCACGTGGGGCAGACTGGACGTATGGGATACGTATCCGCGGGCGTGGACAGACTCCGCATGGCCGAGTTGTTTGCCGCCGAAACTCGCACGTTCATCGAGCGACACCCGAGAAGTGCCGAAATGGCATCGCTCAGCGGAGCTTTGGTGGCCGGCGTACCCATGCCGTGGATGAGACGCTGGCCGGGTCCGTTTCCGCTCACCGTCGAGGAAGCCCATGGTGGACGGTTCGTCGACGTTGACGGGCACGAATACGTCGACTTCTGCCTCGGGGACACCGGCGCGATGACCGGCCATGCTCATCCCGAGGTGTTCGCTGCAGTGAGCGCGCAGATGTCGCGAGGTGCCACCACGATGCTGCCCTCCCGGGATGCGCCCGTCGTGGGGTCGGAGTTGGCTCGGCGGTTCGGCTTGCCCAAATGGCAGTTCGCGTTGAGCGCCACGGATGCGAACAGATTCGTGCTGCGATTCGCACGTGCTCTCACGGGGCGGCGCAAGATCCTGGTTCACGACTGGTGCTACCACGGCACCGTTGATGAAACGCTCGTCGTGTCGTTGGCCGATGGACGCACCACCAGTCGGCCCGGTGCGATCGGCCCCCAGGTGAACCCGGCGCTGACGACCGTGGTCGTTCCCTTCAACGACATCGATGCAGTCGAACGCGCCGTCTCCGGAGGGGACATTGCGTGCATGCTCATCGAGCCGGCACTGACGAACATCGGAATCGTGCTTCCCGATCCCGGTTACCACGCGCAATTGCGAGAAGTGCTGACGCGCCACGGAGTCCTGCTCATCGTCGACGAAACACACACGATTTGCGCGGGGCCGGGCGGCTGCACGCGCGAATGGGGATTGCAGCCCGACATGTTCGTCATCGGGAAAACGATCGGCTCCGGAGTTCCGGTGGCGGCGTACGGCATGACGACCGAAGTTGCAGAGGCCATCGAAACCCTGCAGCGAGACGACGGAATCGACGTGTCGGGGGTCGGTGGAACTCTCGCCGGCAACGCGGTGTCACTGGCTGCCGTCAGATCAACTTTGGAACACGCTTTGTCCCCCGAGGATTTCGCGCACAGCAGTGCCCTTGCCGAGTCATGGGCCGAAGGGGTTCGAGAGGCGTACGTCAGCCACCAACTGGAATGGAGCGTGCAGCGCCTCGGATGTCGGGCTGAGTACTGGTTTTGTGCGCCCCCGCGCACCGGAGCCGCGGCTGCCGCAGCGATGGATCATGAACTCGATGCGTTCATGCATCTGTGGGCTCTGAACAGGGGAATATTGCTCACCCCGTTCCACAACATGGCGCTGTTCACGCCCTTCCATCGAGACACCGACGTGAAACTGCACAACGAAGTGTTCGCCTCGGCACTCGCAGCCGTGTGCGCTTGACTTTCGTCGATGGCGATGTGGCGAGCCGTTACGTTCAGGCGAAAAGTGACAGCCATTCGGACTCGTCGGCGACCTGCAGCACCGGATTGCGACGGATGACCTCGTTTAGGCGCTCGTGGGCCTGTGGTGAATACATATGTCCCGGATACAGCATCGTGTCGGCCGGCAGAGAAGCAAGCTGACGCAGCGAGCGGAACATATCGGCCGGGTTGCCACCGGGAAAATCGGTTCGACCGCAGCCCTGCAGAAACAAGGTGTCACCGGCGACGAGCGACGAGTCGACGAGGAAGCATTGACTACCCGGGGTGTGGCCCGGCGTGTGCAGCAACGTCACGTCGATGTCACCCACCCGCACGACGTCACCGGATTCGTGTTCGACGAAAGTGCCCGTGGCGAGACCAGTGGAGCGTGAGACCCAGGGAGTCTCCTCCCGATGTAAGTGCACGGGAACGTCGGCGTGCTCCAGGAGCTGGGCCACTCCTTCGATGGAATGACCGAAAATGGAACCACCTGCGTGATCGGCGTGGTAGTGGGTGACGAGTACGCCGGTGAGTGTCATGTCATCGGCGGCAAACAGATCGATGATGCCCTTGACGTCGTAGGCGGGGTCGACCACGACGCACGACCCGGTGACACGATCACCGATGGCGTACGCGTAGTTGACCATCTGACGGGCAAATGCATTGTCCGTGGCGACGTCGCGTCCGAGAAGAATCTGACGGAAATAGAGCTGATCGGAGCCATCCGCCGTGTCCGTGGGCATGTGCAAGAGGTTATGCGCCGAGGAACGCCGAGAGCAGGCGGCGCAAAAACCGCGAGCGACGCAGTCGACGGGATTCGCGTCGATCGATGAACGAGATGAGGGAAATCATTGCATTTGACCCGATGAATCGCATCGGCTCGGGCTCCCAACGCCGGGCGGGGATGGAAGCGAGCGTATGCGGCAACGACCGTGGTGCAGCGAGAAGCTCTGCTGCGCGTCGAGCCAGCAGGTGGGATGCGGCAACACCGTCACCGACGTAGCCCCCGATCGACACATGTCGATGATCGGCAGTCGACACCGATTCATCGATCCGAATCGCCGGCCACCAGTCGCGGTGCACGGCCACCGCGCCTCCCCAACGGTGGGTGACGAGTGCGTCGCGAGTGGCGGGGAAGAAGTCGTGCATCGTGCGCAGGAGTCGCTCGTGCACCGTGCGGCTGAGGGCGACCGTGTCGATCGGACGGGAAGCGTACGGGGTGTGTGCCCCCCGGCCGCCGAAGGCAAGACGACCGTCACCCGTGAGCTGCGCGTACACCACGAGTTCACCACCATCGGTGAACGTCAAGCCGTCCGCCCAGTTGAGAGCCGCTCTGACGTCTGCACGGAGGGGTTCGGTGGCGACCATCAACGAGTACACGGGAAGAACCTCGCGACGGTACTGGCGTATCGACGGGGTGAAGGCCTCGGTTGCCCGCACCGTGTGTCGGGTGTGAATGTGTCCGAGCGACGTGACAACGGCACCTGTCTCGATTCGTTGAACGGTGATCGGCGCGTGAATCGACACACCCCGGGCGCGAACTGATCGCGCAAGACCGGCCACCAGGCGAGCGGGATGGATCGACGCGCAAAAATCCTGTACGTAGCCACCCATCGTCGGGGCGAGGTTGATCATGCTGCGCAGCGATTCGGGATCAAGCCACCGCACGTGCCTCTCGAAGCCGAGTGAGCGCCAGGATTCGAACTCGCTGCGAACTCCCTTGACCTGAGCGGCGTGCGAAGCGTTCACGAGTGTGCCGCCCTTGCGCCACGAGCAGTCGATACCGGCTGAACGAATGAACGAACCGATCTCATCGACGTTCGTAATTGCCTCGGCGTACAGCTGCGTTGCCGCTTCGGTGCCGAGTCGTGCTGCGATGTCCGTCGGCGACATGGGCATGACGGCGCTGCACCATCCACCGTTGCGACTGCTCGCACCCGCGCCAACGCCGCTCGCATCGACTATTGCGATGCGCCACTCGGGCGCGATCTTGCTCAACCAGATCGCCGTCCACAACCCGCTGAATCCGGCACCGATGATCACCACGTCCAAGGGTTCGGTGGGCAGCTCGGATGTCGCCGCAGCGCCGACCGTCAACCAGTCAGGATCGTCGTGCCACAGCGGTGCGGGGCGGGCGCCGTCGACGAGACGTTGAATCGCATTACCGGAGGTCTGAGACTTTGACATCGGACCGAAACAACGTTAGTGAGGCGTTACATTGGCGCAGTGGTGGGTGGATTTCGGCAGTGGATACGCGACGAGTTTGCCGAGCGGCG
>JBMTET010000002.1:0-82429 GCA_049433365.1 Ilumatobacteraceae bacterium | reverse complement strand
ACAGCCTGCGCATGACAGTGACGACCTTGCCGAAGATGGTGACGTCTTTGGGGTCGAAGCGCATCGGTTCGAGCGATTCGTTCGACGGCACGAGAACGATCGTGTTGCCGTCGCGGCGGAACGTCTTCACCGTCGCCTCGTCACCGGGGATGCCGGCCACGACGATGTCGCCGTTGTTCGCCTTGCTCTGTTGACGGCACACGACGAAGTCGCCGTCGAGAATGCCCGCGTCGATCATCGAGTCGCCCCGCACGCGCAACATGAACAGCTCACCGTCTCCGGTGAAGTCCATCGGCAGGGGAACGATCTCCTCGACATTTTCCTGGGCGAGCACGTTCGTGCCGGCGGCAACGTCGCCGACGAGCGGCACGTGCTTGGTGGGGCGGCGCTCCATGGCGACGCCCGAGGCCGAGTCGAAGCGCACTTCGATGGCGCGGGGTTTGGTGGGGTCGCGGCGCAGGTAACCGAGCTTCTGCAGCGCCGCGAGGTGGCTGTGCACCGTGGCAGACGAGGACAAGCCGACGGCCTCGCCGATTTCGCGGACTGACGGTGGGTAGCCCCGGTCGCGCATCGCCTTGTCGATGAAGGCCAGGATCTCGCGCTGGCGGTCGGTCGGGCGTTGGGTGGGAGAAGTCAGGTCTGCAGCCATGGGTGCCAGCGTACGCCTGTTCGCCCCCGAGGTCAAACATATGTTCGCCGGGAGGTTGGCAACCGAACACCCGTTCGCTAAGGTGGCCTCCGTGAACGAACACCTGTTCGCCCACCACCCGAAATCCGGGCGCTATGTGCGTCGGGACGTCGGGCGCAATCCAAGTCTGAAGATCTCGGTTCGGGGTGTCTCCGCCGCGCCGGACCGAGATCTTCTGCACAACACCCCGTCCGTAAGGAGGATGTCATGAGTGCCATCATCACCGCCCTGCCCAGGTCCCAGTCCGTTGTGTCGCGATCCGGCTCTGGAGCGGGCCGCTCGCGCAGTGGGGTGCAGTTGCGCGCCGTTCATCCCGCTACGTACCGTGCTCGACGCGCCGTTGCCACCCCGATGGCACACCGCCGCCCGTCCGTTGCGGTGCTGGCGGTCGTGGCCGTCGCGATTGCCGGTGCGGTTGCTCTCGGCGGGCTGTTCGGTGCTCGCGCGGCCGCCGATGCGGTGGCACCGGGACGTCCGGTTGCCCCGTTGTACGTCATTGCCGAACCCGGTGACACGTTGTGGTCGATTGCAGCGCGGATTGCCCCGCACGCTTCAATCACCGAAGTGGTCGACCAGCTCGTCGTGCTCAACGGAACGTCGATCACCGCCGGGCAAGCCGTTCGGGTTCCCTGATCGCACCCACGTGAGTCGTCGGTGATCTGTACGGCTCGCAGGCACCGAGAAACCAGCACCTACGATGAGTGCGCGTGCGGTGCCCGGCTTGCGGTTTTCATGATTCCCGCGTCGTTGATTCGCGCTCGTCGGACGACGGCAACGTCACCCGCCGTCGTCGCGAGTGCCTCGAATGCGAGGTGCGATTCACCACGTACGAGCGCATCGAGGAGCGACCGTTACTCGTCGTCAAACGCAGCGGTGAACGCGAAGCGTTCGATCGCAACAAGCTCGTTCGCGGTTTGGCTGCTGCTTCCACGGGTCGACCGGTGTCACCCGAGCAACTCGACGCTCTGGCGCGTGCGGTGGAGGAGTCGTTGCGCAGCCTCGGAACCGACGTACGCAGCGCGCAGGTCGGATCCGAAGTGCTCAAGCGATTGCGACGCATCGATGAGGTCGCGTACCTGCGGTTCGCAAGCGTGTACAAGAACTTCGACGACGCCGACGACTTCAAGCGCGAGCTCACGCTTCTTGAAAAACGTTCGGCAGCCAAGACGAAACGCAAGTAGCGACTCGCCATGCCGTCACTGTGACGGCGAAGTCACAGCAAGTACACGTGACGGCGAAGTCACAGCAAAAACACAGGTTGTCCCCTTCCAATCCACAGCGCATCACCGTTATGGTGACGGCCTCGGGTCGAGCAAATTCCTGTCTGTTGCGGCAACGTAACTTTCTCCGGGAATCGTTGACTTGGGGGAATAACAATCCTGTAAGATGCATCTACCGGTTGTGGGCGGATCCGCAATGGGGGTCGGATCCATACCACCTGTAGTGGTTCAGCGTTGAACCGCTGGGGGATCCGGGCCTGTTGCGGGGTATCCCACCACTGGCCACTTCTCGTCAACTAAACAATGTCTCCCACGGTTTACAAATTGGAAAGGCAAGCACATGTCCATCGCACCTGAGCGACTCTCGATCGGCATCCGTCGTCACTTCACTGCACCTGGAGTTCACCCGTACGACATGGTGAAGTGGGAGAAGCGCGATGCGCGCATCAGCAACTGGAAAGACGGCACGGTTGCCTTCGAACAGCTCGGTGTTGAGTTTCCCGAGTCGTGGTCGCTCAACGCGACGAACATCGTCGCGCAGAAGTACTTCCGTGGAACGCTCGGCACACCCGAGCGCGAAACGTCGTTGCGTCAGGTCATCGACCGCGTCGCCAACACCATCACCGATTGGGGCATTCAGGGCGGTTACTTCGTCGACGACGAAGAAGCCGAGGCATTCCGCAACGAGTTGAAGTTCATCCTCGTCACCCAGCGCGCTGCCTTCAACAGCCCGGTGTGGTTCAACATCGGCGTGAAGGGAGTGCCGCAGCAGGCGAGCGCGTGCTTCATCCTGTCGGTCGAAGACACGATGGACGCCATCCTCAACTGGTACCGCGAAGAAGGAGTCATCTTCAAGGGCGGTTCGGGAGCCGGTATCAACCTGTCGGCCATTCGCAGCAGCGCCGAGCAGTTGAAGGGCGGCGGCACCGCGTCGGGTCCGGTGAGCTTCATGCGCGGCGCCGATGCCTCGGCCGGCACCATCAAGTCGGGTGGCAAGACCCGCCGTGCGGCGAAGATGGTCATCCTCAACGTCGATCACCCCGACGTCGAAGAGTTCATCTGGTGCAAGTCGCGCGAAGAGAAGAAGGCCCGCGCCCTGTCGGCCGCCGGCTTCGACATGGACCTCGACGGCGCCGACTCGTTCTCGGTGCAGTACCAGAACGCCAACAACTCGGTGCGTGTCACCGACGAGTTCATGCAGGCCGTCAAGGAGGACCGCAACTGGGACCTCAAGGCGGTGAAGGACGGACGCACCGTGCGCACGATGAAGGCCCGCGACCTGTGGCGCCAGATCGCCACGGCGTCGTGGGAGTGCGCCGACCCGGGTCTGCAGTTCGACACCACGATCAACAAGTGGCACACCGCCCATGCCGCGGGCCGCATCAACGGCTCGAACCCGTGCAGCGAGTACATGCACCTCGACAACTCGGCGTGCAACCTCGCCTCGATCAACCTGCTGAAGTACCTCAACGACGACGACACCTTCGACACCGAGGCGTACCGCCACACGATCGAAGTCATCTTCACCGCGCAGGAAATCCTCGTCGGCAACGCCGACTACCCGACGGAGAAGATCGCCGAGAACAGCCGCCTGTTCCGTCAGCTCGGCATCGGCTACGCCAACATCGGTGCGCTGCTCATGGCGCTCGGCATGCCGTACGACTCCGAAGGAGGTCGTGCCTGGGCGGCCGTGCTCACGTCGATGATGACGGGTCACGCGTACGCCACGAGCGCCCGCATCGCCAGCCGCATGGGGCCGTTCGCCGGCTTTGCCGCCAACGAGCGCTACATGCTCAACGTGCTGCGCATGCACCGTGACGCCGATCGTGAGATCGACAACGTCGACGTGGTGCAGGGTGATCTCGTCGAAGCAGCCAGCAACGCCTGGTCGTCGGCAGTGCGCGACGGTGAGGAATACGGCGTGCGCAACAGCCAGGCGAGCGTGCTCGCCCCGACCGGCACCATCGGTCTGATGATGGACTGCGACACCACCGGCATCGAGCCCGACCTCGGTCTCGTGAAGTTCAAGAAGCTCGTCGGTGGCGGCAACATGACCATCGTCAACCAGACCGTGCCGCGCGCGCTGACGAAGCTCGGCTACGAAAAGCCGGTTGCCGATCGCATCGTCGCCTACATCGACAAGAACAAGACGATCGTCGGTTCACCCGACCTGCGTCCCGAGCACCTGCCGGCGTTCGCCTGCTCGATGGGTGACAACGTCATCCATTACGAGGGCCACGTGCGCATGATGGGCGCGGTCCAGCCGTTCCTCTCGGGTGCCATCTCAAAGACGGTGAACATGCCCGAAACCGCTTCGGTCGAGGACATCGAGCACATTCACATGCTGTCGTGGGAGCTCGGCCTGAAGGCCGTCGCCATCTACCGCGACAACTGCAAGGTGGGTCAGCCGCTGTCGACGATGAAGAAGGACGACGACAAGAAGGACGGATCCGCCGACGCCGCCACGGCAACGGCCGAGCGCGTCATCGAGCGCATCGTCAACCAGCCGGTGCGTCAGAAGCTGCCGCGTTCGCGTCGCGGTCGTACGTTCGAGTTCCGCGTGGCCGACTGCAAGGGCTTCGCGAACATCGGCGAGTACGACGACGGTCGCCCCGGCGAGATCTTCCTCACCGTGTCGAAGCAGGGTTCCACCCTCGCGGGCATCATGGACTCGTTCGCCAAGAGCGTGTCCTACGGCCTGCAGTACGGCGTGCCGCTGCACGCCTTCGTCGAGGCGTTCATCAACACGCGTTTCGAACCGGCCGGCATGACCGACGATCCCGACATCCGCATGGCGTCGTCGATCATCGACTACCTGTTCCGCCGCATGGCCGTCGAGTACATGACGCCGGCCGAGCGTGCCGAACTGGGTATCTACACGCGTGAAGAGCGCATGCAGCCCACACTGCCCGGCGTCGAGGAATCGGTCGTCGACACGGCCCAGGGCGTCGACGTCATCGCCGATCCGAAGACCATTCCCTCGGCGGGCGAACTCGCCGCGAGCATGGCTGCCGAATCGCACGTCGAGGAGTTGAAGCGTGCGAACACCGGCGAGCTGTGCTCGGCGTGCGGCTCGTCGAACATGCGTCGTGCCGGTGCATGCCACGTGTGCGGTGACTGCGGCAGCACGAGCGGCTGCTCGTAAGTCGCCCTCGACAACGAGCGAAGCTCAGTCGTCCTGCTTGTTCAGCAACCGGCACGGCATCGTTTTGATGCCGTTGATGAAGTTGCTGCGCAGGTAGGACGGCTCACCGGTCACCCGTAGCCCGGGCAGGCGGCGACGAATTTCGTCGAACGCCACGGCGATCTCGCGACGTGCAAGGTTCGCTCCCAGGCAGAAATGTGGCCCGCCGGCGCCGAAACCGATCTGATTCGGCTGCAATGGACGCGTGACGTCGAAGCGGTACGGGTCGGGGTATATCGCGTCGTCGCGGTTGCCTGAGTTGTAGAACATCACCACTTTGCTGCCCGCGGGCAGTTGCACTCCGCCGAGTTCGGTGTCGCGGGTGGCGGTGCGACGAAAGTGAATGACGGGAGTCGCCCAGCGCACGATTTCCTCGACGGCCGTGCGCGTGTGGGCCTCGAAGTTGTCGAACCACGTGCGGCGCTGGTCGGCGTTGTGCGTGAGCGCGTGCATGCCGTGGCTGATCGCATTGCGGGTCGTTTCGTTGCCGGCGACCACCAGGAGGATGAAAAAACTGCCGAACTCCTGGCTCGTCATGCGCTCGCCGTCGACTTCGCCGTGCATCATGATGCTCGTGAGGTCGTCGGTGGGCCGGGCGAGACGTTCCTCGCCGTGTGCCTGGGCGTACTGGTACAGCTCGAGTCCGCTGCGCAGCAGGTCGCCCAGGGTGGCGCCGAAGTCCGGATCGGTGGCACCGAGGATTTCGTTCGTCCAGCGCAGGATGCGCGACGCATCGCTGGCCGGGATGCCCATCATGTCGCAGATGATCTGCAGGGGGAGCGGTGCGGCGAGCTTCTCGACGAAATCGAACTCGCTGCCGTCACCGTGCTCGGCGAGCACGCGATCCACGAGGGTTCGCGCGGTGTCGCGCACGTAGTCCTCGATGCGCGCCACCTCGCGAGGTGTGAAACCCTTCGACACGATCGAACGGATGCGAAAGTGCTTCGGATCGTCCATATTGATCATCGAGCCGAAGAACTCGTTCAATTCGGGAGTGAACGTGGTGATGTTCGTGCCTTGACCGCTGCAGAACAACTCGGGATTGCGACTGACGTGCCAGATGTCGGCGTGGCGGGTGAGCGCCCAGTAGCCGGGCCCGGCGGGGATGTTTTCCACCGGGCGTTCGGCAAAGAACCGGATCGGCGATTCGCGGCGCATCGCGGCGAATACCGACTCGCGGTAATCGTGCGGGGCCGACCAGAACTCGATGTCGGAGAGGTCAACCTCGTCGAGGTTGACGGGGTGCAACTCCACGAGCCGAGGTTATTGGCGGGCGAGGTCGTCGAGTACGGCGTCGCCGAATACGGGCCATGCGGCGAGCGACCAGTCACCGAAGTCGCGGTCGGCGAGAGCAGCTACGGCCACATCGGCAACCGGATCGACCCATACGAATGTGCCGCTGCCACCGAAGTGACCGAACGTCGACCCCGAGTTGCGGGTGGCGGTCCAGTGCGGGTGTTTGGTGCCGCGGATTTCCGGACCAAGACCCCACGGACACGGATCGAAGCGACCGATGCCCGGGACGACTCCGTCGAGTTCGGGATATTGCACGCTGATTGCGTCGTTGTAGGTGGCGCGCGAAACGAGCGCCGGTTGGCGCAGTTCGGCGGTGAAGCGTGCAACGTCGTCGATCGTGAGGTGCATGTCGCGCGCGGCCGAGCCAACCTGGTCGACGTCGTCGATGCCGAGCGGCTCGAGCACCGCTTCGGCGAGGTATTCCCAGAACGGAATCGCGGTCACCTGTTCGACGTGCGCGGCGACGAGTTCGTAGCCCGTGTTCGAGTACGTGCGACGTCGACCCGCGCTGACGATGGGCATCGGTGCGTCAAAGCCGTAGCCGCCGGCGTGGCTGAGAAGGTGGCGCAACGAACATCCGGGTTGGCCAACCGATGCATCGAGCGACGTCGACCCTTCCTCGCAGGCGACGAGTGCGGTCCACGCGGTGAACAACTTCGTGACGGATGCCAGACGAAAGCGGTGCTCGCGATCAC
Source organism: Ilumatobacteraceae bacterium (assembly GCA_049433365.1). Taxonomy (GTDB): domain Bacteria; phylum Actinomycetota; class Acidimicrobiia; order Acidimicrobiales; family Ilumatobacteraceae; genus F1-60-MAGs027. Next base: position 75,346 of record JBMTET010000002.1, on the reverse strand, counting down.
CGGCGAAGTGCGGAACACCGTTGCGGTCAATGATGCACGCTGCGGCGGTGTCGACCGGCCACGAGTTGATGAGCGCGAGTGCTGCGGTCGGGGATGCCACGCGGCTCAGATGCCGGCGCGGATCAACTCGGCGACACGGAAGGCGAGGTCGAGCGACTGGCGGGCGTTGAGGCGCGGGTCGCACACCGTTTCGTAACGCGTGTCGAGATCATTCTCGGACAACCGCTCGGCACCACCGAGACATTCGGTGACGTTGTCGCCGGTGAGCTCGATGTGGATACCGCCCGGCCACGTGCCCTCGGCGCGGTGGGCGAGGACGAAGCCGGTGATCTCGCGAATGATGTCGTCGAAATGGCGGGTCTTGCGACCGTTTTCGGCGGTGAACGTGTTGCCGTGCATCGGGTCGCACGCCCATACGACCGGATGTCCGGCTTCGCGCACGGCGCGCAGGAGTGGGCGCAGACCTTCTTCGATCGTGTCGGCCCCCATGCGGGTAATGAGTGTGAGGCGACCCGGGATGCGGTTTGGGTTGAGCGTTTCGCACAGCTGCAACACCCATTCGGCCGACGTGCTCGCACCCACCTTGCAGCCGATCGGATTGCCGACGCCGCGCAGGAACTCGACGTGCGCGCCGTCAAGTTGGCGCGTGCGCTCACCGATCCACAACATGTGCGCCGAGCAGTCGTACCAGGTTCCGGTGAGGGAGTCCTGGCGGGTGAGTGCTTCCTCGTATCCCAAGATGAGGGCTTCGTGCGACGTGAACACGTCGACTTCGTGCAACGCCGAGTTGCTCTCGGTGTCCACGCCGCAGGCGCGCATGAATGCCAGTGCGCGCTCGATTTCGGCGGCGACGGTTTCGTAGCGCTGCCCCTCAGGGCTTGTGGCGACGAACTCGAGGTTCCACGCGTGCACGCGGTTGAGGTCGGCAAAGCCGCCTTTTGTGAAGGCGCGCAGCAGATTCAGCGTGCTCGCTGCCTGGTGGTACGCCTGCACCAGGCGTTGCGGGTCGGGAACGCGCGCACCCGGCAGCGGCGCGGGGTCGTTCACCATGTGGCCGCGGAACGAGGGAATCTCGGTCGAGCCGACCTTCTCGGTGTTCGACGAACGGGGTTTGGCGAACTGACCGGCGATGCGGCCCACCTTCACGACGGGAACACCCATCGAATAGGTGAGCATGACTGCCATCTGCAGGATGACGCGCAACTTCTCGCGAATGTTCACCGCGGTGAATTCCTCGAAACTCTCGGCACAGTCACCGGCTTGCAGCAGAAAGGCGTTGCCCTGGGCGACCTGGCCGAGAGCGTTGAGCAACGTGCGTGCCTCGCCGGCAAACACCAGCGGTGGGTACGACTCGATCTGTTTCAGGGCGCGATCGAGTTCGGCGGGGTCCGGCCACTCCGGCTGTTGCACTGCCGGCAGTGATTGCCACGAGGATTTCGACCAGTTTTTCGCCATGGTGTGCCGCAAGGGCAGTAGTCAGGCTACCGACGCCGGAAAGCACAACGACCGCCGGCATTGCTGCCTGCGGTCGTTGCTGTGGTGAATCGTGGTTGTCAGACCGATAGGTAGTCGGGTGCGTCCAGACGCAGCGAGTCAACCGCACGGCTGACGAGGCGTCGGGCTGCCTCGGCGGTGACGCCGAGCTCCTCACCGACTTCGCGGAAGCTCTTTCGCTCGCCACCGAACAGACCGAAACGGGCTTCGACCGCGTAACGGGCGCGCTCGTCGAGCGTGTTCAACAGACCGTTGAGCATGTCGTCTTCAACGCGCGACATCACCGCTTCTTCCGGGCTGATGTCGTGGTTCGGAACGAGGTCACCGAGTGTTGCATCGCCGTCATCGCCGATCGGCTTGTCGAGCGACACGGGCGTCGTGAGACGGTGCAGCTCGGCATTCTCGGCCGACAATCCTTCGGCGTCGCCCGAGCCCTGGCGCAAGGCAGCGCGCAGGTTCGCCGAACGGTCACCGGGGATACGGATGAGGCTCGCCTTCTGGTCGAGTGCGCGACCGATCGCCTGACGAATCCAGAACGTGGCGTACGTCGAGAACTTGAAGCCACGGCGCCAGTCGAACTTGTCGACTGCATGCTCGAGACCGAGGTTGCCTTCCTGAATGAGGTCGAGCAGGTCCATGCCCTGGGGCAATGGGTAACGACGCGCGATCGACACGACGAGTCGCAAGTTGGCGCGGATGAAGCGATCCTTGGCGCGTGCCGCTTCGCGCATGTCACGCTTCAGCTGGGTGCCGCGTTCGCCCTTTTCCCATTTGGCGCGCGCAAGGCGACCGGCCTCGATGGCCTTCGAAAGTTGGCGCTCGTCCTCGGCAGTGAGGAGGGGGACTTTGCCGATGTCGTTGAGGTACAGGCCGATGGAGTCGGACATAGGGGTTCCTTTTGCTTCGTGGGGGCCACCGTCCGATCAACTTTCCGTCGCTTCCGACGGCGGGGGTTGGGGGTGAACGATGGAATTCGGGGGAACCAAAGAATGTAGGGGAGTTTTCGGGTGAGGTCAAGGGGGATGTGACACTTTTTGCCGGTAGAAGCACCTCGTCGTCGGTGGGGTGGACTCCCCATATATACGGGCGGGGGATTCGGGCGGCGAAAGGCGTGAGGATGCCAATTCGTAGACTTCGGGCGTGGTGGAACGCGTGGGGATCCTCGGGGGGACCTTCGATCCACCGCACCACGGCCACATCGCCCTGGCTCAAGGGGTGCGGCGGGCGCTGGGCCTCGACCGTGTCCTTTTTATGGTTGCCAACGTGCCCTGGCAAAAGACCGCTGATCAGGTCGTCACCGCCGTCGAGGACCGCTTTGCCATGGTGGCGGCTGCGCTCGCCGGGGAGGAGGGCCTCGAAGCCTCGCGGCTGGAGATTGACCGGGGCGGGGTGACGTACACGGTGGACTCGCTCGAACAGCTGCGCCGCGAACGACCCGGGGACGAGCTGTTTCTCATCATCGGCGCCGATGTCGTTACCCGTCTCGCCTCGTGGCACCGCGCCGATGAGCTCGATGCGCTGTGTGCGATCGTCGCCGTACCCCGACCGGGTGCACCGCGAAACAATCGCCCCGGAGTGCAGTGGGTCGAGGTTGCCACGCCGGACGTGAGCAGCACAACGGTGCGCGCCAGGGTTGCCGCCGGCGAATCGATAGATGATCTCGTTGCTCCCGCGGTGCGCGACCTCATTGCGTTGCGCGGCTGGTACCGCCGACCTGCTTCGACGGTGTCGCACCAGTGACGGCGTTACCCGAGCGCGCACAGCGCCGCCTGCGGATCGCCGTCATCGCCGGCGTCGCTGCTGCTGCAATGTTGCCGATCGGCGGGGCACTGGCGTGGCAGCGATTGCTCAACTCCGACTCGGGAACGTCGTTGTCCGTGTCGACTCAGGCGGTGCCGAGTACACCCGCGGCGTTGCTCGCCGGGATCGGTAGCGGTGGCCAACTTGGCTCGCTCGCCGTACTTGCGCTCGATCCGAGCGGCGTCGGCGGCACTGTGGTGCTCGTTCCCGTCGGCACCGCCACGGAGGTGGCCCCCGGTGAGAACAGCGCGCGACTCGCGGAGGTGTTTGCCGACGAAGGTCTCGATGGTCTCGTCGCCGAAACGCAAGCCGCACTCGACGTCTCGTTCGTCACCGCAGCTGCGTACGATCGCGAAAGGTTCATCGATCTGCTCGCACCGCTCGGTGCCGTGACGGTGCTGCTTGACAGGGATGTCCTGGTGAGTGCCGCCGACGGAACCGACGCAGTCATTGCCACGACCGGCGAGCAGCCGCTGCCCGTCGATCGCGTCGTCGACGTTCTGCTCGCACGGCGTGCACAGGAGTCGGAAGCCGATCGCTTCTCGCGCCACAAAGAGGTGTGGACGGGAATCGTCGAACGCCTCGGCATCGGTCTTGATCTCGCGCCCGAGGTTGACGCGACACCGGCGGGACTCTCGTCGATGACGAACTTCGCCGCGCGCATGTTCGCCGGGAGCATGCAGGTGTGGCAACTCGCTGCTGCTCCGGTACTTGACAATGAGCGCAACCCGCGGCGTGTCGATATGTATTCGTTGGATGCCGCCGAGACGTTGATGATCTTCGCGTCAATTGCACCGTCGTCGGTCATCGCCGCCGACCTGTCGATGACCGTGATGGTCGACACTTCGCTGAACGACCCGCTCATCAGCCGTGAAGCGGTGGCCCGACTCACCGCATTGGGCATCGGCGTCGGTCTCGTGCGCGAGGTGCAAGGATTGCCACCCGTGAAGACGACCGTGGCGCTGTGGGTGGACGGCGCCGATGCACTGCCCAATCTGATGAGCTCGACGTTCGGTGAGGTCGTGCGAGTGGAGGGGTCGTTGCGCGTCGACGGAATCGATGCCGTGATCACGCTCGGTGGACCGTTCGCCGAGCTGGTGCGCGGAAGCGTCGGTGGTTGACGCGTGACTGCTGCGCTCAATCCCGTCGATCCCGATACGCACGTGCTTGCCGTCACGGCGGCGCGTGCCGCCGACGACAAGCAGGGTCACGACATCGTCGTCATCGATGTCGGAGACGTGCTGCCGATCACGTCGCTGTTCATTGTTGCGAGTGCGAGCAACTCGCGACTCGTGCGGACAATCGCCGATGCGGTCACCGAAAGCGTGCGCAACGCCACGGGCCTTTCGCCGGTGCGCTCCGAGGGCATGGCCGAGGCGCAGTGGATCCTCGTCGACTACGGCGACGTCGTCGTCCACGTATTCGCCGAAGAGACGCGCCGCTTTTACGAGATCGAGCGCTTGTACCGCGATCGACCCCTCGTTGAATGGCGTCCTGCTGGCCATCCCGCGCGATAAAAATTCACCCTCACCGGGTGACCGTTTTCCCACCGCGGAAATTAAGTCCAAGTTGCAAACCCGTCGTTTCGGACTTTAGGTTCAACATCGGAGTAAAGGTTCGCAACCTTGCGGGTTGCGGGTCGCGGCGGAGGTCTTTGGTTGCTTGGCGGGCTTAGCCCCGAATTCAAAGGTGAAGGTATGGGTGTTCTCCGAGCCGACCGAAGCCGCCGAAGTGACGAGTGACGAGGAAGGCCGTTTAGACGCCACGGTGTCGATGCCAGCCGAGCTCGCCCTTGGTGAGCACACGGTGCAGCTCAACGGCGTGACGCCGCGCGGTGACGTGCGCTCGGTCAACGTCGGCGTCATGCTCGTGCCGGCGACAGTGACTGCTGGCGGTGACGCGATCGGCGCCGAACCCGAGGTGACGGTGGCCGAGGTGGATTCGACCGACGGATCGGGACTGGGGACGGTGCTCACCGCACTGGCCGCAGTCGCGGCACTCGTCGGTCTGGCGGTCGCCGCCTTGGCGATTGCGCGTCGACCGCGTCGCCGCACGCCCAGCGGTAACACATCGGCGCGCTGCACCGCGCGTGGTCAAATGATGCGATTCAGCCGAGGGAGATCTTCGGTGCTTCGGTGATGCCGGCCGCTTCAAGTTCGGCGGCGATCATCTTGCGCAGCTCGTACTTCTTCACCTTCGTGCCCGACATGGGGTACTCGGTGACGAAGCGTACGTAACGCGGAATCTTGAACGTCGAGATCTTGCCCTTGCATGATTCGATGATCTCGGCCTCGGTCGCGGTGCTGTCGGGCTTCATGACGAGGTACGCGCAGGGCACTTCCATGTAGCGCGCATCGGGTGCCGACACCACCTGCGCGGTGAGCACGTCGGGTCGCTGCTGCAGGAAATCCTCAATTTCGGCCGCGGCGACGTTTTCGCCACCCACCTTCAGCATGTCCTTCAGGCGTGACACGAACTTCACCTGGCCGTTCTCGTCGATCATGCCGAGGTCGCCCGAGTGGAACCACCCGTCGGCGTCGATCGCTGCGGCCGTGAGTTCGGGCTCCTTGTAGTAGCCGGAAAACAATGAGTATCCGCGGTACTGAATTTCACCGACCGTGTGCGGCGGCAACGGTGTGCCCGTCTCCGGGTCGGCGATCTTCATCTCGAGCCCTTCGAGCGGACGCCCCGTCCACTGCGTGCGGATCTCGACGGAGTCGTTCGACTCGCCGTAGCTGAAAAAGCCGCAGCATTCGGTGGCGCCGAATGCCGACACGAGCTTCGCCTGCGGAACCTTGTTCTGCATTTCGAGCATGCGCGCCGGCGCGCCGACGGCAATCATCACCTGCCGCATCCGCGTCCATTTCGTCGGGTCGCACTCGGGGCGGCGCAGCACCTCCATCCACATCATGTCGAAGCTGCCGAGCGACACCGTGATGTCCTCGGCATCAATCTGGGCGAGTGCGCCTGCGGGGGTGAAGTCGCCGACGTGCACGTGCGTGGCCCCGTAGGCGAGGCAGCAGAGGAGAAAGTTCATGCCTCCGACGTGGAACATCGGCAGCGGATTCCACACACGATCCTCGGTGGTGAGGCGCTGGCGGCTGCCGCCGACGACCGTGCCCGAGCGGGTGAGGGCCTCATGGCTGAGCATCGCACCCTTCGGGCTCGAGGTGGTGCCCGAGGTGTACATGATGATCGCGATGTCGCGCACCGACACGCGCTCGGATGCCGCGTGCACGGCGGCAATGTCAACCTTGGCACCGGCAGCGAGGAATCCGTCGCCGTCGGTTTCGCCCGCACCGACGGGCGCTTCGAACACGACGACACGGCGCAGCTCGGGTGCATGAGAGAGGTGGAGCTCGGACCCCTTGGCTGTGTCCATTTCCGGGAGCACTTTATGGATGAGGGCGACGAAGTCGGTGCTGCCGCGCACGCCACCGGTGACGAGGAGAACCCGCATATCGGAGGTTCGGATGACGTGACCGAGTTCCTTGCCCTTGAAACGAGCGTTGATCGGCACGGCCACCGCGCCGATGCGCATCGCGCCGATCATCGCGGCGTAGTAGTCGCCGTCCTGGGCGAGCAGCACCCCGACCTTGTCCCGCGGCTGCACCCCGTGGGCGATGTAGGCGCGGGCGAAGTCGTCGACGCGCCGGTCGAAATCGGCAAACGACCAGCGAACCTTAGGCGTGACGAGCCCCTCGTGCGACCATGTGCGGGCGGCCCGGCGCAACATGTCGCCGACTGTCGTCGCGGCAATCAAGGTCGGATCTGTTGACGACGGTCGAACGACGAAGTCAGCCGACACACTGCTCATGACATTGCTCATGACATTGCCCATGACAACTCCCAATGTTCCCCGCGATTGTCCCCGTTTGTGGTGAACACACGACACCGTAGCAAATCGATACACCGGGCAACGGGCGAACGATGTATCGTCGCGATGTGATCGCACACGAGCAGTTGCATGACCGTGCGTTCTCGCTCGATCCGTTTCCGATCTGGTCACGACTGCGCCACGAGGCCCCGATTTTTCATGACACCAAGGACCGCGTGTACGTCGTGTCGCGGCACCCCGATGTCATCGAAGCGTTCTCCGATTCCGAACGATTCACGTCGCGGTTGTACCGCAAGACCCTCGGCGCCGTGTTCGGCCCCAACTTGCTCATCTGGGAAGGACAGCACCACGTCGACCAGCGCAAGGTGGTGGCCCCGCTATTCGTGCCGACGCGGCTCGACCGTTACCGCGAACTCGTCGAAGGGGTGATCGACGATCTTCTTGCCGGCGTCGATCCCAACGGGTTCGACCTCGTCAAAGACGTGTCGTCGCTTCTGCCGGGAAAGGTGATCGTGCGACTGCTCGGACTGCCGCCGTCGGATGACGAGCGCTTTCATGAGTGGTACGAGACGATGATGCAAGGTTTGTGGAACGACCCGGTCATGCGCCAGCGCGGGCGTGAAGCGCATGCCGCGCTGCACAAACACATCGACCCGATCGTCGCCGACCGCCGCGCCAGCCCACGAGACGACATCCTGTCGCGACTCATCGCCGCCGAGGTGGAGGAGTTGCCCTCGTTCATCTCGCTGTTGCTCACCGCCGGTGGAGAGACGACCGACAAGGCGATCGGCAACATGTGGACGAACCTGCTCGCACACCCGACGCAACTCGCCGCGGTACGTGCCGACGGCACGCTGCTCGACCGTGCATTCGACGAAACCATGCGTCATTCGCCGTCGCTGGTGTACCTGGGTCGCGAGGTGCTCGTCGACGTCGAGTGGCACGGCGTGCACATTCCGAAGGGCGCCGAGTTGCGTTTGGCGGTCGGGTCGGCGAACCACGACGAGACGGTCTTCGATCGCCCCGACGTGTTCGACATCCATCGCACCGACCTGCACCGCGGCCTCGAACACCGCACCGCCGCCTACGACGACGGCGCCGGTCACGTGGCATTCGGTGCCGGTGCACACTTCTGCATCGGTTACGCCCTGGCTCGCATGGAGACGGTGACCGTGGCCCGGTTGCTCCTCGATCGCTTCCGTTCGCTCGAACCGGTGGGCGACCTGCCGCCGCTGCGCGTCGTCGGACCCTCGCGGTTCACCACGACACTGCCCGTTCGGCGCGCCCCGGCCTAGCCCCGGGCGATAGATTGCAGTTTCGATATTCGGGGCTGTAGCTCAGTTGGCAGAGCGCTTGCATGGCATGCAAGAGGTCAGGGGTTCAATTCCCCTCAGCTCCACTCGACGATTCCGTTCCGGCCCGCTGAACGGGCGCGATGTCGGCCGTTCGTGAACCGAATCAGGAAACGACGACGTTGACGAGGCGCTTCGGCACGATGACGACGTTGCGCACGGTCTTGCCGGCAATCGACTTCTGAGTCGTTTCGTCGGCTAGCGCGAGCTCGCGCAGTGCCTCGTCGGTGACGTCCGCCGGGACCGTGAGGCGGCTGCGCACCTTGCCGTTCACCTGCACGGGGATCTCGATCGTGTCGCTGACGAGCAGCGCAGGGTCGGCCTGCGGGAACTCGGAATGCACGAGGTCGTCGGTGCGCCCGAGGCGGTCCCACAGTTCGCAGGCGAGGTGCGGGCACAGCGGGGCGAGCATCTGCACGAGCGGCTCGGCGATTTCACGCGGCGTCGAACCCGTGGCCGTGACGTGCTGGGTGAGGGCGTTGTTCAGTTCGATGAGTTTGGCGATCGCGGTATTGAAACGCAGCCCGTCCATGTCGTCGCGCACGCCGTGGATGCACACGTGCAGTGCGCGGCGTAGTTCACGTGGGGCCTCGGCATCGGTGACGCGCAGCGCACCGGAGTCCTCGTCGACCATGTTGCGCCACGTGCGTTGCAGGAACCGCTGCATGCCGACGACGTCGCGGGTGTTCCACGGACGTGACGCATCGAGCGGTCCCATCGACATCTCGTACAAACGGAACGTGTCGGCGCCGTACTCGTCGTACATCTCGTCGGGGGTGACGACGTTCTTCAGGCTCTTGCCCATCTTCCCGTATTCGCGCGACACCTCTTCGTCGCCGTGGAAGTACCGTCCGTCGCGCTCGACGACCTCGCTCGCCGTCACCGTTTGGCCGCGGGCGTCGCGGTACGCGTACGCCTGGATGTAGCCCTGGTTGAAGAGGCGATGGAACGGCTCTTCGCTCGACACGTGACCGAGGTCGAACAAAACCTTGTGCCAGATGCGCGCATAGAGATCGTGCTACACCGCGTGCTCCACACCGCCGACGTAGAGATCGACTCCACCCGTGTGGCCCTCGTTCGTCGGGCCCATCCAGTAGCGCTCGACGTCGGAGTCGACGAAGGCGTTCGTATTCGTCGGGTCGAGGTAGCGCAGCTCGTACCAGCAGGAACCGGCCCACTGCGGCATGACGTTCACTTCGCGTCGGTACGTCGCCTTTGGAAGCGTTTCGCCGGTGATCGGGTCGGGCAGTGACAGCTCGACGCGCATCCACTCGGGCTTGCGGGCGAGCGGCGGAATCGGATCGGTCGTTTCGTCGTGCGGATCGAGCGCCTGAGGCTTGAAGTCGGACAACTCAGGCAACGTGACGGGAAGTTGATCGCCCGGCACTGCAACGGGCATGTCATCGGCGTCGTACACGATGGGGAACGGCTCACCCCAGTAGCGCTGGCGCGAAAACAGCCAGTCGCGCAGCTTGTACGTGACGGTGCCGCGACCGACGCCGTGCCGCTCGAGCCATTCGATGGTGCGCGCCTTGGCGGCGACCATTTCGCCGAGCCCGTCAAGCACGAGCGAATCGTTGCGCGAGTTGACGTACGTTCCCTCGCCGACGAATGCCTCGGGCCACGTCGCGCAGTCAAGCGAAGCCGCCACGTTGCGCTCGGCGAACCACGCTTCGGGTGGCTGCTGCGTGGCGACGATTGGCAGGTTGAAGCGACGGGCGAATTCGAAGTCGCGCTGGTCGCCCGAGGGAACAGCCATGATCGCGCCGGTGCCGTATCCCATGAGTACGTAGTCGGCGACCCAGACAGGCACCTGCTCGCCGGTGACGGGGTTCGTTGCCGTTGCACCCGTGGGCACGCCCGTCTTCGTGCGGTCGTCGGCTTGACGGGCGGCATCGGTGGCACTGCGCGCTTCGCGCACGTACGCGTCGACGGCGCCGCGGTTGTCGGCAGTGGTGAGGGCATCGACCAGCGGATGCTCGGGGGAGAGCACGATGAACGTCGCACCGAACAACGTGTCGGGGCGCGTCGTGAACACCTCGATGTCGCCCTTGGCGGTGGCGAAGCGCACGAATGCGCCCTCGCTGCGACCGATCCAGTTGCGTTGCATGAGCTTGATCGACTCGGGCCAGTTCAGTCGGTCGAGGTCGGCGAGCAGGCGGTCGGCGTACGCCGTGATGCGCATCGTCCACTGGCGCATGTTGCGCTTGAACACGGGGTAGTTGCCGATGTCGCTGCGACCTTCGGCGGTGACCTCTTCGTTGGCGAGGATCGTGCCGAGACCGGGGCACCAGTTGACGGGTGCGTCGGCGAGGTACACGAGTCGGTGCGCGTTGAGTAGTTCCTTGCGCTGCTTCGACGTCATGTCGTTCCACGGCGTCGATCCCGTGTCGCGTTTTCCGGAGGCGAATTCGGCGACGAGTTCGGAAATCGGACGCGCACGACCGACGCGCTCGTCGTACCACGAGTTGAAGATCTGCAGGAAGATCCACTGGGTCCAGCGGTAGTAGTCCTCGTCGGTGGTACTGATGCTGCGGCGTGCGTCGTGGCCGAGGCCGAGGCGGCGCAACTGGCGGCGCATCGTGGCGATGTTCGCCTCGGTGTTGATTCGCGGATGGATGCCCGTGGCGATCGCGTGCTGCTCGGCGGGCAGACCGAACGAGTCGTAGCCGAGGGCGTGCAAAACGTTGTGGCCCGTCATGCGCTTGAACCGCGCGTACACGTCGGTGCCGATGTAGCCGAGCGGATGGCCGACGTGGAGTCCGGCGCCCGACGGATAGGGAAACATGTCGAGCACGAACAACTTGCTGCGCCCCGCGATGCGGGCGGGGTCGGCAAGCGGGCCGGCGGGGTTCGGGGCTTCGTAGGTGCCGCGGTCCTCCCACAGTTGCTGCCACTTCGTTTCGATCTCGTTGGCGAGTCGGGCGGTGTAGCGCAGCGCGGGGGACTTGTCGGGGGCGCTCATCGCGCCTTTACGTTACTTCCGTATCGTGGATGCATGGCTCGTGCACGACGTCGTTCCTCGGCTTTTCGCCCCGACAACCACCGACGTACCGAACGCGTCGCACGACTGAGCGAAACCTTGCGCGAGGTCATCGCCGACGAGCTCGCCCGGATCGACGACGATCGCTTGACGCTCGTGTCGATCACCAGCGTCGACGTCGACTCCGAGATGAACCGCGGCATCGTGTACTTCGATTCGATGGCCGGCGAGGAGGGTGACGCCGAGATCGTCGCAGCCCTCGGCGAGCACCGCAAGCGCCTGCAGTCGGAAATCGCCCGCCAGGTGCAGTCGCGTCGCACGCCGGTGTTGCAGTTCGCCCCCGACGAAACCATCCGTGCCGCCGCGCGCATCGACGAGTTGTTGCGCCGCGACGCCGAACGTCACCGCACCGGCACGAACGAATAGTCGGGTCGTCATGGCGCGACGACCGGCACAACTGCACGGGTTCTGTCTCGTCGACAAGCCGGCAGGCATGACGAGCCACGACGTCGTCTCGCGGTTGCGCCGCCGATTCAGCGAGCGGCGCATCGGCCACTCGGGAACGCTGGATCCCGATGCGACGGGTGTGCTCATCGTCGCCGTGGGCAACGCCACACGTTTGTTGCGCTTCTTCTCCGACCTGCCGAAGACGTACACCGCGCGGTTCATCACCGGTGCGGCCACCGACACGCTCGACGATTCGGGCGTCGTCACCCGCACCGCCGACATGTCGGCGGTGACGTTGGCCGACGCACGCCGCGTCGCGGCATCGCTCACCGGACGCATCATGCAGGTTCCGCCGATGGTGTCGGCGATCAAGATCGACGGCAAGCGACTGCACGAGCTTGCGCGCGAGGGGGTCACCGTCGAGCGCGAGGCGCGCGAGATCGAGGTGTACTCGTTCGACGTCGACGGCCCCGTCGCGGTACACGACGGCAACCCCGTCTTCGACGTGACGGTGTCGTGCTCGTCGGGAACCTACGTGCGCACGCTCGCCGACGACTTCGGCACAACCCTCGGCGGTTGCGCGCATCTCGGCAACCTGCGACGGCGGGCGATCGGGGAGTTCCGGGTGGGAGACGCTCCGCGCGACGACGACTCGATCGACACCGCCGAGTTGCGCACCGTGTCGGCCGGGCTCGCGCACCTGCCGCGGGTCGTCGTCAACGACGAGGTGGCGCGGTGGGTGCTCACCGGTCGACCGCTTGCGGCTTCGCAGCTCGGCATCGATCCGCAGGTTCACTCCGCAGACGATGCCGTGTGCGTCGTTGTCGACGGCAACGGTTGCGTGCTCGCGGTGTACCGCATCGGTGACACGTGCCGACCCGAGGTCGTACTTCCGGCACCGTTAGCGTGAAGCGACGTGCACGTCGTCTCATCGCCGACCCGCGATGCAGTGCGTGCAGCGGTCGGTGACCGGCGCAGCGTCGTCACCATCGGCGCATTCGACGGCGTCCATCGCGGACATCTGGCCGTCATCGGCGAAGTCATTCGCCGGGCGCGGGCAACCGATTCGGCCGCGGTCGTCGTCACGTTCGATCGTCATCCGGCATCGGTCGTACGACCCGAATCCGCACCGCTGCTGCTGATCGACAACGAACAGAAGCTCGAACTCCTTGCCGCAACGGGCGTCGACGCGACCCTCGTCGTGCCCTTCGGTGAGCGCGAGGCCCTCGAATCGGCCACCGACTTCGCCACGCGGGTCTTCGTCGATGCGCTGCGGGTGAAGGAGGTCGTCGTCGGCGAGGATTTCCATTTCGGACACCGCCGCAGCGGAAACGTGGCGTTGCTGCGCGCGATGGGGGCCGATCGTGACTTCGTCGTCGAACCCCTCGTTCTCGTCGATCACGGTGTCAACGACGGCGCTCCCACGAGTTCGACGGCGATCCGAACCGCGCTGAAGCGGGGCGACGTGCGCACTGCGGCGGCGATGCTCGGCCGCGACCATGAGTTGCGCGGCGTGGTGGTGGAGGGCGACCAACGCGGTCGCACAATCGGCGTGCCCACGGCGAACGTGGCCGTGCCGTCGAACATGTGCATGCCGGCCGAGGGTGTGTACGCCGGGTTCGCCGTGCTTGCTGACGGCTCACGACATGCGTGTGCCATCAACCTCGGTCGTCGGCCGACCTTTTACAAGGATGCCGAGCACGCTTTGCTCGAGGCGCACCTGCTCGACTGGAGCGGCGACCTCTACGGGCAGCGCATTGCCGTGTCGTTCCACGAGCGACTGCGCGGCGAGCAGGCGTTTGCAGGTATCGACGAACTCAAGGCGCAGCTGCTCGCCGATCTTGCCGCCGCGCGCACGGCAACCGCGTAACTGCGATCCGTCTGCGGCGCCGTATCGCGACGCGTCAACCCCGCGCGTATCGGTGGGTCAGGCGGCCGAGTACAGCGTGCTGCGTCGTTGCAGGGTGCGCCCGAGCGGGGCGACGAGATCGGCGAAGCGCGCTTCGTCCATCGCCTGACCGTGGCTGGCACCTGCTGCGCGCGAGATGTTCTCGTCCATGAGCGTTCCGCCGAGGTCGTTGCATCCGGCTTGCAGCAGCTGACGCGTTCCCGCAACCCCGATCTTCACCCACGACGCCTGCACGTTGTCGATGAGCCCGCGATACGCGAGTCGTGCAATTGCATGCACGAGCAGCGTCTCGCGAAAAGTCGGGCCGCGGCGCGACTTGCGCTGCAGGTAAATGGGCGACGCCATGTGCACGAAGGGCAAGCCGACGAACTCGGTGAACCCACCCGTTTCTTTCTGCAGGTTGCGCGTGACGAGCAGGTGTCGCACCCAGGCACGGGGTGATTCGATCGAGCCGAACATCATGGTGACGTTCGAGCGCAAGCCCACCGAGTGGGCGACGCGGTGCGCTTCGAGCCATTCTTCGGTGTTCACCTTGTCGCTGCACAGCACCGCACGCACCTCATCGTCGAGGATTTCGGCGGCCGTGCCCGGCAGCGATGCAAGGCCCGCCTCACGCAGTCGGGTGAGGTAGTCGGCGAGCGGCTCGCCGAGGCGTCGCGCACCCTCGGTGACTTCGAGCGCGGTGAAACCGTGAATGTGGATTCCCGGCGCCGCCTGCTTCACAGCACGCGTGACGTCGATGTAATAGTCGCCGTCGAAGTCGGGGTGGATGCCACCCTGCAGGGTCACCTCGGTGGCGCCGAGGTCCCACGCTTCGCGGGCACGGTTGGCGATGTCGTCGAGGGTGAGCAGGTACGGCGTGCCGCGCAGGTTGAGGCTGAGCGGTCCTTTCGAGAACCCGCAGAACTTGCACTTGAATGTGCACACGTTCGTGTAGTTGATGTTGCGGTTGTGCACCCACGTCACGGCATCGCCGACCACGTCGCGGCGCAGTTGGTCGGCTGTGGCGGCAACGGCGCGCACTTCGGGTCCGCGGGCGGCGAACAACGTGAGCAACTCGCGCTCGCCGAGTTCGTGGCCGATCTCGACGCCTCGCAGCACCTCGGCGATCGCGCCGCCGATCGCGGCGGCTTTCTTCGCTCCTGCGCGCACGCCTGCGTGTGTCCCGGGATGTGTATCGCTGTTCGTATCGCTGCGTGCGCCGTCGGTGAGCAGGTTCGGCGGGGGATTGTTCGCCCCCGAGTACCACTGCGTCGAGCGGTGTCCGACGAGCACGACTTCGGCGCCGTCTTTCACGACGTCGGCGGGCGACACCTTTTCCGGCCATACCGCACCCGGATCGTCGCGGCCGAGCAACTCGGCGTCGGCACGATCGAGCACCGCGAAGCGCAATCTCGCGTCGATCCACTGCGGTGACGCATCAAGACCGAGGTCGCCGAGATGCTCGGGGTACACGGTGAGGCGCGGGGCGAGCGAACGACCGTGTGCCTCGGTGACGTCGCGCAACGTGTCGAGTGCGGGCCACGGCCGCTCGGGGTTGACGTGATCGGCGGTGACGGGGCTTACCCCGCCCCAGTCGTCGATGCCGGCGTCGAGCAGCACGCCGAAGTCGTCGCTCAGGTTCGGCGGTGCCTGCAGGTGGATGTCGTTCGGCATGATGAGCCGCGCGACGGCGATCGACCACAAGTAGTCGTCGGGCGGGCAGGCGGCGTGACGGCGCATGATCGTGCCGGGCTTGGGCAGGAAGTTCTGCACGATGACTTCCTGCACGTGACCATGACGCTCGTGCGACGCGGCGATCGCCTCGAGTGCAACGATGCGGTCTTCGCGCGACTCGCCGATGCCGACGAGGATGCCGGTGGTGAACGGTATTCGCAGTTCGCCGGCCCACTCGAGGGTGTCGAGGCGACGCTGCGGTTCCTTGTCGGGTGCGTTGCGGTGACACTCGAGATCGTCGCGCAGGGTTTCGAGCATCATGCCCTGCGACGGTGCGACCGTGCGCAACATGGCGAGCTCGTCGCGGTACAGGGCGCCGGCGTTCGCATGAGGGAGTAGTCCCGTTTCGCGCACGACGAGTTCGGCCATGTCGTGCAGGTAGTGCACGGTCGAGTCGTAGCCGTTGGCACGTAGCCAGTCGGCAGCCACCTCGTAGCGCAACTCGGGGCGCTCGCCGAGGGTGAACAACGCCTCGTGGCAGCCGCGCCGCGCACCGTTGCGGGCGATCTCGAGCACCTGTTCGGCGGTCAGATACGGCGAGTCGAGTCGCGCCGGCGGCTGGGCGAAGGTGCAGTACCCACACGCGTCGCGACACAGCATCGTGAGCGGAATGAACACCTTCGGTGAATACGTGATTCGCGTGCCGAAGCGGGCGTCGCGAACCTTGCGCGCATCGCGCATGAGTTCGTCGATCGGTGCGGTGAGCAGATGCTGGCGAGACACGGTTCTCCCTTCGGAGGTCGTCGTATGGGGACGCCGCCGCCCGCTAGGCGAACGTCGACGTGGTGTTGTGCCAGCGTTCAGCCGACCCGACGCACGAAATGTGAGAGGTGTGCGCAGTGCCGTTCGTGCCGAACGGGCTCCACCGTAGCGGTCAGTCGTGTGGCGCGGAGGATCCGAGCGCACGGAACAACGCCCGCACGTTGCGCCCGTTCACAGGTACACGATGTCCGGAGCGGGAAATGAAGCCGAGCTGTACCCCGGTGGCGGGGTCGAGCACCGTGAACACCTGCTCGTGGCCGTCGTCGTCGACGATGACGTCGGTGAGCAACGGCACGTCGGCCGCCGAGAGCAAACCCTGGACGTAGCCGGCGTTGAGCACCTCGATGGCGATGTGCTGTACGCCGGTGCCGTGTTCGGCGAGGTGCGCATCGACGGCCGGGTCGCCCGGGCCGACGATGACGACGGTGACACCACCGCCGTCGGCGACGACGATCGCGGGATCGTCGGTGGGAGTGAGCTCGAAGCCGAGTGAGCGCAGGAAGCGGGTTGCTGCCGCGAGGTCGCCCACTGCAATGACGACGTGGTCGATGCGGCAACCCACCGCGTCGAGTGCCGAGTGCAACACGTCGGCCACCTTGCTCGGTGATTCGGTGCCGCGATCGTGGGCGACTTCGATGCGATGCGTTTCGGACAACAGAATGCGGAACAACTGCTCGGTGAAGTCGGGATCGACACCGGCGTCGATGGCCCATTGGCGCCGCGTCGTGAGCACCTGACGCACGCGGTCGGGCTGGATGACCGTTGCGTTGCTCGATGCCTTGATGGCTGCAACGTCCCGGCACACGTTCATTCGTTCGGCGAGCAACTCGATGATGCGTGCGTCGATCTCGTCGATCTTTGCGCGCAGATTGCCGAGGTCGCCGCTCACGAACGACCCGCTTCGGCGAGTCGGGCGATGTGCTTGGCGAGCACATCCATCTCGACGTTCACCTTCGTGCCCGGAGTCATTGCGCCGAGTGTGGTGTTGTCCGCGGTGTGGGGAATGACGGCAACGTGCAACGTGTCGTCGCCGAGTCCGAAAGCGGTGAGGCTCACGCCGTCGAGGGTGATCGATCCCTTTTCGACGACGAGGTGCATGAGGTCGCGCGGAATGCGCACGCACAAATCGGGAGCGGGGGACACAACCTCGCCGACGGCGTCGACGTGGCCGAGCACGAGGTGACCACCGAGCCGGGCTCCGAGAGCGACGGGTCGTTCGAGGTTGACGCGATCCCCGGTGCGCAACGCGCCGAGGTTGGTGCGGGAGTACGTCTCGTCGCTGACATCGGCGTCCCACCACGAATCACCGCGGGCAACGACGGTAAGACAGCAGCCGTTCACCGCGATCGATGCGCCGAGATCACTGCCGTCGAGCACCGTGCGCGCCCCGATGCGCAGCCGGGATCCGCTGCGTTCGACGACCGTCCCGAGCTCCTCGACGATCCCCGTGAACACGCGCACAACGCTAACCGTGCGGCGCTCCGCGCCTTGAGCCGCTTGCCGCTACAAGCTGAGGCGAGCGACCGCGAGCGTTGCTTGGGTGAGCGCTGCCAGGCGTGGCAGCGCGCACAGTGCGGGATTGCGCACCGAGTCGTCGGGTCGCGTCGAGGTGCTCATGGATGCAATCGTCACCCCGGACGGCATCGTCAGTAGCATCTGTCCGCAAGCACCGCCGTGGCCGATTCCGCCCCAGTTCTGGTTGAGCAGCAATCCGTAGGTGCCGGCTACCTGAGTGGTCGCATCCGTTACTTGAACGGATGACGCTTCGGTGGCATACGCAGAGGAGAACACCTGCTGTCCCGCCCACTGGCCCTTTTGGTGATACATCTGCCCGAGCCGCGCGAGATCCCGGCATGTTGTATTCGCTCCGCCGGCCATCCACGGGTCGCCGGCGTCCCACCCCGCCGCCGGGTCGTCGCCCTTGAATGAGGTATTCGTCATGCCCGCTGGGCGGAGCACGTACTTCTCGGCGAACGTCGCGAACTTCTCGCCCACGGCCCGCTCGATTACACGCACGAGTACCTGCATCGACACGGAAGAACTGTCGTAGTCCCATGTGGATCCCGGTGTCGAGACCAGGGGGAGCGAAAGTGCCGTCCGCGTAGATGCGCCACTTGAAGTGAAGAACGCAGTCTGAAGATCGACGTTCGTCGACTTCAATCCGGATCGGTGCGTCAAGAAGTGACGAATCGTGATTGCTCCCTTGGGTGTCCCTTTCCATTCGGGCACGAAGTCGGCGACGGGCTGATCGAGCGTCAGACGACCGAGTTGAACGGCTGCGCCAACCACGGCGCCGACGAGCGGCTTGGTCGTCGAATATCCAATCGTGCGAGTCGTGGGAGTGCGGCCAGCCCAGTACCACTCGCCAATGATCTTTCCGTCACGCATCGCAACCATGCACGTAGCGCCGGCATTTGCGAGCGCCGATGTGAGCGCGGTCGTGACGAGTGGGTGACCCGAAACGAGAGCATCGGTGGTGCTCGTCGAAGCCGCAGCGGCCAATCCGGGCAGTGCAGCGCGCTTGTTCGCCTCGGTGACGCATGCGGTCCCGTCACGGAACGTGTCGAACCTGCGGGCTGACGCATGCGCTTTTGCGTCGATGGCCGGTCGGGCAAACCCGAGTGCTACGGCGCGACTCGCACTCGCTTTGTTCTTGGCAACGCCGGTGGGATACTTCGCGAGAATCTGCTTACAGGTGACGGGAGCGGCGTGTACGTGGGCGGTGCCGACGGTGAGCATCGCCGTGGCAATGCCGAGGGATGCGAGGATGCGTTTCATTCCTCGGACAGTAGCGATCGACCGGACGCGCAGTAAGGGGGCACTTTTGTCGCGGGGTGGTCGTCCTTGCGATGCCGGAGCCGCTTGGTCGGGGTGGGCCGACGGCCCCCCGGGGCGGTGGAGTCGGCGCAATCGAACCGTAGAGTGATGAAGTCCATTCGGGCTTCGGCGCGAATGTGATGCTGCGGGATGGTCCCGGAGCGACCCGGAACGGGCGAGATGGATCAACCGGATCCTGAATCGCTGCCGAGGCAGAAAGAGGCAACGAACGAACATGGCGACTCCCTCAAACAACGGGAAACAAGACGTCATTGCAAAACACGGTCAACACGGGACCGATACCGGTTCGCCCGAAGTGCAGATTGCACTCCTGACGGAACGGATCAACAGCCTGACCGAGCACCTGAAGACGCATCAAAAGGACCACCACAGTCGTCGTGGTCTGCTGATGATGGTCGGGCGCCGGCGTCGAATGCTGGATTACGTCCGTGACCGTGACATCGAGAAGTATCGCAAACTCCTCGACGAGCTTCAGCTTCGTCGTTAAGCCGCGGCGGACTACGTCGCCGTCCCGAGGGGGACCGCGATCCGCCGTCATGCGAACACACACATAGGAGACATACACATGGCTGAGGCCATTTCCGTGTCGGGAGCCGTGAGCGGCACCGACAAGACCATCCGTTTCGAAACGGGAAGACTTGCTTTGCAATCACAGGGTGCAGTCGTTGCATCCCTGGGCAAAACCACCGTGCTTGCCACGGCAAATGCTGCAAAGAGCGTGCGTGACGGGATCGATTTCTTCCCGCTCACCGTCGACGTCGAAGAGCGTGCCTACGCCGCAGGAAAGATCCCCGGATCGTTCTTCCGCCGCGAAGGTCGCCCGAGCCAGCAGGCGATTCTCACCTGCCGACTCATCGACCGTCCGTTGCGTCCGGCATTCCCGGATGACTACCGCAACGAGACGCAGATCGTCATCACCGTCATCGGTGCCGACCAGGAAAACCCGCACGACGTGCTCGCCATCAACGCCGCCTCGGCTGCGCTGATGATCAGCGGCATTCCGTTCGACGGTCCGATCGGTGCGGTCCGCGTGGCGTACTCGCAGGACGGCACGTGGGTTGCGCACCCCACCTTCGAAGAGGGTGATGCAGGAACGTTCGAGCTCGTCGTCGCGGGTCGCGAACTCGACAACGGCGACGTCGCGATCATGATGGTCGAAGCGGGCGGCACCGAGAAGTCGTTCGAGTTCTATGCCGCCGGTGCGCCGAAGGTGTCCGAAGCGGTCATCGCCGCCGGACTCGAAGCATCGAAGCAGTGGATCAAGGAGTCGATCAAGCTGCAGCGCCAGCTCGTCGCCAGCGTCATCGCGTCGAAGGGGCTCATCGAGCCGCTGTCGTACCCGTCGGTCGTCGATTACACCGACGAGTTGTTCGCCGAAGTCGAGCGCGTTGGTAGCGACAAGCTTGCCCCGGCCATCCGCATCTCGCTGAAAAAGGATCGCAATGCCGCGATCGACGAGGCGACGGCCGCGGTTCTCGCCGAACTCGCCGGCACCTCCGACGCCCCGGGCAAGTTCGCCGGCCAGGAAAAGCAGATCAAGGAAGCGGTTCGGTCGCTCACGAAGAAGTTGGTTCGCCAGCGCATCGTGAAGGACGGCATCCGCATCGACGGCCGCAAGCCGAGCGATCTGCGCGAAGTTACCGCCGAAGTCGGTTTGTTCTCCACGGCGCACGGAACGGGATTGTTCCGTCGCGGTGAGACGCAGGTGATGAACGTGACGACACTGGCCATGCCGCGCATGAACCAGATGATCGACTCGATCACTCCGCAGACCGAGAAGCGCTACATGCACGACTACAACATGCCGCCGTGGGCAAACGGTGAAACCGGCCGCGTCGGTTCGCCGAAGCGCCGCGAAATCGGCCACGGAGCACTCGCCGAGCGCGCAGTGTTCCCGGTGGTGCCGAACCAGACCGACTTCGCGTACACGCTGCGACTCGTCAGCGAAGTGATGTCGTCGAACGGTTCGACGTCGATGGCATCGGTGTGCGCCTCGAGCCTGTCGCTCATGGACGCCGGTGTGCCGATCGTTGCGCCGGTTGCCGGTATCGCGATGGGTCTCATCTACGAAGGTGGTACGTACACCGCGCTCACCGACATCCTCGGAGCCGAAGATGCCTTCGGTGACATGGACTTCAAGGTTGCCGGCACCGCCGACGCGATCACGGCCCTGCAGCTCGACACGAAGATCGACGGCATTCCGAGCGACGTTCTCGCGAAGGCGCTGCAGCAGGCCAAGGAAGCCCGCTTGTCGATTCTCAACGTGATGAACGAGGCCATCGCCGCACCACGGTCGACGGTTGCCGAGAGCGCGCCGAAGATCGTGTCGTTCACGATTCCGCTCGACAAGGTCGGTGAGGTCATCGGACCGAAGGGCAAGGTCATCAACACCATTCAGCAGGAGACCGGTGCCGACATCGCCGTCGACGACGACGGAGCGGTGGGCATCGTCACCATCGGTTCGCCCGACTCGGCAAAGGTCGAGGACGCCAAGTCGCGCATCCTCAACATCGTCGATCCGCCGACCGCGGAGCTCGGTGCCACGTACACGGGTCGTGTCGTGAACATCGCCCAGTTCGGTGCGTTCGTCAACATCCTCCCGGGTCGCGACGGACTCATCCACATTTCGAAGCTCGGCAACGGCCAGCGCGTCGCGCGGGTCGAAGACGTGCTCAACCTCGGTGACGAGGTGACGGTGCGCGTCGACGACATCGACGACCGCGGCAAGGTGAGCCTCACGCTCATCGGCCCCGATGGTCAGCCCGTCACCGGCAGCGGTGGCGACCGTGGCCCGCGTGAAGAACGTGGTCCGCGTGAAGATCGCGGTCCGCGAGACGACCGTGGTGGTCGTGACCGTGGTGGTCGCGGCGATCGCGACCGGGGCGGACGTGGTCCGCGAGACGATCGTGGTGGTCGTGACCGTGGTGGTCGCGGTGACCGTGACCGCGCTCCCCGTGGTGATTCTGCACGCGGTGATCGCGATCGCAACGACCGTGGTGGTCGCAGCGAGCGCGGCGATCGTGACCGCGCACCGCGCAGCGATCGTTCGTCGGGCGGCTCGGATGCCGTTGCGGTAAGTTTCGAAGACGAATTCGATCGCGACTTCAACAACTGAGAATCGTCGTCACGCGGTGACGTTCACCGGATGACGCAACGGGAGGAACCAATGACTCGAGTGGCCGTCATCGGAGCAGCGGGTCGGATGGGTGCGGCCGCGTGTGCCGCCGTGCACGCCGACCCCGACCTCGAACTCGTTGCTGCGGTGGACAACGCCGCCCAACCCGGCGCAACAACGGCACAGGGACTGGCAATCGCCCGCGAATTGCGGGCGATCGCCGACTCCCATGCCGACGTTGCGGTGGATTTCACCGTGGCTGCCGCGGCACGCGTCAACCTTCCGTGGTTGGCGTTGCACGGCGTTCACGCCGTCGTCGGCACGACCGGTTTCGCCACCGACGACATCGAGAAGTTTCGAGCCGAGTTCAAGCGCAGCAACTGTCTCATCGCACCCAACTTCGCCATCGGCGCCGTGCTCATGATGCGCTTCGCCGAAATGGCGGCACCGTTCTTCGACACCGCCGAAATCATCGAAATCCACCACGACGCCAAGGCCGACTCACCGTCGGGTACCGCCGTGGCCACGGCGCAGCGCATGGCGGCGGCGAGCAGTGGTTGGGCGCCCGATCCGACCAAGCACGAGGCGATTCACGGCGCACGCGGCGCAAAGGGTCCCGGTGACGTGCGCATCCACGCGGTGCGCATGCGCGGCGCCGTCGCCAACCAGGAAGTGATTTTGGGAACGACGGGTCAGACGTTGACGATTCGCCACGACACGGTGGACCGTGACAGTTTCATGCCCGGTGTCGTGCTGGCGTGCAAGCGCATCAAGGATTTTCCCGGCCTCACGGTCGGGCTCGATTCACTCATCTTGTGACAGGACTTCCGACGCGCGCTGCACGAGCAGATCGCGTTCGGCATCGGTGAGCGGGCGCGTGGTGCGCACGTTCAACTCGACTCTGTCCCCGTCGCCGCCCGCAGCCTCGATCTCGTCGATGAAGAGCACGGTCGTGAGACCCTTGCTTCCCGCGAGATCGCGCACCGTTGACGACACCTTCTTGGGGTCACTCGACGCGGTGCTCACCTGCAGCGACTGACGAATCGGCTCCTGGCTGAGGTTGCGAATGATGTCCAATTTCGAATGCGGCACGTGGAAGGTGCTGCGAGCGTCGCGCAGTCGCGTCGTGACGACACCTACGTGTTCGACGGTGGCACGCACGGGTTCGCTCCAGCCGATGCTCGCTTCGACGTCGTCGCCGACGCCGAAGCGGTCCTCAAGGAGAATCGCCAGACCGGTGAGGTAGTCGTTGACACGGTGCTGGCCGCCGATGGCGATGGCAGCGCCGAGAAAACCCGCACTCGAGAGGAAGAACGCGGCATTGAGATCGAGCACGTTGAAGATGGCGATCACCGCGATGATCCACAGAATGAAACTGCTCAACTGGTGAAGCATTCCGGTGGCGGCCTCGATGCGCTGACGACGCCGGTTTTCGCCGCCCTCGAGCGTTTCGGCGCCGACGCGACGCAGCGTGTTCTTCCACCAACGCCGACCGCGCCCGGCCTTGCTGTCGGCAACTTTGCGTACGACGCTACGCAGTGCGTAGTAGTTGATTCGGGTGATGAGGTACGTGCCGACGATGATGATCATCGTCACAACGGGTCGCGTGAGGAACCGTTGAATGCCGGTGACGACTTCGTTGTCGGCGGCGAAAATTGGCAGGAGCGCGTGAATGTGCACACGTGGCAACGACTGTGCATGTGTGAACGGGAGGTGTGTCAGCATCGTGCCATTCAGTGTGGCGCAGTTCGGGTATCAATGCATGAGACTCCGGCGCGATGTACGCTCGTTTCGTGCAAATACGCGGTTTTCTGGCCGGACTTGCGGTCGTGACGTTGGTCGCGTGCGGCGACGTGACGGTGAGCGCCCCGGACACCACCGCCGGCGACACGACCACGCTGCCGACGCCTGATACCACCGTCGATACCACAACGACGACCACGACCACCACGACGGTGCCGCCCACGACGACAACCACGGTGCTCGACGTCGATTGCATCAAGACGACGGCGTGCCAGTTCTCCAACCTCGTCGGCGTCGACTTCTCCCGCCTGCAAGTCGACTTCACCAACTTCTCGGCCGCTTCGCTCGCCGGGGCGTTGCTTACCGGTGCGAACCTCACGAGTTCCGTGTTCATTCGGGCAGACCTCACCGGTGCCGACTTTGCCGGCGCCACGCTGAAGAACGCAGACCTCACAGCCGCCAACGTCACGGGGGCCAATTTTCAGGGAGCGAATCTCGAAGGAGCGGTGTTGTGCGACGTCGACCTTGAGTCGGCACTCAACATCACGCCCGCCCAGTTGCAAAAGGCAAAGAAGTTCAAGACACGCGGCAAGATCTACTGCCCGTAGATCCGAGCCGAGCGCGGCAGACTGCTGCGGTCGAATGACGCGTGACGCCGGTCGCGTCGCGCGAAGCGATCAGCCCAACGCGGCAAGCGCAGCGTCGTAGTTCGGCTCGTTGGCGATTTCGCTGACGAGCTCGGTGTGCGAGACGACACCCTGCTCGTCAACGACGACGACCGCACGAGCGAGCAAACCCTTCAATGCGCCGTCGAGAATCTTCACGCCGAACGAATTGCCGAAGTCGGAGCGAAAGCACGAGCCGTTCTGCACGTTGCCGATACCTTCGGCGCCGCAGAAGCGCTTCTGGGCGAAAGGCAGGTCTTCGGACACGTTCATCACGACCGTGTTGTTCATCGACGATGCGAGCTCGTTGAACCGCCGCACGCTCTTTGCGCAGGTGCCGGTGTCGATCGACGGGAAGATGTTGAGCACGAGTCGCTTGCCGAGAAAGTCCTCGTTCGTCGTTTCGGAAAGATCTTCCCTCACGAGGGTGAACGACGGGAGGGGTTGCTTCACTGCCGGAAGCGAACCGTTCGTGTTGACGGGGTTGCCGCCGAGGGTCACTGTTGCCATGCCCGCAGTCTGGCAGACGGGCCGCCGACCCGAAAAAAGGGTGCCCGGGAAATTTTTTGGACGTCCCCTACGTAGTAGGGGACGTCCAACGAGAGCGGGTCGTTGCAACTGCGAACACCGGTGCCCCACAGTGCAGCGCCATGATCACCCACCACTGGCAATGCCCCGACTGTCAACGTCGCATCATCGTTCACGTTCGCGTGACGGTTCCACCCCTGTGTTCGAACCCGCAGCGACACTCGCGTCGCCACGTCGAAATGAAGCGTGTGAAGCGTGTGGTCAGCGACGACGGCGAAACTGGCCCTGCAACGTGCTGAGGGCGAACAGGGCGATGACCACCCACCACTGGTACCGATCGATGAAGTCGAGAAAGATGCGAATCTGCGCCTCGAAGATGCGCCCGAACACCCACAGCACCCACAACTTGACGACGATGCCGACACTGACCCACGTGATGAATCGACGCGGCGACATGCCACGGTGCCCGACGAGCAGGCACACGACGTTGCTGCCCGGAAAGATGACGACTGCGAGTCGGCCCATGCGGTCGACGGCACGTTCCATCCACACGTATATGCGTGGCGGTTCACCCACCTGCGACTCAAGCCAGCCGATCGCCCGCTTGCCGTACCACCGGCCGCACCAGTACAAGGCAAGGGCGGCGGCCAACACACGGAGGAACCCGATGACCGCGTACGACACGACACCGATGTACGGCACCGCGGCAAACAGGTTGCGGTTGCGCGACGACAAAGCGAGCACCCAGGCCGGGTTCTCGTCGATGAGCGCGGGTCCGACGTTGGAGCCGATCGTGCCGATCACGAACAGCAGCGACGTGACGGTGAGCAACGTGGGTCCGTGCCCGCGTCGCGGCACGGGAGCGGCGTTCGACTCCGACGAATTCACGTTATTGCCCGTCGATTTCGGGAGCCTTCAGTTCGCGCGTCGTCACTTCGACGGTGCTCGGCGGTTCGAGTTCGGTGGTGGCGATGCCCAACTCCTTCAGTTTGCGCAGCGTCACGAGCATTCGCGAATCGATCGAACCGACCATCTTGTTGTAGGCGTTGATCGCCGAGTTGAGCCCCTTGCCCGTATCGTCGACGGACTTCAGCACGGTGCCGACCCGCTCGTACAACTCGAGGGCAGTATCGGCAATCTTTTGGGCGTTGTCGGCGATTTGATACGCCTGCCAACCCTTGGCAACCGCGAGTAACAACGCCAACAAATTGACCGGCGAGGCGATGAGCACGCGATGCCGCATTGCTTCTTCGAGCAACGTGGGGTCGCTGCGCAACGCATCGGCGAGGAAGGATTCGCCGGGGATGAACATGATGACGTATTCGGGAGCGCGGGAGAACTGCTTCCAGTACGCCTTGTCGCTGAGGGTCTTGGCGTGACCCTTGACGAGCGACGCGTGTTCGGAGAGAAACTGTCGTTGCAGCGTGACGTCGGTGGTTTCCTGGGCCTTGAGGTACGCCGACAGTGGTGCCTTGGCGTCGATGATCACCGTGCCCTCGTTGGGCAGTCGCACGATGGCGTCGGGACGCTGGCGGGAGTCGCCACCGGACACCGTGGTTTGCTCGGTGTAGTCGCAATACGGTGCCATGCCGGCGAGTTCGATGACGTTGCGCAACTGCTGCTCGCCCCATGCGCCGCGTGCACTGGTCGACTTCAACGCAGCATGCAGTGCACTCGTGGTGGTTGCCAGCGCGTCGAGGCGCTCGCCGAGTGCGGTGGTGTATCCGGCGGCGTTGGTGTAGCTGTTCTGCAAGTTGCCGACGGCAGCGCGCAGCTCGGACATCTGCGTTGCGACCGGTTCGAGCAACGACTTCGTTTCCGAGGTGAGCGTTTGCGTGCGCGCCTGGTACGTGCGGTCGATTTGTGCGTTGAGCGACTGCATGACGGCTTCGGTGGCGGTGCGCACCTGGGCATCGACACTGTCGCGCACGACGTCGCGCACGGCCCCGGTGATCACCGCCGTATCGATGGTGATGCTCGGTGCCGCGGCGGTGTCGGGTGTACGGCGTTGGTTGAACAACACCCCCACGGCCACGGCGAGGCCGACGATGATGACGAGTGCGGCGACGATGGCAATGACGTTGACGTCCATCTCACGATGCTCGCAGATCGGTGTGGTGGGGTGGGCGAAGGTCGGGTGGGCGGCTCACAACACCCGGCGCAAAAACTGTCGCGTGCGCTCGTCGGCCGGTTGACCGAAAAGCTGCTCGGGTGGGCCCATCTCGGCGACCCGTCCGGCATGCAGGAAACAGACGCGATCGGAGATGTCGCGGGCGAAGGCCATTTCGTGGGTGGCAATGAGCAACGTGATGCCACTGCCTTTCAGTTCGCGCACGATGTCGAGCACCTCGCCGACGAGTTCGGGGTCGAGGGCGCTCGTGATCTCGTCGAGCAGCAACACCTCTGGATTCATGGCGAGTGCCCGCACGATCGCGACGCGTTGCTGCTGCCCGCCCGACAACTGATCGGGATACACGTCGATCTTGTCGAGCAGGCCGAAGCGGCGCAGCAGATTTTCGGTCACACCATTCGCCTCGTCGCGCGACTTGCCGAGCACCTCGGTGAGGGCGAGCGTCACGTTGCGCCGCACGCTCATGTGCGGAAACAAGTTGAAGCTCTGGAACACGATGCCGATGCGACGTCGCACCGGGTTGGGATCGCGCCCGATTTCGGTGATCTCGTCGCCGTCGAGCAGGATGCGCCCGTCGTCGATCGGCTCGAGCAGGTTGACGCAGCGCAACAGCGTCGTCTTGCCGCTGCCGCTGGCACCAATGAACGTGACCACCTCGCCGCCGCCGATCTCGAGCGACACGCGGTCGAGCACTGTGTTGCCACCGAACGCCTTGACCACCGAGTCGAGGACGAGCTTCATCGGATCCTCGTACCCGACGTGCGTCGACGTTCGCGCGACACGAGCCAGTCGGTGAGGCGCGTGAGCGGAATCGTCACCGACAGGAAGATCACCGCCGCAACGACGTACGGCGTGAAATTGGCGAACTTCGCCTTGTCGATGCCGGCCTGTCGCAGAATTTCGATCGGGCCGATGAGGCTGACGAGAGCAACGTCTTTTTGCAGGCTGACGAGGTCGTTGAGCAGCGGCGGAACGACACGCCGAATCGCCTGGGGCAAGATGACGAAGCGCATTGTTTGTGCACTCGACAACCCCAGCGAGCGCGCCGCGGCACGCTGGCTTTCGTGCACGCTGTCGATACCTGCGCGAAAGACCTCGGCGACGTAGCCCGAATACGTCATGGCGAGTGCGACCGAACCCCACAGCAATGGGCTGTTGTACGGACGCTCGAGGCCGAGCCCGGGTACGCCGAAGCCGACGAGATAGATCCACAAGATGACGGGGACGCCGCGCATGACGTCGGTGTACGCGGCGGCAAACGCACGCACCGGAAACAGGGCGGGTGCGCGGGTGTTGCGGGCGATTGCAATGAGCAGTGCGGTGACGAAGATCGCCGGGGTCGTCCACAAAAAGATGCGCACATCGAGCCAGAACGCATCGATAAGCCGCGGTGCGGAGTCGCGGGCGAGTTCGAAGTCGAAGAAGCTCTTCTTCACACGGTCCCATCGCGGCATGCGCGGGACGAGAAGCAGAACGGCCGCCAGCACCACGAGGGTGCTGGCGGCCGCTATGAGAGCGCTTCGCCGACGCTGCCGCCGCTCGTGGCGGCGACGCAGCGATGACGTGCCGGTTGGTCGGGACTGCGACACGCTCACGCGAGAAGCAGCCCGACGTCGACCGAATTACTCGAGGGAGATGACGGGGGCCTCGACGTACTCGCTCAGCCATTCGGCGACGATGGCATCAAGCCTGCCGTTGTCGCGCAGCGAGGCTAGTGCGGTGTTCACGCACTCCACGAGCGGATTGTCGAGGTCGAACAGCAGTCCGAAGTTGTCGGCGCCGACGGCATCGGTGGCGGGGAACTGACCAATGACCGCCGTGCCTTCGATTTCCACCGCGCTCACGTAGAACGCCGTCGGCAGGTCGAGCACGATGGCGTCGATCTGCTTGGCTTCGAGCGCCGCCTTGGCGCCGGCGTTGTCGTCATAGACGAACGGCTCCGTGCTCGGCTGGATGACGCTGGTGATGAACTCGAGGCTCGTTGTGCCGGCCTGCGCGCCGAACTTCAGATCCTTCAATTCGGCGATGCTCGTTGCCGAGGCGACCGGTGAGTCGGCGAATCCAACGACGGCTTGGTTGGTCGTGTAATACGGATCGCTGAACGACACGGTGGCCTTGCGCTCGTCGGTGATCGAGTACTGCTGCAGGTTGAAGTCGAAGTTCTTCGCTCCGGGCTGAATTGCCTCGTCGAATCCGGTGCGCACCCAGGTGACACTCTCGTCGGAGAAGCCCATCTCGTTGGCCACGGCGTAGGCGACTGCCGCTTCGAAACCCTGCTTGGTCTCCGGAGCGTCGTCGATGACCCACGGGAAGTAGGCGGGGTTGCCGGTGGCGATCGTCAGCACGCCCTCGTCGAGGGTCTTGCCGGCGGTGCAGTCGTTACCGGTGCCGAGAGCGGTGTCTTCGGCGACGGTGTCTTCGGCCGCGGAGTCTTCGGTGGTGTCGCTACCACCGCAAGCGGCGAGTGCCATGAGGGCAACTGCCGCGAGGGCTGCAACGCCACGTCGTGACGTACGTGTCATGTGGGTGTCCTTTTGTATGGGTTGTCTTGTTTGTGGGTTGACGGATGTCAATTGCAGTTCTGTATCTCTGTGCCGACCTCGATGCCGCGGCTGCATCGATTGCTGCCCCGGAGCTGAGTGACGACGCGTCAAGGGTAGTCACTCGACCTGCTCGGACGATTCTCGCTCCCTGCATTTGTACGATTCGTCATCGATTCGTGTTGTGCGGCGACGATTCCGGGCCGGCGTCGGGACGCGTGAGATGTCGTACGCTTCCTGCGATGTCATCGTGGCGGGTAGTCGTCGTCGGCCTGCTAGCCGGGCTGCTTGCCGGTGTGTTCGGTGTCGGCGGAGGAATCCTCATCGTGCCGGGATTGATGTTCGTGCTGGTGATGGAACAACGCCGCGCCCACGGCACGTCGTTGGCCGCCGTGCTGCCGATTGCAATGGCCGGTCTCGTGCCGTACATCGTTGCGGGCAACGTGCAATGGGTGAAAGCTGCCGCCCTCACGGCGGGGTCGGTGGTTGGCGCGGTGTACGGCGTGAAAGTGCTGGCCACGATCAACAAGCGCACGCTGGCGTTCGGCTTTGCCGCCCTGATGGTGCTGTCGGCGGCCCGCCTCGTGTGGGCACCGGCCGCGGGATCGTCGCGCAGTGTCGAGTGGTGGGGCGTGATCGTGCTCGTCGCCATTGGTGCGTTCGCCGGGTGGATCGCCGGTTTGCTCGGCGTCGGGGGCGGCATAGTCATCGTTCCGGCACTCATGGTCATCTTTGGTGTGCCCCCGGTACTTGCGAAGGGAACGTCGCTTGCGGTCATCGTGCCGACGAGCATCATCGGCACGTGGCGTAACCGCAAGACCCGCAACCTCGACGTGAAAGTTGCGGCGCTCGTCGGCATCGCCGGGGTCGCCTCCGCCGCACTCGGGGGGTGGCTCGCCGGGCGTCTTGCCGATACCGCATCGTCGTATCTGTTTGCGGTGTTGCTGGCGGCAGTCGCGGTACGCCTCGTGCGCAGCGCCCAGCGTTCGGCCCGTTAGGCGTCACTCGGCGGTCTGAGCCCGCTGCGACGTGAGCGCAAAGATTGCGGCGCCTCGATCCTGGCCGTACTGTTGAGGGTGATGGGCGTCACATCGCCGGTCGCTTCGGCGGCGGCGATGCTGCCCGTTGCAGGGGGACGGACATGACGATCACGAACGACGAAAACCGCGAAATCATCGGTCGCGACACGATCGACGACATCGACGCGATTCTCGCGGTGCCGCTCACCGACCCGAACGAAGTCGAACACTTCGTGAAGAACAACGCCGAGACGATCTTTACGTGGGACTACTCGTTGTCGCGCCCGCAGTTGCGCAAGTTGTACGAGAAGGCAAAGACCGGTCAGTGGAACGCCACGACCGACATTCCGTGGGACACGCCCGTCGACGTCGAGGCAACGATTGCCGCCGACCAGGCGACGATCGGACGAGGCATCGACCCGTCGTGGTACGCCGACACACCGCTCGCCAAGTGGGGAGACAAGGAGTGGCTCGAGTTCGGCATCCAGAGTCGCAAGTGGATGCTGTCGCAGTTCCTCCACGGCGAACAAGGTGCGCTCATCTGCACCGCGAAGATCACCGAGACGGTGCCGTGGTACGACGCGAAGTTGTACGCGAGCACGCAGGTGGTCGACGAAGCCCGACACGTCGAGGTGTTCGCGCGCTATCTCGACGAGAAGTTGGGTGGCGGCTACCCGGTGAACGCGCACCTCGGCATGTTGCTCGACGACGTCGTCGCCGATTCGCGCTGGGACCTCACGTATCTCGGAATGCAGGTGATGGTCGAGGGCCTCGCGCTTGCTGCGTTCGGATTCCTTCATCAGCTCACCACCGAGCCGCTGCTCAAGCACCTGTTGCGCTACGTCATGAGCGACGAGGCGCGCCACGTCGCTTTCGGCGTGCTGAGTTTGAAGGAGGTGTACGAGGGTCTGTCGGATTCAGAAATGAAGGATCGTCAGGAGTTCGCCTACGAGGCGAGCATTCGCATTCGCGACCGCTTCCTCCAGCAGGAGGTGTGGCAGCACATGGGTGTCGACCCGAAGGTGGTCGTGCCGCTCATGGTCAACGACCCGGGTCGACGCATGTTCCAGCAGATGTTGTTCAGCAAGATCGTGCCGAACTGCAAGAAGCTCGGGTTGCTCGAGCGCAACGACCAGTGGTTGCGTCGTCGATACGAGGAGATGGGTGTCATCCAGTTCGAGGACTGGGAGAACACCGGTGACGAGTATCTGAAGTTCGAACTCGGCAAGGACCCCGTCGCCAACTAGCCCGGCTCGGTGCGGCCGCAAGGGCGGCGACTACTCTTCGGACATGGCCCGATTCGGCAAGGTGATCACCGCGATGGTGACGCCGTTCGATGCCAACGGGGCCCTCGATCTCGACGGCGTGGCACGCCTGGCGCGCTGGTTGCAGGACAACGGCAACGACGGACTCGTCGTGTCGGGGACTACGGGCGAGTCGTCAACGCTCACGGATGACGAAAAGTTGTCGCTGTATCGCGCCGCGGTCGAAGCGGTGACCATTCCGGTAATTGCCGGCACGGGCTCGAACGACACTGCGCATTCGGTGCATCTCACGAAAGAAGCGACGAAGCTCGGCGTGGCGGGAGTTCTCGCCGTGGGGCCGTATTACAACCGGCCGTCGCAAGCAGGGATCGAGGCACACCTGCGGGCGATGGCGACGGCGACGAACCTGCCGGTCGTCGTGTACGACATTCCCGCGCGCACCGGGCGCAAGATCGCGCCGTCGACGTTGGCGCGACTCGCCAACGAGGTGAAGAACGTCGTCGCACTGAAGGACGCCGCCGGCAACCCGGCGGAGAGTGCGCGGCTCATGACGATGGTGCCGTCGTCATTCGAACTCATTTCCGGTGACGATGGTTTGACGTTGCCGCTCATGTCGATCGGGGCGAGCGCGGTCATCGGCGTCGCGACGCACTGGAGCGGAGTCGATCACCAAGAGATGTTTGCCAAGTGGGAGCGCGGCGACACCGTGGGTGCGCGCACAGTGAACGCGCGACTGCTCGAGAGCTTCGCCTACGAAACCGGTGACGACGCACCGAACCCGATTCCGACGAAGGTGATGATGAACCATCTGGGGCTCAACGTCGGCGAGGCGCGCCTGCCGATGGGGCCACCGCCGGCGGGACTCGAGCAACGGGCCGCCGAAGTAATGGCGAACCTCGTCGCCGCACGGCGTTCGTGAGTTCGCAGTGAGCACCACGTGACAAGGTCGCGCTCGAAGCAGCGCCCCAATCAGCGAGCCAAACAGCAGGCTCGTGCCGAACGTCCGGACCCGATGAAGCGCTCCGGTCACAACAAGCCGCAGCGTGAGCTCGTCGCGCCGCGTGCGAAGGTGGCCAAGGGTGACGTGCGCGTCGTGTTCCTCGGTGGGCTTGGCGAAATCGGGCGCAACTGCATGGCGCTCGAACTCGACGGCTCGATCCTGCTCATCGATTGCGGGTTGATGTTTCCGAAACTCGGCATGGCCGAAGAGGGCGACATCATCATTCCCGACTTCTCGTGGTTGCTCGAACGCAAGGATCGCATCGTCGGCTGCATCGCCACGCACGGTCACGAAGACCACGTCGGCGCGCTGCAGTACCTGTTGCGCGATGCGAAGTTTCCGTTGTTCGGCTCGGCGCTCACGCTTGGTTTGGCGCGCAACCGCATCGCCGAGGCGGGGCTGGCCAAGCGCACCGAGTTCGTCGCCGTCAACGACGGTGATCGCCGCCACATCGGCCCCTTCGACGTCGAGTTCATCGCCGTCACCCACTCGGTGCCGCATGCGCACGCGATTGCCGTGCACACGCCGCGCGGCGTCATCCTGCACTCGGGCGACTTCAAGCTCGACCTCACCCCGGTGGACGACCGGCGCACGAACCTTGCACGCATCGGATCGCTGGCGAGCAACGAGGGCATCCGGCTGCTCATGCTCGACTCGACGAATGCCGGCGAGCACGGGCACGCACCGTCGGAAAAGTCGGTCGGTGCGGTATTGCGCGCGCTGTTCAACGAGCACCGCGACCAGCGGATCATCACCGCATCATTCGCCAGCCACATCCACCGCGTGCAGCAGGTGGCCGATGCGGCGATCGACGCGGGTCGCGTCGTCGTTCCACTCGGACGGTCGATGGTGAACAACATCCGCCTGGCGCGCGAGCTCGGCGTGCTGCACATTCCCGACAACCACCTCGTGTCGGCCGACGAGCTCGACGACTACGACCCAGACGAGGTGTGCGTTATTTCCACGGGTTCGCAGGGCGAGGCGATGTCGGCGCTCAGTCAGCTGGCCAAGGGTGACCGACGGTTCCTCACGGTGGGCGAGCGCGACACGGTCATTTTCTCCAGTCACGCGATCCCGGGCAACGAGCAGAACGTGAACGCGGTCATCGACTCGCTGTTGCGTCGGGGCGTCACCGTCGTGCACTCGGGTATCGCCGACGTGCAC
This sequence comes from Ilumatobacteraceae bacterium, assembly GCA_049433365.1. Lineage (GTDB taxonomy): Bacteria > Actinomycetota > Acidimicrobiia > Acidimicrobiales > Ilumatobacteraceae > F1-60-MAGs027. The sequence continues at coordinate 41,037 of JBMTET010000002.1, read as the reverse complement.
GCCACGGGCCATGCCCAGGCCGAAGACTTGAAGATGTACCTGAGCATTGCCCAGCCCGAGTGGTTCGTGCCGATTCACGGCGAATACCGACACATGGTCGCCAATGCCGAGTTGGGTGTGATCATGGGTGTGCCGCGTGAGCGCACGCTCATCTGCGAAGACGGTGACTGCGTCGTGCTCAGCCGCGAGGGGCTGCAGCGCGACGGGGAAGTCCCCGCGCCGTACGTCATCGTCTAGGCAAGTAGTCCACGATCGCGGCGCGCCGCATTGGTACGGTTGCCCCGTGCCGGCCGCGCCGAAAAAGCGCCCCGCGACGCGTCGTTCCCGCGCGCCGAGAGGTGTTCCCGACGATTCCACACCCGTGGAAGCAGAGTCGCCCACGACCTTCCGTGTCGTGCGGCGCGAGTCGGTGCTGCGCCCGATGCTCGCCGAGAGGGCCCATGAATTCGGCGGCCTGGGTCTCATCGTGCTCGGTCTGTTGCTCGTGCTCTCGGTGTACGTGCACGTCACCGGCCCCGTCGGGCGGGGGCTCGACCTCGGCCTGCGCTGGACCCTCGGCCTCGGGCGGTACGTCTTTCCGCTGCTGTGCCTCGGGCTCGGCGTTGCGCTGCTGAAGCGCATCAGCGTCGCCCACCGCGTTCGATTGAGCGTCGGGTCGCTCGTCGTGGCGGTTGCGCTGCTCGGTCTCATGCACGTGTTCCTCGCCGGTGACGTGTCGGTGAGCCTCGATGCACTCGAGTCGGCCGGTGGGTGGTTCGGGTGGCTCGTCGGCCAACCATTGGTGACGTCGATCAGCCCCGTTGGTGCGCTCATCACTCTGGGTGCAGTTGCGCTGCTCGGCCTCATGCTCGCCTCGGGTCGTTCCCTGCCTGAGTTGGCGCGCATGCTCACCGGCTCGGTCGGTCGCATCGACGACGCGATGCGTACGTACCGCGAGGGCGGCAACGACGACGGACGTGGCGGCGCCGAAGACGATGAACGAGGCGGTGGCGGTCCGTCGTTCTACGACCACGCGCAATACGACGGCGATGACTCCGACGAGGACTCCGACGACGAGGCGGACGCGGACGACGAAGCCGACGTCAGCGAGGAAGAGCCGCGACCGCGCCGCCGTCGTCAACGTGCCGCGGAGCAGGAAGCCGCAGCGCCCGCGCGTTCGACTCCGGTGCGCGGCGAGCAACAACAGATGCCGCTCGGACCCGCGGCACAACCCTCGTCGTGGTCGCTGCCACCGATGGACATGCTGGTGCTGTCGAGCAACAAGCGGGCCAACGAAGCGACGGTGGAGGAGCGTGGCGAGTCACTGGTGAGCGCGCTTGCATCGCACGGTGTCGACACCGAGCTCGTCGGCTACACGCGCGGTCCGACGGTGACGCGCTACGAGTTGTCGTTGGGCGACGGTGTGAAGGTGGCGCGCGTGACGTCGCTGTCGAAGGACATCGCGTACACGATGGCCGCCACCGACGTGCGCATCCTCGCACCGATTCCAGGTCGGTCGGCGATCGGTATCGAGGTGCCGAACGAGTCGCGCGATCTCGTGTCTCTCGGCGACCTGCTGACGAGCCCCGAAGCGAAATCGGCGCAGCACCCGCTCGACGTCGCCGTCGGCAAGGACATCGCGGGTCGACCCGTATTCCTGAACATCGCCATCACGCCGCACCTGCTCATCGCCGGTGCGACGGGCGCGGGTAAATCGAGCGTGCTCAACTGCATCATCACGTCGTTGCTCATGCGCACGACACCCGAGCAGGTGCGACTCATCCTCATCGACCCGAAACAAGTGGAGATGGGGCAGTACGCGCTGCTGCCGCATCTGCTCACGCAGCCCGTGACGAACCCGAAGAAGGCGGCCAACGCGCTCGGCTGGGCGGTGAAGGAGATGGAGCGTCGTTACGACGTGCTCGTCGAAGCGGGCTTCCGCGACATCGCCGGCTACAACGCCGCCTACGACCGCGGCGAGTTGAACGACGAATCGGAATCCGACGCCGACACCTCGACGAAGCGTTTCGAGCGCATGCCGTACGTACTCGTCGTCGTCGACGAGTTGAACGACCTCATGATGGTCGCGGCGCGCGACGTCGAAGAGTGCATCACCCGCATCGCACAAAAGGCTCGCGCGGTCGGCATCCACCTCATCGTCGCCACGCAGCGTCCGAGCGTCAACGTCATCACCGGCGTCATCAAGGCGAACATTCCCGCCCGCATGGCCTTTGCTGTATCGAGTCTCACCGACAGCCGCGTCATCCTCGACCAGCCGGGTGCGGAAAAGCTCGTCGGCAAGGGCGACATGCTGCTGCTGCCCGGCAACACGAATGTCGCCCAACGCGTGCAGTCGGCGTGGGTCGGCGAAGGTGAGGTGCGCAAGGTGGCGGCGCACTGGAAGCGCCAGGCACCCGAGCCGCAGTACGTGAGCGGCGTCGAAGGCGGCGGTGAGCCGGCTGAAGTCGCGGGACTACCCGGTGGCAGCACCGGCGACCAGGACGACGACGAGTTGTTGCGCCACGCCATCGATCTCGTCGTGCGCTCGCAGATCGGCAGCACGTCGATGCTGCAGCGCAAGTTGAAGGTCGGTTTCGCCCGCGCCGGTCGGCTCATGGATCTGCTCGAACAGCGCGGTGTGGTCGGCCCATCGGAAGGTTCCAAGCCGCGCGAAGTGCTGATGACGGTCGAGGAGCTCGACCAGATGCAGCGCGGCAGCTGACGCGCCGCGACTAGATCAACTCGACGCCGCGTTCGCCGGCGACGAACTCGCCGATCTCGACGAAGCCCGCGACACCGACGATGTCGCCGATGCGCTGCGGCGAGACGGCGGCGAGCAATCCACCCGACGTTTGCGGATCCATGAGCAGTGCCACTTCATCGTCGTTGCGCGTCGTGAAGAAACGATCGCCGACGTAGGCCCGGTTGCGCGGATCGCCACCGGTGCGCTTGCCGTCGGCGGCGATGCGTCGTGCACCGTCGTACGTTGCAAGTGAGTCGGCGCGAACGACGAGTCGCACACCGGATCGATCAGCCATCTCCCAACCGTGGCCGGCGAGACCGTAACCGGTGACGTCGGTAACGGCATGGACGTCGTCACCGAGTGCGCGCAGCGCCTCGGCGGCTGCGCGGTTCACCGTGCGCATGACGGCGATCGCCGCCTTCTTTTCCGCGTCGGTGCCGGCGGCGGTGACGAGTCCCGAGCCGAGCGGCTTCGACAGCGCGGCGCGATCACCGGGCCTCGCACCCGACTTGCGGAAGATGCGTTGCGGGTGCACCACGCCCTGCACGGCGAGCCCGAAGATCGGCTCGGGGTTGCGGATGGTGTGTCCGCCGGCGATGCGACCGCCGGCATCGGTGACGACTCGTGATGCGGCGGCGAAGATCGTCGCAACCGCCTCGCGGGGGAAATGTTCGGGGAATGCGGCGATGTTCACCGCGAGCACGACGTCGCCACCCATGGCGAACACGTCGCTACAGGCGTTGGCGGCGGCGATGGCGCCGAAGTCGTCGGGATCATCGACGAGTGGGGGAAAGAAGTCGGTTGTGCTCACGAGTGCGATGTCGTTGGTCAATTGATAGACGGCGGCGTCGTCGAAGGGGGCGAGGCCGACGAGCAGCGCACTGTCGGAGTCGCTGGGGAGCTCGGCGACGAGCTCGGAGAGCAGTGTGGCGCCGAACTTCGCCGCACATCCGCCGCACGACGTCCATTCGGTGAGGCGAAGCGGAGCGTTCGAGGTGTCGGGCTGCGTCATGGGGGCAGATTAGTAGCCTGCGCAACGATGGCATCGGTCGATACACCACGTCCGATGTCGGTCGATGCGCTTGCGCGCGAGGTCGCCGCCGAGGTGCCGTTGGCTCATGCCCTGCTCGTCGATTGTGCACGCCGGGCGATTGCCGCCGGCGGTGACGTGCGCGTCGGGGCAATGACCTTGGCGCGTGAGCTTGCCGACTCGCTCGTCGACGACGTCATCAACGCGACCGGAGTGTTGTTGCACACGAACCTCGGGCGCGCACCGGTGGGTGCCTGGGGTGCGCGACGTCGTGACGGCTTCCGGGCGACGAACGTCGAGTTCGACATTCGTGACGGTGAGCGCGGTTCGCGCCACACCCCGGTTGCCGAGCTGCTGCGCATCCTGGTGGGTGCCGAGGATGCAGTTGTCGTGAACAACAATGCGGCGGCAGTCATGCTCGTGGCCGCCGCACTTGCCGGTGACGGCAAGGGGATTGCGGTGTCGCGCGGGGAGAGCGTGGAGATCGGCGGGGGATTCCGCATACCCGAGGTGATCGAGCAGTCGGGGGCGCGACTCGTCGACGTCGGCACGACGAACAAGACCCGTGCCGACGACTATGCAAAGGTGCGCAACGACGTCGCACTGATCATGCGCATCCATCCCTCGAACTTTGCGATGTCGGGTTTCGTCGACGCCCCGGCACTCGCCGACGTCGTTGCCGTCGGGGTGCCCGTCGTCGTCGACGTCGGTTCGGGTCTGCTCGATGCATCGTGTCCGTGGTTGACGACGCAGGGCCATGCGGTACCGACGTGGTTGAGCGGCGAACCCGCCGTGCGCCAGGCGATCGACGACGGTGCAGCCCTCGTCGCGTTCTCCGGCGACAAGCTGCTCGGTGGACCGCAGTGCGGCATCATCGCCGGTCATACCGACTTGGTGCGGGCCTGTGCGAAGCATCCGCTCATGCGGGCGTTGCGCCCCGGTGCGCAGGTGATGCGCGACCTGCAGGACGTTCTGCTCACGTACGTGGGGCGCACCGCGCACACCGACGTGCCGTTCTGGGCGATGGTGACGACGAGCGTCGAGGAACTGCAGCGGCGTGCCGCGGCGATCGCCGCCCGCGTGCCGAATGCGCGGGTGGTGGAAACGTCGTCGTTGCCCGGGGCCGGATCGGCACCCTCGGCACGGATGACCTCGTGCGCCGTGTGTATCGACGGTGACGTCACCGCACGCCTGCGCAAACATCGACCGCCCGTCGTCGCGCGCGTCGAGGGGTCATCGACTCTGCTCGATCTGCGCAGCGTGTCGCCGCTCGACGACGAGGTGATCATCGCCGCACTCACCGACGCGGCCCGCGCGTAGGAACCGGCGCAACGATGGCGATCATCGCCACGGCGGGTCACGTCGACCACGGCAAATCGGCGCTCGTACACGCGCTCACCGGCACCGATCCCGACCGGTTCGCCGAGGAAAAGCGTCGTGGGATGACGCTCGATCTCGGCTTTGCCTTCCGTGACGTCGTCATTGCCGATGCGCAGGGCCGTGACGTGACGGTCGAGCTCGAGTTCGTCGACGTTCCCGGGCACGGCGATCTCGTGCGCACGATGGTCGCGGGGGTGTGGGCCGCCGACGTCGTGCTGCTCGTCGTCGACGTGCACGAGGGGATGCGGCCGCAGAGCGAGGAACATCTTGCGATTGCCCAGTTGCTCGCGGTGCCGCACCTCGTCGTGGCCCTCACGAAGTGCGACGGCGACAATGCATCCGCAGGCGGCGACACGGTGGCGATCGTCGACTCGCGAACGGCCGAGATTCGGGCCCGTCTGGCGACGACACCGTGGATGCACGCGCCGATCGTTGCGACGTCGGTGCGCGACGGTCGCGGAATCGACGATCTCGCCGCACTGCTCGCCCGGCTCGTTGCCGACAATGCGACGTCTGCATCCACCGACCTCGTCGTCACACCGCGCCTGTTCGTCGACCGCTCGTTCGTCATCGCCGGCGCAGGGACCGTCGTCACGGGAACGCTGCGCGACGGCCCGCTGACGCGTGGCGACACGCTCATCGTCGTGCGCACGGGGCGTACGGTGCGGGTGAGGGACGTCGAGCACCGCGGGTCGATGCACGAGTTGCTCGGCGCGCATCATCGTTGCGCTATCAACCTCGCCGATATCGCCGCCGATGACGTCGGTCGCGGTGACGTGCTCGTCGTTCCTGACACGTGGTGGCCGGCGACGCGGTTCGTTGCGTCGCTCACGTGGTTGATCGACGAGCCGCCGACGTCGGGTCGGGGGAGCCTCATGCTCCACGTCGGCACGGCCGCAGTGCCCGTGCGCGTGACGCGGCGACGCAACGTTGCCGCAGACGAGTTCGCCGGAGACAACGTTGCCGGAGACAACGTCGCCGGAGACGGGGACACGATGGTGACGTTGCGCGTGGCGGAGGCGCTTACGCTGCGACCCGGTGACCGCGTGATCGTTCGTGACAGCGGGCGCAATGCAACCGTCGGCGGTGGAGTCATCCGTGAGGTGGACCCCGATGCGGCGCGAGCGGGTGGGTGGTTGCGTGCCGCCGAAGAACGGCGCCGCACGATGCGCATAGTTGATGCGAACGTCGGCGAATGGATGGTCGACCCGGCCGTTGTCGATGCGATGCGCGCCGACATCGAGCGCAGGCTGGAGCGCGACGGCAGCATCGAGCTCCGCGCGCTCGACGAGCGGGAGCGCGCGGTCGTACGCGACATGGTGGAGCGGCGTGCAGTGACGAGCTGGACGTTGTCGCACGGCACCCTGCGCCGTGGCGACGACCTCGACGATGCCGAGCGACGCGTTGCCGAGGTGGTGCGCAGCGCGGGTGTGACGGGGCCGTCGGCTGCGTCACTCGACAGAGCAATTGCTCGTCGTCTCGTCGCTCGTGGTGAGGTCGTCGAGTGCGGCGGAATCGCGTTTCACCGCAGTGTCATCGACGGACTCGTGCCCGTGGTGCGCGACCTGCTCGCCGCGTCACCGGCCGGTTTCACCGTGGCGCACCTGCGGGAGCGGCTCGGCATCACCCGCAAGCATGCGGTGCCGCTCGCCGAAGCACTCGATGCAGCGGGTGTGACGCGGCGCAACGGTGACCTGCGAGTGGCGGGTGCGGCCATCGTCAGCGCGCCCGACTCGTCACCTGCGCCGTGACCGTCTCAGTTGACGAGCCTGTTCACCGATCCCGTCGGTGACGCCGGGAGTGATGGCGGAGGTGGACGGGAATCGAACCCGCCGAACGACGTACGTCGTCCCAGCCGTTTTGAAGACGGTGAAGCCCACCAGGAACTCGTACACCTCCGCTCGCGACGCTAACGCGGCGTCACCGGCGGCCCGAGCGCGCTCACCACGGGTTCGCGAATGCGCGTCTCGGTAGCCTCATCAGTCGTGGCCGGAACGTTCTACGTCGAGACGCTCGGCTGTCCGAAGAACGAGGTGGATTCGGACAAACTCATCGGAGTTCTGCGCAGCCACGGGCTTGTCGAATCCGACGACGACACCGCCGCCGACGTCGTCGTCGTGAACACCTGTGCGTTCATCGAGGACGCCCGTCGCGAGAGCATCGACACCGTGCTCGCACTCAGCGAGCGGCGCAAAGCCGGGAGCAAGCTCATCGTCACCGGATGCATGGCGGAGCGGTACGGCGACGAGCTGCGCGCGCACCTGCCCGAGGCCGACCAGATTGCCGGCTTCGGCGTCGCCCTCGACGTGATGACCGCACATTTGCCGTCGACGCCCGTGAGCATCGGCCGCAAGCCGGCGGTGCCGTCGTTCGACCTGCTCAACCTGCCCCGACCCGCTTCGCGTTCGCCGTGGGCGTACGTGAAAATCGCCGAGGGCTGCGACCGCACGTGCGGCTTCTGCGCGATTCCGTCCTTCCGCGGACCGCAACGCAGTCGCGACGTCGACGCGATCCTGCGCGAAGTCGACGAGCTCGGGGCGAAGGAGATCGTGCTCGTCGCCCAGGATCTCGCCAGCTATGGCAAGGACCGCCCTGACGAACTCGGCGCGGGCTCGATCGTCGGGCTCGTCAATGCCGTCGCTGCGCGCGCGCCGTGGACGCGGTTGCTGTACCTGTACCCGAGCGACCTGTCGGACGAACTCATCGAGGCGATCCTCGCGACGGGCGTGCCGTACTTCGACCTGTCGTTGCAGCACGTGTCGAAGCCGCACCTGCGCCGGATGCGTCGCTGGGGCGACGGCGAGCGATTCCTGCGCCGCATCGCCGACATCCGCAAGGTCGCACCCGATGCCACCTTCCGCAGCAACTTCATCGTCGGTTACCCGGGCGAAACCGAGGACGACCACGACGAGCTGCTCGACTTCGTGCGCGAGGCACAACTCGACTGGTGCGGCTTTTTTTCGTACAGTCGCGAAGACGGCACGTACGCCGCGGACCTACCCGGTCAGGTGCCGGGCGAATTGATGAACGAACGGCTCGCCGAACTGCGCTCGATGCAGGACGACATCACGGCAATGCGTCGCGATGCCCTCATCGGTATCACCACCCGTGTGCTCGTCGACGAGCCCGGTGTGGCCCGCAGCCACCGCGAAGCGCCGCACATCGACGGGGTGATCCACGTGGCAGAGTCGCTGACCGTGGGGTCGTTCGTCGACGTCGTCATCGCCGATGCGCTCGGCCCCGATCTCGTTGCCGAAGGGGGCCGCGTCGATGGCCGTTGATCCGAACGCACTCGTCACGTGGGCCAACGCCGTCACCGTGGGGCGAATCCTCGCGTCGCCATTGCTCTTTGCGATCATCCCCGTCGAGCCGGGTGGCTCGTGGGTCGCGTTGTCGGTGTGGTTCGTGCTGTGCGCAAGTGACGGCCTCGACGGATACCTCGCCCGACGACACGGAATAACGCGCAGCGGGGCGTTTCTCGACCCGCTCGCCGACAAAGTGCTCGTTCTCGGAGCGATGTTCACCCTGGTCAGTCGTGGTGTGTTTTGGCTGCTGCCCGTCGTCATCATCGCCGTACGCGAAATCATCGTGAGCATCTACCGGGTGGTCGTCGGATCCAAGGGAGTGTCGGTGCCGGCGAGCCGCACGGCCAAGGTGAAGACGCTCAGCCAGCAGCTCGCAGTGGGATTCGTGCTCATGCCACCGACGTTCGACCAGCGCTGGGTGTGGTCGTCGCTGCTGTGGCTGGCCGTTGGTCTCACCGTTCTCAGCGGTGCGCAGTACGCCTGGCGCGCACTCGTCGGTCGGCGGGGTTGACGCCATGCGGTGTGACGTCATCGCCGTCGGTACCGAACTGTTGCTCGGGCAGATCATCGATTCGAATTCGGCATGGCTCGGCGAGCACCTCGCCGCGGCCGGAATCGACTCACTGCAACAGGTGAAAGTCGGGGACAACCAGGCGCGAATCGTGGCTGCGATGCGAGCTCGACTGGCCGACGCCGACGCGGTGATCGTGTGCGGCGGACTCGGTCCGACCCACGACGACATCACGCGTGAGGCGATCGCCGAGGTGATGGGTACCGAACTTGAGTTTCATGCCGACATCGCCGACGTCATCGCCGCGATGTTCGCCGGTCGGGGCCGCACGATGAGCGACAACAACCTGCGACAAGCAATGGTGCCGAAAGGCGCCACGATCATCGAGCAGAAGCGCGGAACCGCCCCGGGTCTCATCTGTCCGGTCGGCAACAAGGTGATCTACGCGGTGCCGGGGGTGCCGTGGGAGTTGTACGAGATGTTCGAGCGCGCAATTCTGCCCGATCTTCGTGCGCGAAGCGGCGACACGTCGGCAATTGCCAGTCGCGTCCTGCGGACGTGGGGTGAAAGCGAGAGCGGTCTCAACGAGCGATTGCAACAGCTCATCGACGAACTCGAGGGCCTCGGCAACCCGACGCTGGCATTCCTTGCCAGCGGATGGGAGGGAATCAAGGTGCGACTCACAGCCAAGGCGGCCTCGCGCCCGACCGCCGAAACGTTGCTCGACGAATGGGAAGCGCGGGTGCGCAACGTCGTCGGTGACCTCGTGTTCGGTGTCAACGACGACACCATGGAGTCAGTCGTGCTCGACATGCTCCGTCGTGCCGGTTGGACGATCGGTGTGGCCGAGTCGGTCACCGGTGGTCTCGTGGCCGGACGTCTCACCGCCATGCCGGGCGCGAGCGACGTCGTGCGCGGCGGAGTGGTTGCATATGCGAGCGAAGTGAAGTTCGACGTGCTCGGCGTGCCGCGCGGCCCGGTGGTGAGCGAGGAGGTCGCCGTCACGATGGCGCGCGAAGTGCGCCGCGTCGTCGGCAGTGACGTGGGCCTGGCACTGACGGGTGTGGCGGGCCCCGCAACTCAGGACGGTCGCGACGTGGGCACGTTGTGCATGGCGATTGCCTTCCCCGATGCGACGGTGGTGTCGAGCACGGCAATGCTCCCCGGTGAGCGCAAGATGATGCGCGAGCTGTCGGTGATCACCTCGCTGAACTTCGTGCGGCACGCGCTCGTGCGCCGTGCGGCGCACTGACCCAACCGGGACGCCGGCTGCATCGAAGCGGGTGTCGAGAGTGGTGTGGTACGCAAAAAAGCCCCGGTCCGAAGACCGGGGCTTTTGCGACTTGAACAGTCGTGTGCGTCGTTACGCCGCGCGGTAGCCCTCGGAAGCCGAGCGGGCGAGCGCGATGCTCAAGATGATCAAGCCGTAACCGGGCTTGGCGAGCACGTCGGCAACGGTGTAGCCGACCTGAATCGCCGTCGTTGCCCCGATCTCGCTGAGTCCGAGGGTCTTCGACAGCCAACTCTGCTGATCGCCGAGGATGTACGCGATGGGGTAGACGCCCCACGTGAACAGCAACAGGTAGCGAAGGTTGTTCATCTTCTTGCCCACCTCGCCGCTCTGGCTGCGCATTGCCTTGCCGATGTCGCCGGCAAACAACTCGTACAGCACGTAGAGCATGAAGAGGCTGGAGATGATGCCCCAGATGGCACGTGCGCTCGAGCCGTCGGGAGCCGTCTCGCCCGGGTAGCCGGTGGCGACCATCAACAGTGCGGCGATGACGAGGCGCGGCGTCGACTTGCGGGCCACTTCCTTCGTGGCACCCGAGACGACGACGAGTTCGGCAACGAGCAGCGGCACGGTGAGCAACCAGTCCGCGTAGCGGTAGCCCTCGTTCCAGGCCTTGCCGTCGGCAAGCGACTGGAAGATACGCCAGTAGTGGTATGCGGCGATACCGGTGATCATCGCCGACATCGTGACGGCGCTGCGGTAGTTCGGCGAGACGCGGTAGCGCGACACGAGGAAGTAAACGAACGCGATGCCCATCGCCGCGACGGCGAACGAGAACGCGTTGTACACCAATTCGTGATTGGCGCTGTCCAGCGGCAGACCGAGGACATCGTTGGCTTGGAACATTGCGGGTATTCCTCCTTGTTGTCTCCGGCTGTCGGCGCGGAGAGTTGGGGGCATCGATGACGGCTGTCATCGGTGGTGATTCAGGTTTACGGGATGTCAAGCCACAACGTGGCACCGAGGTGGTGACGGTTCGGTACCAAACACGCCGACTTACCGTCATTCAAATGAAACATGTCGTGTGCGGCACCACAAAGTGCGGCACCACGGCGTGTGGTAACACGGTGCGCGTTGGCCGTCGTGCCCCTACCGTGAAGGGGTGCATCGGTGACAGCCATCCCCGGTGTCAACGGGCCCCCGTAGCTCAACCGGAGAGAGCGACGGACTTCTAATCCGTAGGTTGCAGGTTCGACTCCTGCCGGGGGCGCCAGAGTGCCGCGCTGGTGGCGCGTAAGGGGGTACGGGGCGCGCCGAGATGTCGGCCCTAGCCTGAAGCGACCATTTCCCCGGAGGACCGCGTGGCGATCAAGAAATTCAAAAAGGGCGACACCGTCATCTATCCGCAGCACGGTGCATGCATCGTCAAGGGTGTCAAGCGGATGCGGGCGTTCGACGTCGTGCAGGAGTACCTCATCTTGGAGAGCGTGATGAAGGACATGAGCGGCAAGGGAATGACACTGTCGGTTCCCACCGCCAAAGCCCACGATCTCGGCATTCGTCCGCCGGTGTCGGCGAGCGAGCTGCAGGACCTCGTCGACGTGTTATCCAAACCCGATCCCCGCGTACCGGCGAACTGGTCGCGGCGGTTCAAGAACCACCAGGAAAAGCTGAAGAGCGGTGACGTGTACCAGGTGGCCGAAGTCGTGCGCAACCTCGCGGCGCGCGATCGCGAAAACCAACTCTCGGCGGCCGAAAAGACGATGTACGACCGGGCCCGCCTCAATCTCATTTCCGAAATCGCACCGTCGAAGAAGTGCTCGACCGAAGAGGCAACGCGCTTCCTCGATCAGGCACTCGAGCGGGGCGTGTTGAAGATGACGGGCAAGGCAGCCAAGAGCGAGGCCAAAGCCTCGGTGGCGAAGGCTCCGGCCAAGGCCCCGGCGAAGAAAGCTGCCGCCACCACGAAGGCTGCGACGAAGAAGAAGTAGAACCTCGGGCATGGCCGCACAGCCGACTCGCGAGGAGCTCACCGCACTCATCGACAGCGGTGCCATCGACACCGTCGTCATGGCCTTTGGTGACCTGCAGGGTCGTCTCGTCGGCAAGCGCACGACGGGACGGTTCTTCCTCGAACACGTCGCCGCGCACGGCACCGAAAATTGCGACTATCTCATCGCCACCGACATGGACGACAACGCGGTGCCGGGCTACCGCTTTGCGTCGTACGACCTCGGATACGGCGACATGGTGGCTCGCGCGGACTTCTCGACGTTGCGCATCACTCCGTGGGTACCGCGCACCGCGGTCGTGTTGTGCGACCTCATCCGCCCGGGCAGCGACGAGCCGATCACGGTGAGTCCGCGCCAGGTGCTGCGCGACGTCGTGAAGCGCGCCAGTGCGGAGGGTTGCGTGCCGATGATCGGAAGTGAAATTGAGTTCTACTTGTTCCGCGACAGCGTCGAGGAAGCCCACGCCAAGGGCTACACGGGTCTCGAGCCGCACGCGCCGTTCCTGCAGGATTATCAGATCTTGCAAACGACCCGCGACGAATACGTCATCGGCGACATTCGCCGCGGTCTCGAAGCGGCGGGCATCCCCGTCGAGTACTCCAAGGGTGAAGCGGGGCGTGGCCAGCACGAGATCAACCTGGCCTTCACCGACGCACTCGCAATGGCGGATCGCAACCTGTTGTACAAGCATGCGACGAAAGAGATCGCGTCGCTGCACGGGCGCAGCGTCACCTTCATGGCGAAGTACGACTTCGCCGAAACCGGATCGTCATGTCACGTGCACTGCAGCGTGCGCGATCCTCGCCGCGCCGACGAGCCGCACTCGCTGTTCGAGCTGGACGGCGCGGGTGAGCCGACGAGCATCTTCGCGCATTGGCTGGCCGGCCTCGTGCATCTCGGCAGGGAGTTCGCCATCCTCTGGGCGCCCACCGTGAATTCGTACAAGCGCTACCAGCCGGGATCGTGGGCACCGACTGCAGTGGCGTGGGGTGGTGACAACCGCACCGTGGGGTTCCGCGTCGTCGGGCACGGCAATGCGACACGCGTCGAATGCCGCCTGCCGGGTGCGGATGCGAACTCGTATCTCGCCTTCGCCGGCATCGTTGCGGCAGGTCTCTACGGCGTGCGCCACCGACTCGACCTGCCCGCCAAGGTGACCGGCAACGCCTACGGGCGCGACGACTTGCCGCGGGTGCCAACGACTCTCGGTGAGGCAGTCGATGCGTGGGAGGCGAGCACTGCCGCGCGGGAATGTTTCGGCGACGACGTGCATCATCATCTGCTCACCGCGGCACGTCACGAATGGCGTTCGTTCCACCAGTCGGTCACCGACTGGGAGCGACGTCGGTACTTTGATCGGGCATGAAAATCGCCTTCTGCGGCCTCGGGGTGATGGGTTCCCCGATGGCCGGACACCTCGCCGCCGCCGGCCACGACGTCACCGTGTACAACCGCACGTCGACGAAGGCCGTCGACTGGGTGGCGACGCACCGCGGCGCGCATGCGGCGACTCCGGCGCTGGCGGCGCAGGGTGCGCGGGTCGTCATGTTGTGCGTCGGCAACGACGACGACGTGCGCAGCATCGTGTACGGGGCCGACGGAGTGTTGGCCACGATGGCGGCCGGAGCGGTGCTCGTTGATCACACGACGGCCTCGGCCGATCTCGCTCGTGAACTCAGTGCACGATGTGCCGAGCACGGCGTTGGTTTCGTCGACGCACCCGTGTCGGGCGGTCAAGCGGGGGCGGAGAACGGCGCGCTCACGGTGATGTGCGGTGCCGACGACGAGCAGCACTTCGCCGTCGCGCGCGACGTGATCGCCGCATACTCGCGGTCGTGCGTTCGCCTCGGCCCGGCCGGTGCCGGACAGTTGACGAAGATGGTCAACCAAATCTGCATCGCCGGCACAGTGCAAGGTCTGGCCGAAGGGCTCGACTTTGCCATGCGCGCCGGCCTCGACCCCGACGCCGTCGTCGAAGTCATATCAAAGGGCGCGGCGCAATCGTGGCAAATGGAGAACCGCTCGAAGACGATGGTGCGGGGCAGCTTCGACTTCGGGTTTGCCGTGGAGTGGATGCGCAAGGACCTCGGGATCTGTTTCGACGAGGCGCAGCGCAACGGTGCCGAACTCGCAGTGACGCGAATCATCGACTCGTACTACGCCGAAGTCGAACGTGACGGTGGTCGCCGCCACGACACGAGTTCGCTCATCTCGCGTTTGCGGGCGCGGGTCGACGACGACGGTCGGTGGTGGCCGGCGCGTTAACGCCGCGACCGTGAGACTGCATCGGCGTACACGTCGAGCACGCGTGACAACTCGTCGTCGGAGATGACGAGCGGCGGACAGAACGCATTGGTCTCCGCCCCGATACCGCGCACGATCACGCCGTTGTCGAGGGCGATATCACGGATTTTTTGTGCATCGTCCTCCGGGTGCACGCCCGCGGCCCACATCCCGCCCCGGCCACGTACTTCGGCGATGAGCCCGTCGTCGCGCATGGCGACGAGTCCGCGCTCGAGTTGCGCGCCGATGTGCAGTGCCCGTGCGAGCAGACCTTCGCGTTCGAGGATGTCGAGGTTGGTCATCGCCGCGGCACACGCCGAAGCGTGCCCCGAGTAGGTGTAGCCGTGGCGCAGGATGAACGTGGGATCCGATTCGAGTGCGCTGCGCACCGCCGCCCCGACGAGCACTCCGCCGAGCGGCACGTAGCCCGACGTCACGGCTTTGGCGAAGCACAGCACGTCGGGAACGACGTTGAACGCCTGCGCCCCGTACCACGACCCGAGACGACCGAACGCCGTGATCACCTCGTCGAAAATGAGAAAGGCGCCGTGCTTGTCGCACAGCTCGCGCACCGATTTCACGTACCCGGGCGGCGGGGGATGCACGCCGCCGGCACCCTGCACCGGTTCGAGCAGTACCGCGGCGAGCCGATCGCCGTGTTTGGCCATCGCCACGGACAGCGCTTCGATGTCGTCGGCGGCCACTTGTTCAACGTCGCCGACGAGCGGCCCCCACCCGGCCTTGTTCAGCGGCAATCCCTGCGCGCTCGTACCGCCGTAGTTCGCCCCGTGGTAGCCGCGCATTCGTGAAATGATCACCGTACGTTGCGGTCGTCCGGCAAGCACGTGGGCCTGGCGCACGAGTTTCATCGCCGAGTCGACCGCCTCGGATCCGCTGCCGCAAAGGAACACGCGTGCATCGGGTAGCGGTGCGAGTCCGACGAGGCGATCGGCGAGACGATCGGTGATGTCGGTGGTGAACGGGTCGAAGTTCGAGTAGGTCTCGAGCGTCGTCATCTGTTTGGCGACTGCATCGGCGATCTCGCGACGACCGTGGCCGACGGCGCAGTACCACAGGCTCGCCATGGCATCGATGTACTCGCGACCCTGCACGTCGTACACGCGGGCGCCCTCGCCGCGAACGAGGCTGACGAACTCGGTGCGCGTCGGTTTGGTGAATGCGTGCAGATACGAACCGGGCACGCAAACGACGCTAGTTCGGGGTTGCTCAACTAGCCTGAGCAACGCGATGAAGGGCCTCATCCTGTCCGGCGGTGCCGGAACGCGGCTGCGGCCGATCACCCACACGAGTGCCAAGCAACTCGTTCCGATCGCCAACAAGCCGATCCTGTTCTACGGAATCGAGGCGATGCGCCGCGCCGGAATCGACGACATCGGAATCATCGTTGGTGACACCCGCGCCGAGATCATGGCGGCCGTCGGGGACGGTTCGCAGTTCGGCGTGCGGGTGACGTACATCCCGCAGGACGCTCCGCTCGGTCTTGCCCACTGCGTGCTCATCGCCAAGGAATTTCTCGGTGACGACGAGTTCGTCATGTACCTCGGCGACAACATGCTCGAGCAGGGCCTCGAGCGTTTCGTGGCCGAGTTTGCCGCCGCGCGCAAGGCGGGTGGTGCGCAGGCGCCGGTCGCCCAGATCCTGCTGTGTCACGTCGACGACCCGCGTCAGTTCGGCGTGGCCGAAGTGACGAGTGACGGTCACGTCGTGCGACTCGTCGAGAAGCCGAAGGATCCCCCGTCCGATCTCGCGCTCGTCGGTGTGTATCTCTTCGACCCGACCATTCACGACGCCGTCCGTGCCATTGCGCCATCGGCGCGCGGCGAACTCGAGATCACCGATGCCATCCAGTGGCTCATCGAACAGGGCAAGCCGGTGCGCCACGAAGTCCTGCAGGGCTGGTGGATCGACACCGGCAAGAAGGACCCGTTGCTCGAGTGCAACCGACTCGTGCTCGAAGTGCTCGAGCCGCGCGTCGACGGCGAGGTCGACGCCGCGTCGCAAATCGAGGGTCGCGTCGTCGTGATGAAGGGGGCCAAGGTCGTCGGCTCGCGCATTCGCGGACCGGCGATCATCGGCGCCGATGCGCGCGTGGAGAACAGCTACATCGGGCCGTACACCTCGATCGGCAACAAGTGCAGTGTGGTCGGTGCCGAAATGGAGCACTCGGTCGTGCTCGACGGCAGTTCGATTCGCGACGTGAAGAAGCTCACCGACTCGCTCATCGGACGCAACGTCGAAGTGCACACCTCCGAGCAACGTCCCCGCGCGCTGCGGCTCATGCTCGGCGACGATTCGAAGGTCGAACTGGAGTCGTAGATGGCCGACATCGTCGAATCGAACGTCATCGCCGGAGTGCGGATCGTCACCCCGGCGATGCACGGTGACGAGCGGGGAATCTTCATCGAGACGTACCGTCGCGAATGGTTTCCGCTCGGTCGCGAAATGATCCAGGGGAACCGCGGCGATCGCACGGCCGGTGCCGTCGTCGGCCTGCACTACCACCTGCACCAGGCCGACTACTGGTACGTGCCATTCGGAGCCTGTCGCGTCGTGTTGCACGACCTGCGCGTCGGATCGCCGACCGACGGGGCGACGCAGGTCATTGACCTCGGCCGCCGTGCTGACGGCTCGCACGACCACCGCGGCGTCTTCATTCCGCCGGGGGTGGCGCACGGTTTCGCCTCGCTCACCGACATGACGATCACGTACCTCGTCGACGGCTACTACAACCCGGCCGACGAACTCGGCATGATGTGGAACGACCCCGCGGTTAAAGCCGACTGGGGTATCGCGGCCCCGGTGCTCTCGAAGCGCGACCAGAACAACCCGGGTCGCGACGCTATTCCGGAGTCGCGTCGCCCGTACTGGGGCATGCGGACCTGACGTGAGAATCTTCGTTACCGGCGGCGCCGGGTTCATCGGCAGCAACTACGTGCGCTGGGTGTTGCGCAACACCGACCATTCGGTGACGGTGTACGACGCGCTCACGTATGCCGGAAATCTGTCCACGTTGAAGGACGTCGACGACGATCCGCGCTATTCGTTCGTGCAGGGCAACATCTGCCATCCGCAGGACGTCGACACCGCAATGAAGGGGCACGACTGGGTGGTGCACTTCGCCGCCGAGAGCCACGTCGACCGTTCGATCGAGAGCGGCGAGGACTTCATCCTCACGAACTGCTTCGGCACGAACGTCGTCGTCGACGCAGCACGGCGACTGGGTGTGTCGCGCATCGTGCACATCGGTACCGACGAGGTGTACGGGTCGGTCGAAGTCGGTTCGTCGAAGGAAACCGACCCGCTCGAACCGCGTTCGCCGTACTCGGCATCGAAGGCGGGTAGCGATCTCATCGCGTTGTCGTACCACGCGACGCACGGCACGCCCGTGGTCGTCACGCGCTGCACGAACAATTTCGGTGCGTACCAGTACCCCGAGAAGGCGATCCCGCTTTTCACGACGAACCTGCTCGACGGTCGCAAGATTCCGCTGTACGGGGACGGCATGAACGAGCGCGACTGGATCCACGTCGACGACCACTGCGCCGGAGTGCACCTCGTGCTCGAGAAAGGTGCTGCGGGGGAGATCTACAACATCGGTGCGGGCAACGAAACGCCCAACCGTGTGCTGGTCGACAAGCTGCTCGCGCTGCTCGGCAAGGACGAGTCGAGCGTGCAGTACGTCACCGACCGCAAGGGTCATGATCGTCGCTACTCGGTCGACATCACCAAAGTGACGGCACTCGGTTGGCAGCGACGCCGCACGCTCGACGAGGCACTCGCCGAGACCGTGCAGTGGTACCGCGACAATCGTTGGTGGTGGGAGCCGCTGAAGACGCGGCGATGATCCGCGCGGACGTTCGGTCGTGAAGATTCTCGTCACCGGGGCGGCCGGTCAACTCGGCCGTGAAATCGTCGACGTTGCGCAGGTTCGGGGCCTCGACGTCGTGGCGGCGGATCGCACGCTGCTCGACATCACCGACGACGATGCCGTGCGCCGTGTCGTTGCCTTGCACCGACCCGATGCGATCATGCACGCCGCGGCATGGACCGCCGTCGATGCGTGCGAAGCCGACCCCGACAAGGCAAACCGGGTGAACGGCACGGCGACGGCCGTCATCGTGGCCGCCGCGCGCGAAGTCGGGGCGAGCGTGCACGTCATCTCCACCGACTACGTCTTCGACGGCACGAAGAGCCGACCGTACGTCGAAACCGACGCGACAAATCCGCAGTCGGCGTACGGGCGTTCGAAGTTGCTCGCCGAGCGCAGCACCGATCCGCAGCGTGACACCGTCATTCGTGTGTCGTGGCTGAGCGGATTTCACGGGGCGAACATGGTGAAGACGATCCTGCGACTGGCAGCGACCCCGGGACCGCTGCGCTTCGTTTCTGATCAGGTTGGACATCCGACGTTCGCCGACGACGCTGCGGGGATGATTGTGCGCTTGGTCACCGAGCGTCGCACGGGCATCTGGCACGTGACGAATCAACGCGCGGTGAGCTGGTATCAGTTCGCTTGTGAAGTGCTCGCTGCAGCCGGTGAGGATCCGGCGCGCGTCGAACCCGTGCTCACGAGCGAACTCGTGCCACCGCGTCCGGCGCCGCGTCCCGCCAATTCGGTGCTCGACAACGCCCGGTTGCGTGCCGAGGGCATCGAGTTGCTCGATGATTTTCGCGTGCCACTTGCACGTCTCGTGGCGAGGTTGCGGGCCGCGACTCTGTAGGGTGACGGCCATGACGCCGCTCGAGTTGCTCACCGAGTTGGAACCCACGGCTGCGAAGTTGTACGAGCGGCACATGAGCGTGGCCAAGGAATGGTTCCCGCACGAATACGTGCCGTGGAGCCGCGGCAAGGACTTCGAACCCGGCGCCGAATGGTCGCCCGATGATTCCGACTTCGGACCCGGCGGGTGGAAGCTGCCCGACGCGGTGCGCGCATCGCTGTTCGTCAACCTGCTCACCGAGGACAACCTGCCGTACTACACGCGCGACATCCACACGATCTTCGGTGGCGACAGCGCGTACGGCGAATGGGCCCGCAACTGGACTGCCGAAGAAGGTCGTCACTCGATCGTCATTCGCGACTATCTCGTCGTCACGCGCGCGCTCGACCCCGTTGCCCTCGAGCGCGCCCGCATGCACCAGGTACGCGGCGGCGAAGTACCGAGCCCGACGAACGTGTACCAGGCTCTGGCGTACCTCAGCATGCAGGAGCTCGCCACGCGCATCGCGCACCGCAACACGGGCAAACTCATCGACGACCCGGCGGGGCTCGAGGTGATGAATCGCGTCGGCAACGATGAGAACTTGCACTACCTCTTTTACCGCGACTTGGCGTCGGCCGCGCTCGAGGTGTCGCCGTCGGACATGATGCTCGGTATCGAAAAGGCGGTCACCGGGTTCACGATGCCCGGTATCGGAATTCCGAACTTCGAGCAGCACGCCCGTGAAATTGCCAAGGCGGGGATCTACGACCTGCGCATCCACCACGAGCAGATCCTCGAGCCGGTCGTCATGCGTCACTGGAAGATCGCCGAGACCACGGGACTCAACGCCGACGCCGAAAGGGCCCGCGAGCGCGTGATCGCCCACATCGAAAAGGTGCAGCGCGTCGCGGCACGAATGGCGCGCAGCGCCGAACCGGCGAACGCCTAACTCGTCGCGTTGGCGACTATGCGCACGAGCTGCGCATCGGCCGCAGGTCGCGAACCGAGGTGTTCGATCACCCAGGCCGCGATCCGCGTGGCGAAGTGCGCGGCGGTAACCGGTGATCCGTGGCGTGCGACGTGCGCGAGGTACGCACCGGCGAACGAGTCGCCGGCACCCGTGGCGTCGACGAGATGGTTCGTCGCCGGGGGAATGAGCGTCTGTTCGCCCTCGTGGTGCACGAGTGCTCCGTCGGCATCGAGTTTGAGGATGATCGTCGCCCCGGGGAAGATGTCGGCGAGGCGTGCAGCGATCTCGTTGGGCTCGAGCAGGCCGGTGAGCACGCGACCCTCGTCGTAGTTGGGAAGGAACACGGCGATGCGCAGGTCGCGGATCCACGACAGGAACGTGTCGACGCCCATCTCCTCGATGAGCTGAAACGACGCGGGGTCGAACGACAGCTTGGCGCCCGTGTCGCGGGCGATGTCGGCGGCGAGCCGGGCGGCGGTGCGCGGTGGATCGGTGAAGAACGACCAACCCGTGAGGTGCAGCGTGTCGTGGCGCATGACGATGTGGCGGGGAAGTTCCTGCGGAAGGAGAAAGAAGTCGGCGCCGCGTCCCGACACCATCGAACGTTCGCCCGTGTTGTCGACGAAGACGGCGACGCTTCCGGTGAGGTGCGCATCGGTGCGCACGAGATGGTGCTTGACGCCTTCGCGATCGAGATCCTCGTGCGCGAGATCGCCGAGACGGTCGCGACCCACCTTGCCGATGAAGGTGGTGTCGAGCCCGCAGCGTTGTGACCATACTGCGACATTTGCCGCACTGCCGCCGGGGGTGAGCATCACTTCACCGAAGGAATCGCCGCCCTTCAACAACTGGTTGTTCGTACGAATGAGAACGTCCCACGCAAAGTCACCGACGACGCACAAACCCACGGAATCACGCTAACGGCGCGCGAAAACGCAACGGTAGGCTGAACGCAGTCACGCAGCGTTGCGTGCCGAACAAGGAAATTCCCAAAAATGTCCCGCATTCTCGTAATCGGAGCCGGTGGCGTCGGCTCCAGCATGGCGTCCATCGCCGAAACCCGTACTTTTTTCGAGTCGTTCGTCCTCGCCGACATCAACGAACAGCCGTGCATCGATGCGGTGAAGCAACTCGACGATCCATCGCGATTCTCCACTGCCGTCGTCGACGCCCGCAAGAAGGACGACATCGTCGCCCTTGCGCAATCGGTGAAGGCGGACGTCATCGTCAACGCCTGCGATCCGCGACTCAACGACTCGATCTTCGAGGCGGCGTTCGAAGCGGGATGCACGTACATCGACATGGCGATGAACCTCAGCAAGCCGCACCCGACGAACCCGTACGCCGAAGTCGGAGTGCCCCTCGGTGCCGCGCAACTCGAGGCCGACGCGAAGTGGCGCGATCGCGCGATGCTCGCCCTCGTCGGCATGGGGGTCGAGCCGGGCTTGAGCAACGTGTTCGCCCGTTACGCCGCCGACCACCTCTTCGACGAGATCGACGAGATCGGGGTGCGCGACGGCTCGAACCTGTCGGTGGACGGACTCGACTTCGCGCCGACGTTTTCCATCTGGACGACGATCGAGGAGTGTCTCAACCCGCCGATCGTGTGGGAGAAGAATCGCGGACTGTTCACCACCGACTGCTTCAGCGAGCCCGAAGTGTTCCATTTCCCTGCCGGCATCGGTGCATCGGAGTGCGTCAACGTCGAGCACGAGGAAGTGCTGCTCATTCCCCGCGAAATTCAGTGCAACCGCGTGACGTTCAAGTACAGCCTCGGAGCGGAGTTCATCGACTGGTTGAAGACCTTCGCCTACCTCGGACTCGACAGCACCGAAAAGGTGCGCGTCGGTGACGTGTCCGTGGCGCCGCGCGACGTGCTTGCTGCCGTGTTGCCGAACCCGGCGAAGATCGGACACCTCATGCGCGGTCGCACGTGCGCGGGCACGTGGGTGAAGGGCACCTACGACGGTCGTCCCCGCGAGGTGTACCTGTACCACGTGGCCGACAACGAAACGACGATGCGTGATTTCGGATCGCAAGCAGTGTTGTGGCAAACCGCAGTATGTCCGGTCGTTGCCCTCGAGCTGCTGTCCACCGGTGCGTGGAAGGGCAGCGGAGTGCGCGGCGCCGATGCATTCGACGCGGTGCCGTTCCTCAACCTGCTCGGGGACTACAACACGCACCACGGAATGGTCGAGATGGGGGCCGGTTTGTGGCCGAGTCCGCGCTCGACGGGTCAACCGGGTTGGGACCGTCCGGTGCGTCGACTCATGGTGCCGCCGGCAACGAAAAACTGAAACACAGGGATACCGCGCACCTTCGTTCCGTGCGGTCGACCAACGACGGCGGCGGGGTCGTCAGCGTCCGGCGAGGGCGGCGACGACCGGCGCGAACGACTCGACGTCGTCGCCGCCGACGATGACGTAACTCACGCCAAAGCGCTCGCGACGCTCGAGGAGCCGATCGACGAGTTCGTCCGGCGAGCCGACGAGTGCAAACGGGGATTCGGCAACCATTCGTGTCGTCACGCCGAGCATCCCGGCGAGTGCGTCGCGGGCCGACTTCGCGTCGCTCGTGACGTTGACGAGAAATGCGCGCACATTGAGTTCGATGCCGGCGAAGCGGTCACCGGCGGCTTGACGCACGACGGCAACCTTGTCCTCGAATGCTTCGACCGACATGTCGTTGATCACGGCCGGGCCGACGGCACCGGGGGCAAGCGACGGATTGATGCCGACGATGTCGGCTTCGCGGGCCGCAATGCCGAGCATTCGCTTACCACCCGCGCCGATGAGCACGGGTGGGCAGGGGAGTTGCACCGCCTGCGGGGTGGGTGTGTGGTTGCGGATCGTGTAGTGGGATCCCGCGTAGGAAAACGCCTCGCCGCGCATGCACCGGCGCACGATCTCGAGACCCTCGACGAAGCGGTCGATACGCACGCCGGCCGGGTCGTAGGTGAGGCCGAGTTCGTCGTAGTCGGTGCGCATCCACCCGGCACCGAGCCCGATGTCGATGCGCCCTCCCGACAGGACGTCCATAGTGGCGAGTTCCTTCGCCAGCACGACCGGATGCTTGTAGTCGTTGTCGAACACGAGTGCACACACCCGCAGCGTCGTCGTCACTTCGAGGGCCGACGTCATCGCCGGAATCGGCGCGAACTGATCATTGAAATGATCGGGCATCGTCAGTGTCGAATAGCCCAGCGACTCGGCGCGTCGCGCGAGGTCCTGCCACGTGACATTCGTCGGTGGCTTCGCCGCCTGAATGCCGAAGCGGAACGGACGATGCTGCGTGCTCACCGTTCGCACGGTACCACCACGTAGCATGACGAGTATTGCGATGGCGCGACACAAACGACGGCGCACGCGCGGTGCGGCGACCGATGCAATTGGCGCACCGGTGTTGACGGGCGGTCCCGCAGGTTGGGTGGTGCGCGCCACCCTGGCACTGCTGCTCGCATCGTTGTTCGCCGCGGCAACGATCGTCGCCATCGCACCGATGGCCTGGCGTGCGGTGAACGCGCACAGCGAAACTCCGATCGAGTTGTTCGACGTCGCCGGATTCACCGGTCTGGCCGAACGCAGCGTCGTCTACGACGTCAAGGGCCGCCAAGTCGGTGTGTTCCAGGCCGAGAACAGCCAGCAGGTGGCATACGAGGACATTCCCGCGCACGTCGTGGCGGCGCTGCTCGCGGTCGAGGACCGCAACTTCATGCAACATCGCGGTGTCGACCTGCGTGCCGTGGCGCGACAAGTGGTGTCGAACCTCGGGTCGGGATCGTCCGGCGGTGCATCGACGATCACCCAGCAAGTCGTGAAGAACGAGTTGCTGGCAACGCTGCCGCGAGACGGTCGCTACAAGTTGCTGCAGATGCGCTACGCGGTCCTGCTCGAACGCGACGTACCGAAGGAACGCATTCTCGAGCGATGGTTCAACACGAACTTCTACGGCTACAACGCATACGGCATCCAGGCTGCCGCCGAGGTGTACTTCGGCAAGTCGGTCGCCGATCTCACGGTGATGGAAGGCGCGTTCCTCGTCGGACTCGTGCGCGCACCCTCGGCGTACGACCCGATCCGCGAGAAGTCGCTGTCGTTGTTGCGCTACAAGACCGTGTTGAAGCGCATTGCCGATGCGGGACTCATCGACATGAGCGCGGCCGAGGTTGATGCGTTGAGCGTGTCGGTGTTGCCGCAGCGGGTGCGCAGCAGGCCCGACAGCCCGGTGACGCGAACCCACTTCACCGAAATGGTGAAGGAGTACCTGCTGTCGCGGCCGATACTCGGCGACACGTACCAGGAGCGTTACAACCGGCTGTTCCGCGGCGGGTTGAAGATCTTCACGACGCTGGATCTCGACGCACAGGCCGCGGCCGACGAAGCCGTGACGCTGATGCCGGAGAACTCCGTGGGTGCCCAACCTGCGCTCGTCTCCCTCGAAACGTCGACCGGTGCGATTCGGGCGATGGTCGGCGGACGACCCTTCCGGGCCGGCGAGAACGAGGTCAACCTCGCCATGCGACGTCGGCAAACCGGTTCGAGCGTGAAAATCTTCATCCTCGCCGCCGCGCTGGAAGCCGACGCCGAGGCGGCCGACCTCATCGACGGTGTACTGCCGTGCACCCTGCCGAACCCGGAGAATCCTGCCGAACCGTTCGTCGTCACGAACGGCGTCAGCGAACCGGTGGGAACGTTGCGTCGCATGACGGCGCTGTCGATCAACTGTGCGTACGCAAAGTTGTCGCAGATCGTCGGATTGCGCCGCACGGTCGACCGGATCTACGAAATGTCCCGTTCGGAATGGCTGACCCCCGAGTTGCACGCGATCGAGCCGTACGCATCGCTGGCAACCGGCGCCAACGAGATGAGCCCGCTCGACATGGCGTCTGGTGCGCAGAGCATCGCCAATCTCGGGGTGCACCACGAGCCCCATTTCCTGTTGCGCATCGAGGATCGTGACGGCGAAACGACCTTCGAGCGCACCGAGCGCCCGGGTACCGAGGTGCTCACGATTTCCGCCGCCGCAAAGTCGGTCGACATTCTGAAGGGCACCCTCACCGGTGGTACCGCACGGCGCACCCCGCTTGCCGACAACCGTCCGGCCGCCGGCAAAACCGGCACGCAGGCGCGCAACACGAACGCGTGGTTCGTCGGCTTCACACCCGAATACACGACCGCGGTCTGGGTGGGGGATCCACGGGGTTACACCGCCATGGCCCAGGTGCCGGAGTTTCGCGATCAAATCGTCGGTCAGTGGCGCTTTTCGCGCAACACCGTGACGGGCGCAACGTATCCGGCGCACATCTGGAAGCAGTACATGGATGCCGTGCACGCGGGGCTGGCGGTGCGCGACTTCACGAACGACCCGGAGAGCGAAGAGTGGAAAACGTATCTTGCGGCGAAGCGTCCGCCCGCACGGTTGTATCTTCCCGGTGTGGAGTGCGTTGCTCAGATCGTCTCCGGAACCGTGCCGGCGCCGACGGTTCCCGGCGCGTCGCGTACCACGACCACGACGACCGTCGCCCCGGGTGACGTGCCGACCGAAACGGCACCGAGCGTTCCCGACACCGCGGTCGTCAGCGTGCTGCCGACGAGCACGACGATCAGTCCGTTCGAAAACAACAGGTTCTCACCTCTGCCGTCGGTGCCGATTGCCGGGCACCTGGTGTACGACTGCGAGCGTGGATTGCCGAGTTGGGCGCGTCCGTCGTGAGCTTGCGACCCCTGCTCGCGGTGCAGGCGCTCGACACCGCGTTGGCGCAACTGCAGCACCGACTGGCGAATCTTCCCGAGCACGTCGAGTTGAAGGTTGCGACCGCGGCGCTCGGCGACGTTGATCGGTCGATTGCCGCCTGTCGCAACCGCATGCGGGAGATCGAGGTTCGCGTCGCCGAACTCGAGGCCGTCGGCGCGGCGCTCGATGCAAAAAAGGCCCGCTTCGAAGCACAGCTAAAGACGGTCATCGCACCGCGCGAGGCCGAAGCGCTGCAACACGAGATCGCCGTGGTCGTGGCCGAGCACTTGCGCCACGACGACGAAGAGTTGGAGTTGCTCGACGAAACGGATCGCCTCGCGGGCAGCCTCGGCGAGTTGGAAGCGCTGCGAACGCAGCACGCGACAAGTGTCGAATCGGTCACGGAACGCGCCGATGCCGCCGCGGCCGACGTGAAGAACAAGATCGAAGCGGTGTCGGTCGAACGTGCGGCAACCGTTGCGGGAATCGAGCCGTTGCTCGTCGCCAAGTACGAAGCGTCGCGGTCGCGGGCCGCAACGGTGACGATCGCAGAAGTGGTGAAGAACTCGTGCAGCGGGTGCCATACGGCGCTCTCACCGAAGGAAATCGGCGAGTTGAAGGGGATCGGTTCCGCGGAGGATCCCCGCTGCCCGTACTGCAGTTGCCTGCTCGTCGTCTGAACGTCCGCCATGTTTTTTTGGTTCGTTGCCACCGCGATCCTCACCATCGCCTGGGTGTTTCGTGACCCGCGCTTCGATTACCGTCTGCTCGCGGTTGGGGCCGTGCTTCCCGACATCGTCGATTGGCCGACAGGTTGGCGTGCGCTGCATTCGGTCGTCACGAGCATCGCGGTGCTCGCCGTCGTCATGCTCGTCACACTCGGGCGCAAGCCGATCCGCAAGGTGCTGCTCGGTCTGCCGATCGGCATGTTCTTGCATCTCGTTTTCGACGGTGCATTCACCGCGACCGAATCGTTCTGGTGGCCACTCGGAGGATGGGCATTCGCTGATGCGCAGCTTCCCGTCGTGAGTCGCGGCTGGTGGAACGTGCCGCTCGAGATCGTCGGTGCATTCGCCCTGTGGCGCTGGTGGGTCGCTCGCACGGCGACGGCGCACTGACGATCGGGGACGGTGAGTCGATCTGTAAGCGGGATTCTGTCCTGCAGCGCCCGTGGGCGATGCATGGGTGACCATCCATCTGTGCGACCTACCCGGGGGTTGCCCGAAGGCGAGCGGACCGCTCATCCCCCCTGCATGGTCTTGCTTCAGGTGACGTACCGAGCTGCCGACGTCGCCGCCGACACTGGTGCGCTCTTACCGCACCGTTTCACCCTTGCCTGATCGGGGCGCGAACCCCGCCATCGGCGGTCTCTCTCTGTTGCACGTGATGTCAGGTTGCCCCGACCTGGCTCGCGCCAGCACCTTGTCCTGTGAAGTCCCGACTTTCCTCGACATCCGGTTTCCCGAAGGCCGCGGCCA
Source organism: Ilumatobacteraceae bacterium (assembly GCA_049433365.1). GTDB lineage: Bacteria > Actinomycetota > Acidimicrobiia > Acidimicrobiales > Ilumatobacteraceae > F1-60-MAGs027. Next base: position 13,658 of record JBMTET010000002.1, on the reverse strand, counting down.
CCCGATCGACTCACCGTCCACCGGTGAGGCTACGGCTGGGTGACCGTAATCAGAAGGTCGTTCAGCTGCAGCGAACGCTCGGGTAGATGAACGCGTTGAGGCTCGGCGTTTCGAGCGACACCTGCAGTCGTGAGCCGTCGGCGCGTACCGGGCCGACAACGAGTGCAGTGGGAGTGAGTTCGCCGAATGCCGCGGGAACCGCGGCGATGCGTGGGCGACCGTCGGCGTCGACGCTCGGGCCGACACCGGCCACGCCGGGGTTGATTGCTTGGGCGAGCACCGCTGCATGGCGAGACTCGTCCTGGCCGATGGTCATCGCCGCGCGACGCAACGCCGGAGTGGAGAGCAGGCCGACGACGCTTTGGTACGTCTGCGCGGCGACGACTTCGAGTCCGTGGGCGAGTGCGAGCACATCGCCGAGCACGTTGTCGTTGTCGGCATCGGTGATCGCCGCGAGCGCCGGTGAAACGTAGATCTCGTTGAAGCGCGGGTTGGCGCATTCGAACGCAGTACCGCCGGCGGCCACGACGAGGCCGTTCACCGCGTCGGCGTGACCGCGATGGTCGTCGCGCAGTCGCGAGGCAACGGTACGCAAGGCTGCAGCCGAACCGGAAAACACGCCGAGGTTGAGCGCCGCCTCGTACGCATCGATGGCGGTGTACTCGAGCGATGCCGCGGTGCGCAACAGTACGACGTCGTTGATCTCCTCGTTCGCCAGTCCGGGGATGTCGTCGGCCACGCCGAGGGCACGAATGTTGTCGCTCTCGGTGACACCGGCTTGCTTGCCGCACGCGGCAAGGAACGCAGCGAGGGCACCCGAGCCGCTCAATGCGAGCATCTGGCGACGGTTGATGCGCCCGGTCATGACGCGGCTCCGTCGACGGTGAGGGGAGCTGCGTCATTGACGAGCGCCGCGTCGAGCGGGGCGCCGTCGAGCGTGGCGAGCACTGCGGCGTGACGTGCTTCAACCGTGAGGATGGCGGCGATCTTGTTGGCCCCCATCGTGCCCTCGAGTTGCTCGATGAGGCTGAGGTGGGTGGCAACGAGTGTGTTTTCGATTCCGCGCAACACCCCGCTGATCGTCGACATGTTGGAGCCGCGCATTGCGCCGGCGTACGAGTCGTAGACGAAGTCGTTGCGTCCGCGAGGTGCGGCCGTGCCGATGAGGGCGACGAGCACCTCTGCGGCGGCGCGATGGTGGTCGCGGAACAGCGCGGCGACCGAGCGCATGTCGTTGCTCAGGGCGCCGTTGCCGAGAAGGGTGTCATAGAGGTCGGTGACGGCGCGCTCGGCGAGTACGGCGGCGGCGATGACCGGTTCGTCGGCGGTCGTCGGGCGCGTGTTCGACATGGGGAGGGTGCGTGAGGAAATGGCCATGATGAAACCGCAACGAGCGTAGTCGTCAGAAGTCGAGCGCCGAGAGTTCCGGGATCCAGCCCGATGCTCGGGCCACGGCTTCGTGCCATTGTGACCGCATGTCGCCACGATGCGCTTCGTCGGTCGTCGGCGTGTGCGACTCGCGCACCGTTGCGAGCCCGGCCGTGGCATCGAGCGAGGGCCACGTGCCGGCGCCGACGCCGGCGGCGAAGGCGGCGCCGCGCAACGTTGCCTCCCGCTCGTCGCAGACATCGATGACGCATCCCGTTGCTTCGGCGAGTTCGGCGACGAGCACGTCGTTGCGACTCATCGCGCCGTCGATGCGCAGGCGTTGCGGTGCCGGAGCACCGTCGAGATGCATCGCGGCGACGGCATCGGCGCAGCGATGGGCGATACCGGTGAGCACGGCGCGCACGACGTGGGCTCGCGACGTGCCGCGCGTGAGACCGAGCAGCGTTCCGCGTGCGCCGTAGTCCCAGTGCGGTGTACCCAAGCCGAGCATCGCCGGAACGAACCACGCTCCGCCGCCGTCGGGAACGCCGGCTGCCACGGCCGCACTGTCACCGGGCGCGGACAGCAGCGCAAGATCCTCGACGAGCCAGTCGATGCATGCCCCGGCGGTGAGCACGACGGCTTCGCGACCCCAATGCAACGTGCCGTTCGTGGAGTGGGCAACGACGGGATACGACCCGTTGGCGGCGCGGTCGAGCAGCGTCGGTGGAGTCGTGCCGATGTACGTGTCGGCGATGGCACTCGTGCCGAGCGTGATCTTTGCAAGTGCGCCGTCGAGCGCGCCCTGACCGATGAGCGACGCCTGCTGGTCTCCGAGTGCCGCGGTGATCGGTGGTGCGCCGCGCAGTGCGGTGGCGGCACCGAGAAATCCCGGCGCAGCGACCTGCGGTGCGAGCGTCTCGATCGGCACGTCGACAACCGCGCAGCGTTGCGCCGACCACTGCATTCGAAGAATCGAATCGGGGTCGACGAGACCGGTGACGGCGGCGTTCGAGGGCTCGGTGACGAATGCGGCGCCCTCGGTCAGCGCGTCGACGAGCCAGGTGTCGAGCGTGCCGATGCGCAGGTTGCGAGCTGCGCGCCCGGTGCTGCGCACATGGCGCAACAGCCAGCCGGCTTTCGTCGCCGTTTGGTTCGCGGCGAGACGAATGCCGTGTTCGGCGGCAATCGTCAGACAGTCGCCGATCGTGCGCAGGTCCTGCCACGAGATGCCGGCGTGCACGGGCAACCGTGTCGTGGCATCCCAAGCGACGACCGATGCGCGTTGCACGGCGATTCCGACGCAGTCGATGCGAGGCACTTCCTGCAGCGTTTCGCGGGCGAGGGCGAGCACGGTCTCGCGCAGGCGCAACGCGTCGAACTCTGCGAGTCCCGGGGCGGGACGTTGCACCTCGAGTGGTGCGCTGCGACGGTGTTCGATCGTGCCGTCGCTGCGCACGACGGCCGTACGTACCGACGTCGTTCCGACGTCGATCGACAGCACGGACACACCGCGATCCTAGAAACCGGCGAACGGTAAGGTCGGAGTCGTTGGACAACGGCCACCGATGACGACGACCTACGATCCGCAGCACCACGAGTACCGCGACGAGGCGGCCACCCGCGCGGCAATGACCGGGGTGTTCGACACGTGTCGGACGTGCCGGGCGTGCATCGGGATGTGCCCGTCGTTCACCACGTTGTTCGACATTCTCGACGCACTCGGCGGTGGTGGTGCGGGATCGATGACCCCCGACGAGCAGGATCGTGTCGCGCGGGGCTGTTCGCAATGTGCATCGTGTTACGTCAACTGTCCGTACACCCCGGGTGCGCATCCCGCGGCGATCGATTTTCCGCGGCTGATGCTGCGCGCGGCGGCGATGCGCCGGGCGAACGGTCTCGTCGGCTGGCGGGAGAGATTCGCCGGCGACGTGCTCGGGCGCGTCGATCTCGTCGGTGCGGTGGCGACGAAGATTCCGGGTCCCGTGAACTCGGCCATCGGTGCCCGGCAACGATCGCTGCGACGACTCCTCGTCGCTGCAATTCTCGGGGTCTCGACACGGCGACGGATCGCACCGTTCAGTGCGCTGCGGTTCTCGGCGTGGTTCCGGCGTCGCCCGAAGGTTCGCACGACGAACGCGCAGGGGACCGTGGCGGTGTTTCCCGACTGCGTCGTCGAATACCGCGAACCATCGATCGGTCGTGCACTCGTCAAGGTGTACGAGCACAACGGCGTGCAGTGCACCCTGAGCGCGGCGCGCTGCTGCGGTGCGCCGTTGATTCACGCCGGCGACGTCGACGGCTTCACGAAAGTTGCCGTCGACAACGTGGCCGTACTGGCCGCCGAAGTGCGCTCGGGCCGCAAGATCGTCGTGTCGCAACCGGGGTGCGGCTACGTCATCCGCCGCAACTACCTCGACCACGTCGGTGGTCCCGATGCGCAGCTCGTCGCGCACCACACGTACGACGCGAGCGAATACCTCATGGCGCTGCACCACGGCGAGGGAACGACCCTGGACACCACGTTCCCCGGCGCCGTACCCGCAACGGTGGTGTACAACGTCACCGGACACCTGGGCGCCTTGGGTGTCGACGCCAAAGGGCGTGATCTCATGAAGCTGACCGGCGCGCGGGTGACCGTCGTTGACGATGCGTCGGGTGGTGCGGGGCGTTGGGCGCTGCGCGTTGGGAATGCCCGACGGGCGCTGCCGTTCGCGCGTCGCCTCGGCGAACGAATGACGATGTCCGGCGGCGAGGTGTATGCGGGCGATTGTCACTTCACCAACACGGCAATCAGCGAGCAGACTGGTCGCGCACCGTTGCATCCACTGCAGGTGGTCGCCAAGGCCTACGGCGTGGAACACGACGAAGTACAGCAAGCCGCACAGGGAGGACAACAATGACGCCGCAACTCGGGATCAGCGACAAAGATCGCGTGGCAATCGCCGAAGGACTCGGAGTCCTGCTTGCCGACACGTACACCTTGTACCTGAAGACGCACAAGTACCACTGGAACGTCACCGGTCCGATGTTCCAAACCCTGCATCTCATGTTTGAAACCCAGTACAACGAACTGGCACTCGCCGTGGATCTCATTGCCGAGCGAATCCGTGCACTCGACGTGCTTGCGCCGGGTTCGTACGCCGAGTTCGCGAAGTTGACGAACATTTCGGAGGATGCCGACGTTCCGCCGGCGACCGAGATGATTCGCCGACTCGTCGAGGGGCAGGAACAGGTCGTGCGCACGGCGCGGGCGTTGTTCCCGGTCGTGGATGCGGCCCACGACGAACCGACGGCCGACCTGCTCACGCAGCGCATGCAGGTGCACGAAAAAACTGCATGGATGCTGCGCTCCCTGCTCGCGTAGTGCGTCGATTCGGGCGAATTGGCGCGACGTCCCGACGGGGCTCTACTCTCACTGCCGCCGACATCCCGACGGTGCCGGCGCGGCAGGGGGAGGCCGCCAGCATGACGACACTCGATCTCACGTGGCGGGTGCAGGGTGCGTGTCACGGGCTCGATCCGGAGATGTTTTATCCAGATTCCGACGACCACGCAGAGAAGGCCAAGGCAGTGTGCGAAGGCTGCGCGGTGCGTCTTGCGTGCCTCGAATACGCCCTGGCTGCGCGCGAAAAACAGGGAGTGTGGGGAGGAACGACGGGCCGTGAACGGCGTCGCCTCCTGCGGCAGAGACGCCAGACCGCCTGAGGTCGGCGACATGGGTGACGGTGCGCGGCTCGCAGCTTTTGCCGTGTTGGACGACGTCGCCGACGCACTGCGCGAACACCGCTCGCTCACCCGCGACTGTGCCCGCGCCGTGATGGACGAGTTGTTGTCGGGGCGCGCATCTGCCGACGACGTGGCTGCGGTGTTGCTCGGTCTTCGGGACAAAGGAGTCGATGCGATCGAACTCACGGGATTGCTCGACGGGGTGCGCGCCGCTGCGGTGCAGGTGGAGTTGCCTTCGGACGTGGCGCGGCGGGCGATCGACATCGTCGGCACCGGCGGGGATCACAGCAACTCGGTGAACGTGTCGACGATGGCGTCGTTCGTCGTTGCGGGAGCGGGCGTGCCGGTGTGCAAGCACGGCAACCGCGCCGCCACGTCGAAGTGCGGCACCGCCGACGTGCTCGAGGCGCTCGGTGCGCGCATCGAGTTGTCGGCACGAGCAGTCGTCGAGTGCGTGCAGCGCAGCGGGGTCGGGTTCTGCTTTGCACCGGCGTTCCACCCGGCATTTCGCCATGTGGGTCCGGTGCGCCGTTCGCTCGGAGTGCCGACGGTGTTCAACGTGCTCGGTCCGCTCGCCAACCCGGCGAACGTCGCATACATGCTCGTCGGCGTCGCCGACCCGGCCGTTCGCGCGAACATGGCCGAGGCGCTCGTGGCGCGCGGTGTCGCTGCGGCGTGGCTCGTGCACGGAGCAGGAGGAATGGACGAGCTGTCGCTCGCCGGCGTCAACTCGATCGTCGCGGCGGGTCACGATGCAGCGGGTGTCGAATCATCGTGCGACCCCGTCGCGCTGGGTTTTGCCCCTGCGCCGACGAGTGAGTTGCGCGGCGGCGATCCCGCCCACAACGCAGCGATCGTTCGTCGCGTGTTCGCCGGAGAAGTCGGCGAGTTGCGCGCGATTCGCGACACCGTCGTGCTCAATGCTGCGGCGGCATTGCGAGTCGCCGGGGTGCAGGCGTCGTGGCCGGATGCGATCGCTGCGGCCCGCGAGTCGATCGACGGTGGAGCCGCGGCGCAACGTCTCGCGTCCTTCATCGCCACCAGCAATACGCTGGCGACGTGACGACGATCCGCGTTCCGGCGAGCAGCGCCAATCTGGGTGCGGGATTCGACGCGTTGGGCATGGCGTTGTCGATTCATTTCGATTGCGGAATCTGCGACGACCACACGCCGCACGACGCGCGCATCTGCGACGAGCGGCACCCGGCATCGGTGGCGTTTGCCGCCGCAGGGGGCACCGGTCGGTTGTGGGTGCGCGACGGCATTCCGATGGGTCGCGGACTCGGATTCAGCGGTGCGGCGCGCGTCGGCGGGGCGTTGGCCGCAATCATGCAGCGCGACGGCATCGATGCGGCGCGTTCGCCGGAATCTCGGCGCCGTGCATTCGACGTGGCGTGCGAATTGGAGGGCCATCCGGACAATGCAGCGGCATCGGCATTTGGTGGTGTGGTTGCGTGCGCAGGGCGTGACGTCGTCGTCGTGCCGGCCGCGCTGCGTCCGGCGATCATCGTGTGGATCCCGGCAACGACGACGTCGACGAAGGAGTCGCGCACGAAGCTCTCGTCAACCGTGAGCCTTGACGACGCGGTGTTCAACCTCTCCCGCGCCGCGCTCCTCGTTGCGGCCTTCGCCGCGGGGGATCACGGGGCGCTGCGTGAAGCAACCCGCGACCGGCTGCACCAAGACGTGCGGCTCGCCGTCGTGCCCGAGACCCGCGCCGCCCTGCACGCTGCGCTCGACGCCGGTGCCTGGGGTGCGTGGTTGTCGGGGTCGGGTCCGACCATGGCGTGCGCCTGTGCCCCCGGGGACGTGGCCCGGATTCAGGCGGCTATGCCCCCGGGAGCCGACGTGCGCGTGACGTCGATTGACGATCTCGGTGCCACCGTTGGCTAGACCGCGAGTCTGACGCGGGCCTGACACGAGTTGCCGGGTCGCTGCGCCGGTCCGGTCGTGCTCGTACCGGCCGTCGGCCACCGTCGTACACCCCTTCGTCACGGTGAAGGCATGCACTTCACCATCAGTTGTGACACCTGTTCGATGCGCGACTCGCACGCATGCGCCGACTGCATCGTGCCGATGCTGTGCGGCGAAAGCCCCGACGGGGCGATCGTGTTCGACATCGAGGAGATGCGCACGATCAACGTCATGGCGAAGGTGGGTCTCGTGCCTACGCTTCGTCATCGTGCCGACGACCCCCGATCCATGCGCGCCTCCGGCGACTGACGCGGCGTTGTCGCGTCGGGCACGGCGCCGCGCCGCGCGCCGGGCACGGTCGGGTGCGCACGACCCGCGCACCTACTCCGCAACGCTGCAGCGTCTCGTGCTCGACGCGGGTGCGGCGTTCGTCGGGGTCACCGATGCCGAGCCGTTGCTGCGCGCACGTGGCGCACTCGAAGCACGCCGCGATGCGGGTCTCGCCGACGACATGCACTTCACGTACGGTGATCCGCATCGTGCGACGACGCCGCGCGAGCACGTTCCCGGGGCGCAGTCGGTGCTCGTTGCCGCGTTGAGCTACGCCGATGATCAACCCGTTGCCGACGTTCGCCGCGACGGCGAGTTGCACGGCAGGGTTGCGCGGTACGCGTGGCGGGACTACTACGGCGAGTTGCGCGATGCGCTGCGGGTGGCGGCGCGACAACTGCATCGCGACGGTTACCGCGCCACGGTGTTCGCCGACGACAATGCAATGGTCGATCGGGAAGTTGCGTACAAAGCCGGAATCGGATGGTTTGGCAAGAACGCGAACCTGCTCGTGCCGGGTGCCGGCAGTTGGTTCGTGCTCGGTTGTCTCGTCACCGATGCCGAACTCGCCCCGCACGCGGCGCCGCTCGACAACGGGTGCGGACCGTGCCGACGATGCATCGTCGCCTGTCCGACGCAGGCCATCGTTGCCGACGGGGTGATTGATGCGCGGCGTTGCCTGGCGTGGATCATCCAAAAGCCGGGGTCGATCGATCGTCGCCTCCGGCGGGCCATCGGGGCGCGCATGTACGGCTGCGACGATTGCCAGGATGTGTGTCCGCCGGGTATGCGGGGCGCGCAACGGGTGACCGCCGCGCAGTCGACGGCAACGAGCGATCGGTCGGTGGCGTTGGTCGACTTGCTCAACGGATCCGACGACGAGGTCGTGCGGCGCGTCGATCGCTGGTACGTCGCGGAGCGAAACCCGCGGTGGGTGCGACGCAACGCGCTCGTCGTGCTGGGCAACGTCGCCACGCCGCAGGATCGCGCCGCTGTCGACGTGGTGCGCCGGTACGCCGCGGGCGCCGACGATCTGCTCGCCGAACATGCGCAGTGGGCACTCGCAGAAATCGATCGTCGATGAAGCACCTGCTCGTCACGAACGATTTCCCGCCGAAAGTCGGCGGCATTCAAAACATGTTGTGGGAGATCTGGCGTCGTTTGCCCGCCGACTCGTTTGCGGTGCTCACGTCGCCGTACCCCGGCGCCGACCGGTTCGACGCCGCGCAGCCGTTCCGCATCGAGCGCGTCCGGGAAAAGGTGCTGCTACCGCACCCGGTGATGGTGCGACGCATCGAGCGTCTCGTCGCCGACACCGGTGCGCAGCACGTCGTGCTCGATCCCGCATTGCCGCTCGGCCTCGTCGGGCCGCACCTGTCGGTGCCGTATTCGGTCATCGTGCACGGGGCCGAAATCGCGGTGCCGGGCCGACTGCCGGTGTCGCGCGCACTCCTCGCGCGCGTGTTGCGCGGGGCGACCCACGTCATCGGCAGCGGAACGTACCCGTCTCGTGAAGCCGAGCGTGCCGCCGGACGCTCGTTGCCAATCGTCGTCGTGCCGCCCGGTGTCGATACGCGGCGTTTCACGCCGTTGTCGGCACCCGGCAGGTCGGCCGTGCGGGCGCGGCTCGGCGTGGGCGACGACGAATTGCTCGTCGTCGCCGTGAGTCGACTCGTGCCGCGCAAGGGATTCGACGTCACGATTCGTGCCGTTGCCGCCGCGCAGCGCCGCGGCTACCCGGTGCGCCTCGTCATTGCCGGCACGGGTCGGGATGCTCGCCGCCTGCAACGAATCATTGCCGCAGAAAGTGCTCCGGCGACTCTGCTCGGGCGCGTCCCGGATGCCGATCTTGCCGCCCTGTACGGCGCCGGCGACGTGTTTGCGATGCTGTGCCGATCGCGATGGGGCGGACTCGAACAAGAAGGATTCGGAATCGTGTTTGCCGAAGCGGGCGCGTGCGGCGTGGCGTCGCTGGCGGGACGCAGTGGCGGGTCGGCCGATGCGGTCGTACACGGCGAAACGGGAATCATCGTCGAATCACCTGGCGACGTCGATGCGGTGTCGCGAGCGCTCATCGGATTGCTCGACGACGACGCAGCGCGACGGGCCATGGGTGACGCCGCTCGGCGCAGGACGCTCGCCGAATTCGACTACGACGCGATGGCGCGCCGCGTCGCCGAGGTGCTGCACATCCCGATGTAGGGTGAAGCCGATGATCGATTCGGCAACAGACACGGCCTTCGTGGCGGCGTCGCCCGAGCACTGCTTGGCCGTCGCCATCGACTTCGAGCACTATCCCGCGTGGGCTCCCGACGTGAAAGAGGTGCGGATTCTCGACACCGATCCGTCCGGACGGGCGACCAAGGTCGAGTTCCGTGCCAGCGCCCTCGGTCGTAGCACCCACTACACGCTCGCCTACGACTATTCGCAGGCACCCCGACGGATCACGTGGTCGCTCGTTGACGGCGACATCATGCGCCTCGTCGACGGCGCGTACACGTTCGAAGCCGACGGGGAAGGCACGCGAGTCACCTACTCGTTGGCAATCGAACTCGTCGTTCCGTTGCCCGGATTCGTCAAGCGGCGTGCCGAGGTGCGCATCCTGAATTCGTTGAAGGAATTGAAGAACCGCGCCGAAGCCTGAGACCGTCGTGCGGACGGTCGGGATCGACGTCGGCGGCACGAAGTGCCGTGTCATGGTCGTCGAGTTCCCCGCAGGTGGGAGCGACTACGTCGTCGTCGCCGACACGCGCCACGACACGCCACTCGGTGACGATCTCGGACGCCAACTCGCCGGGTGGATCGACGGGTGCGGAGCGGTCGATGCCGTCGGCGTCGGACTGCCCGGCATCGTCACGCGCGACGGCGTCGTGCGTACGTCGCCGCATCTCGAGTGGGTGCACGAGTGGCGGGCGGGCGACGAGCTGGCCAGGCGACTCGGTGGTCGAAAAGTGACGATCGACAACGATGCAACGTGTGCAACCGTTGCCGAATGGCGACTCGGCGCGGGTCGTGGTTGCGACGACATGTGGCTCGTCACGCTCGGCACGGGTATCGGTGGCGGGCTCGTTGCCGGCGGCGCGATTCGTCGCGGCGCGCACGGCCATGCCGGGGAAATCGGCCACGTTGCGCTGGGTGACCGCAACGTCGTGTGCCCGTGCGGGCAGCGCGGCTGCTGGGAGTTGTTCGCCTCCGGAACGGCCCTCGCCCGTGCGGGTGGTTGTGCGACCGGAGAAGACGTTGTTGCGCGCGTGCGACGCGGGGACGTCGCCGCCCGGGCCGCGCTCGAGCTGTGGGCCGATGCAGTTGCCCGTGGCGTGGCGATGCTCGTCAACGCCACCGACCCGCAGCGCGTCGTCATCGGCGGCGGCGTCAGCGAAGCAGCCGACGTGATCATCGATCCGATCAGACGCGCCCTGCCGCAGCACTGCTACGGGTGGCCGTCGCGCGACGTGCCCGACATTGTCGCTGCATCGCTCGGTGAGCGAGCCGGCGCGCTCGGTGCCGCCATGCTCGCGTGGGTAGTTTGATGCGGTGGAATTTCGCCGCATCAGCAACTTGCCGCCGTACGTCTTCACGATCATCAACAACCTGAAGATCGCGGCACGCCGGGACGGCGTCGACGTCGTCGATCTCGGTTTCGGCAACCCGGACATCCCGTCGCCTGCGGTGGCGGTGGAGAAACTCGCCGAGGCGGCGCACAACCCGCGCAACCACCGCTATTCGTTGTCGCGCGGCCTGCCCAAGCTGCGCGAAGCAATGGCGGCGATGTACGAGCGCAACTTCGGCGTCACCCTCGATCCCGAGACGCAGATCACGAACACGATCGGCGCCAAGGAAGGTTTCAGCCACCTCATGTGGGTGTTGCTCGATCGTGGCGACGCGGCGATCGTGCCGAGTCCGAGCTATCCGATCCACATCTTCGGTCCCGTGTTTGCCGGTGCCGACCTGCGACAGATCCCGATGCGCAGCCAGCGCCGCCTCACGTCACCCGACGACGTCGACGAGGAGTACGCCGACGAATTCTTCGATTCGTTGCGCAAGGCGTACGACGTGGGTTGGCCCAAGCCGAGGATTCTCGTCGTGTCGTTTCCGCACAACCCGACCGGCGCAACGGTCGACCTCGCGTTCATGCAACGCGTCGTCGATTTTTGCCGCGAGCGGGGCATGATTGCGATTCACGACTTTGCATACGCCGACGTGGGTTTCGACGGCTACAAGCCACCGTCGATCCTGCAAGCCGACGGAGCCACGGAGTGCGCCGTCGAGTTGTACTCGATGACAAAGGGTTTCTCGATGGCGGGCTGGCGCATGGCGTTCCTGCTCGGCAACACCGAAGTCGTCCAGGCACTCGTCAAGTTGAAGAGCTATCTCGACTACGGCACCTTCCAGCCGATTCAGATTGCCGCGACCGTGACGCTCAACGAGGCGCCCGACTATCCGCACGAAGTGTGCGCGACGTACCAATCGCGACGCAACGCACTCATCGAGGGCCTCGAGCGCATTGGTTGGTCGATTCCCTCGCCGCGCGGGTCGATGTTCGTGTGGGCGCCGATTCCCGAACCGTACCGGCACATGAACTCGGTGGAGTTCTGTTCGCATCTCGTGCGCGAATGCCACGTTGCGTTGTCGCCCGGGTCGGGATTCGGGCCCGGGGGCGAGGGCTTCGTTCGCTTCGCGCTCATCGAGAACGAACAACGCATTCATCAGGCCGTGCGCAGCCTCGCGCACGGTTTGCCAAAACTCGGCTGACTTACTCCGTTGCGGTTCGCGCCCATGCGCGCGAGCGCTCGACGGCACGGATCCACGCTTCGGCCGAGGGCAGCCGTTGCGGGTTGTCGGGCCGGGCAACGAAACGATGCGCGAGTGCATGATCGGCCCCCGACGCGCCGTCGAGGGTGGGTACGTCGGCGAGCGACGCCCACACCCCGACGCCCAGGCCGGCGAGCAAGGCGGCGCCCATCGCCGTCGACTCGATGATCGGCGGACGAACGACGTCGACGCCGAGTGCATCAGCCTGCAACTGCAACATGAGGTCCATCACCGCGGCACCTCCATCGACACGCAGTTCGCGCAACGCAACTCCGCCGACGTCGTTCATCGCGTTGACGACGTCGCGAATCTGCATCACCATCGCGTCGATGACCGCGCGTGCGAGATGGGCGCGCGAGACGCCCGGCGTCAGTCCGACGATCGTGCCTCGCGCATCGGGATCCCACCACGGGCTGCCGAGACCGGCGAACGCCGGCACGATGATGACACCGCCCGCATCGGGCACCGTGGCGGCGAGCGGTTCGAGTTCGCGCGACTCGGTGATGACGCCGAGCTGGTCGCGCAACCACTGCACCGTCGAGCCCGTCGAAAAAACCGCGCCTTCGAGTGCGTAGGTGACCGGTTCGTCGCCGAGTTTCCAGGCAATCGTCGTCAGCAGGCCGTCGCGCGTGGGTGGGGCGTCGGTGCCGACGTTGAGCAGAAGGAAACTGCCCGTTCCGTAGGTGTTTTTCGCCGTGCCGGGCGTGAAGCAATGCTGTCCGAACAACGCCGCCTGTTGATCGCCGACGATGCCGGCCACGGGAATGCCGCCGGGAATCCCCGCCGCGGGGCTCGTCACGCCGCAGCGCCCGCTCGAGGCGACGACGTCGGGAAGTTGGCGCGGGTCGATGCCGAACAGCGCGCACAACTCGGGGTCCCAGCGCTGCGCGACGATGTCGTAGAGCATCGTTCGCGAGGCATTGCTCACGTCGGTGACGAACGTTTCGCCGGCCGTGAGACGGTGCACGAGGAACGCGTCGATCGTGCCGAACACGACCTCGACGTTCGGGTCGTCGGACAGGTTGCCGTGTTCGAGGAGCCACTCGATCTTCGTTGCGGAGAAGTACGGATCGAGGACGAGTCCGGTGCGGGCGCGCACGGTTGGTAGCCAGTGCGCGAGTTCCTCGCATCGCGTCGACGTGCGCCGGTCCTGCCAGACAATGGCGCGGTGCAACGGCATCCCGGTGCGCCGGTCGAACGCAACGACGGTCTCGCGCTGGTTCGTAATGCCGATGGCGACGACCTCATCGTCGAGGCGTGCGCACACCTCGTTGACGGTGTCGCGGGTCGCCGCCCAGATGTCGAGCGCGTCGTGTTCCACCCAGCCGGGCCGGGGAAAGTGTTGCGGGAACTCGCGGTAGGAAACGGCACGAGTTGACCCGTCGGCACCGAATGCCCGCGTGCGCACGCCCGTCGTGCCGGCGTCGATCGCCAGCACGATCATCGCCGTGACCTCACTGTGCAGTGCTTGAGTGCGGGTGCGATGACACGGCGTTGGGTGACAC
>JBMTET010000001.1:0-110450 GCA_049433365.1 Ilumatobacteraceae bacterium | reverse complement strand
GCCGCATGTGTCCGATCGAGACGCCCGAAGGTCCGAACATCGGTCTGCAGGGCGCGCTCGCCACGTTCGCCAAGATCAACCCGTTCGGCTTCATTGAAACCCCGTACCTGCGGGTGAAGAACGGTCGGGTGACCGACGAGGTGGTGTACATGGCCGCCGACGAGGAAGAGGAGTACGTCATCGCCCAGGCGAACACTCCGATCAACCCGGATGGTTCGTTCGTCGAGGACAAGGTGCTCGTGCGACGCTCGCCGCAGGCAGCGACCCTCGAGGATCTGAAGAAGATGCTCGAAGCCGAGTCGTTCTTCGGCTCGACTACCGACCTCGCGCTGGTTCCGCCGAGCGAAGTGAACTTCATCGACGTCTCTCCCAAGCAGATCGTCTCGGTTGCGACGTCGCTCATTCCGTTCCTCGAGCACGACGACGCCAACCGCGCGCTCATGGGTGCGAACATGCAGCGTCAGGCCGTTCCGCTTCTGCGCGCCGAAGCGCCGTACATCGGCACCGGTGTCGAGGCTCGGGCCGCGCGCGACGGCGCCGATCTGGTCCTTGCCAAGGACTCGGGTGTCGTCGAATCCGTCAGCGGTACGTCGATCGTCGTCAAGTACGACAACCTCCCGAGGAAGGAGCACGAGCACAAGCTCGTGAAGTTCCGTCGCTCGAACCAGGACACCTCGATCAACCAGGTGCCGCGCGTGTCGGCGGGGCAGAAGGTGAACAAGGGTGACCTTCTCGCCGACGGGCCCTCGACGGACAACGGCGAACTTGCTCTCGGCAAGAACCTGCTCGTCGCGTTCATGTCGTGGGAGGGCTACAACTTCGAGGACGCGATCATCATCTCCGAGCGCCTTGTGCGCGAGGACGTGCTCACGTCGATCCACATCAAGGAACACGAAGTCGACTCGCGCGACACGAAACTCGGACCCGAGGAAATCACCCGCGACATCCCGAATCTCTCCGACGACATCGTCGGTGACCTCGACGATCGCGGCATCATCCGCGTTGGCGCCGACGTCGCCCCCGGCGACGTCCTCGTCGGCAAGGTGAGCCCGAAGGGTGAAACCGAACTCACTCCCGAAGAGCGCCTGTTGCGCGCCATCTTCGGTGAGAAGGCCCGCGAGGTACGCAACACCTCGCTCACCGTTCCGCACGGTGAAAGCGGCAAGGTCATCGACGTCGAAGTGCTGCAACGCAAGAAGGACGACGGCTCCGAGGGCGACGAGCTCCCACCCGGCGTGAACGAACTCGTGCGTATCTACGTGGCACAGAAGCGCAAGATCAGCGTCGGTGACAAGCTCGCCGGACGTCACGGCAACAAGGGTGTCATCTCGAAGATCCTGCCCGTCGAGGACATGCCGTACCTCGAAGACGGCACGCCCGTCGACATCATCCTCAACCCGCTCGGTGTTCCGAGCCGAATGAACATCGGTCAAGTACTCGAGGCACACCTCGGATACTGCGCCCGCTGGGGATGGACCGATCCGAAGTCGAAGCAGGTCGTCGGCAAGGCGCCGTTGCGCGGCACCGAGTCGAAGACTCGTCCGGTCACCGAGCCGAGCACGTTCATTTCGACACCGGTGTTCGACGGAGCCCACTGGGACGAGTCCGAACTCGCCGGCAAGCACCCGACGATCGAGGACATCCTCGGCAACCTCACCCCGGAAACCGCCGACGGCAAGCGCCTCGTCGGTGTCGACGGCAAGGTTCGTTTGCGCAACGGTCGCACCGGTGAGTACTACGACAACCCGGTGACGGTCGGATTCATGTACATCCTGAAACTGCACCACCTCGTCGACGACAAGATTCACGCCCGCTCGACGGGTCCGTACTCGATGATCACCCAGCAGCCGCTCGGCGGCAAGGCTCAGTTCGGTGGTCAGCGCTTCGGTGAGATGGAAGTGTGGGCACTCGAGGCGTACGGCGCCGCGTACTGCCTGCAGGAGATCCTCACCCTGAAGAGCGACGACGTATTCGGCCGCGTGCACGTCTACGAATCGATCGTCAAGGGAACGAACATTCCGGAGCCGGGCGTACCCGAAAGCTTCAAGGTGTTGATGAAGGAAATGAAGGCTCTGTGCCTCGACGTCGAAGTGCTCTCGGAGAAGGGTCGCGAGATCGAACTTGCGGACCTCGACGAGGACATCTACCGCACGACGAAGGAACTCGGCATCAACCTCACGCGTCCCGAGCGCGGTTCGGATGCCGACGACCGCATCCGACAGGGCACCTTCTAACCCGTCCCAGCGACACGAGACCACAACTCACCCCATTCACAGGCCAGCAGCGAGGAACACCAGGACATGACCGACGTAGCAGCGATCGACACCCCAACCGGAATCGAAGTCAACGAATTCCGTCAGTTGCGCATCGGTCTTGCCACGGCCGACGACATCCGCAACTGGTCGCACGGTGAGGTGAAGAAGCCCGAGACGATCAACTACCGAACGTTGCGCCCGGAGCGCGACGGTTTGTTCTGCGAGAAGATCTTCGGACCCACACGTGACTTCGAGTGCTTCTGCGGCAAGTACAAGCGGGTGAAGTTCAAGGGGATCATCTGCGAAAAGTGCGGCGTCGAAGTGACCCGCTCACGCGTGCGACGCGACCGCATGGGGCACATCGAACTGGCTGCACCGGTCGTGCACATCTGGTACCTGAAGGGCACCCGTTCATGGTTGGCCTACCTCCTCGGCGGCCTCGAACCGCGCGACGAGATGAAGGCCAAGCAGTTGGAGAAGGTCATTTACCTCTCGGCTTGGCTCGTCAGCGAAGTCGACACCGATGGTCGTCATGACGCCTGGAGCGAGCTCGAGAAGGAGTTCGTCGAAGAGAAGGCGATCGTTTCGCGCACGCGCGACCGGGACATCAAGCAACGCCAGAAGGACGGCGAAGCCGAGCTGAAGCAGTTGGAGAAAGAGGGCGCAAAAGAGTCCGACATCAAGAACCGCCAGAAGCAGATCGACAAGGACATCGAGCTCATCAACAAGAACCACGACGAGGAAATCGACCTCATCGAACGGGCATGGGAGACCTTCGGTCAGATCCACCCGCGCATGATCATCGAGGACGAAAACCTCTGGCGTGCGCTCGAAGATCGCTACAGCGACTATTTCAAGGGCGGCACCGGCGCGGATGCGATCAAGGCGCTCATCGACACGATCGACTTCGACAAGGAAGAGGTCGAACTCCGTGACGCGATCGCCAACGGATACAAGGGCAAACCGCTCTCGGCTCAGCGCAAGCAGAAGGCGATCAAGCGTCTGAAGATCGTCGCGTCGTTCAACAAGCGCGACGAAAACGGTCGCCTGGTGAACAACCCGAAGGCGATGATCCTCGATGCAATCCCGGTCATTCCGCCGGATCTGCGTCCGATGGTGCAGCTCGACGGTGGTCGTTTTGCCACGAGCGACCTCAACGACTTGTACCGCCGACTCATCAACCGCAACAACCGTCTCGCGCGCCTGCTCGAGTTGGGCACGCCCGAGATCATCTTGAACAACGAAAAGCGCATGCTCCAGGAAGCAGCCGATGCGCTGTTCGACAACGGTCGTCGCGGTCGCCCGGTCACCGGACCCGGTAACCGTCCGTTGAAGAGCCTCTCCGACATGTTGAAGGGCAAGCAGGGTCGGTTCCGTCAGAACCTGCTCGGCAAGCGCGTCGACTACTCGGGTCGTTCGGTCATCGTCGCCGGCCCGACGTTGCGCTTGCACCAGTGCGGTCTGCCGAAGCTCATGGCGCTCGAATTGTTCAAGCCGTTCGTCATGCGCAAGCTCGACGAAAAGGGCTTGGCCCAGAACATCAAGTCGGCCAAGCGCATGGTCGAGCGTCGCCACTCACTCGTGTGGGACGTGCTTGAAGACGTCATCAAAGAGCACCCCGTGCTCCTCAACCGCGCGCCCACGTTGCACCGTCTCGGCATCCAGGCATTCGAGCCGGTGCTCGTCGAGGGCAAGGCAATCCATCTCCATCCGCTCGTGTGCACGGCGTTCAACGCCGACTTCGACGGCGACCAGATGGCAGTTCACCTGCCGTTGTCCGTCGAGGCGCAGGCCGAGGCACGCGTGCTCATGTTGTCGGCGAACAACATTCTTTCGCCGGCCTCGGGTCGTCCGATCGTCACACCCAGCCAGGACCTCGTCATCGGTGGCTACTACCTCACCGATGCCGTCGATGGTCGTGCAGGGGAGGGGCGTGCGTTCCGCCACCTGTACGAAGCCGTTGCCGCGCTCGAAGACGGTTCGGTGACGTTGCACTCGAAGGTGAAGCTGCTCGAAGTGGCCGACGACGGCAGTCGCAAGTACATCGACACGACGCCGGGTCGACTCATTTTCGAAGAGGCGTTGCCGGCCGGATTCGTGCAGCGCTTCGGACACCTCACCAAGCCGATTCGCAAGCGCGAGTTCAGCGAGATCGTCGAGCGTTTGTCGGACAACTACGCGAAGAACGAAGTTGCCGTTGCACTCGACCGGATCAAGGACCTCTGCTACCGCTACGCCAGCCAGGGCGGTCTCACGATCTCCATCGAGGACGTGAAGACTCCGAAGGAAAAGCGCAAGATTCTCGAGCACTACGAAGAAAGCGCCGAGAAGGTCGAGACGCAGTTCCGCCGCGGAATCATCACCGACCAGGAGCGCCGCCAGCAGGAAGTGCAGATCTGGTCCGACGCCACCGCCGAGGTGCAAAAGGCGATGGAACGCGAGTTCAAGTCCGATCGTTTCAACCCGATCGACATGATGGTGAGCTCCGGTGCACGCGGAAACATGACGCAGTTGCGCCAGATTGCCGCCATGCGCGGACTCGTTGCCAACCCGCGCGGCGACATGATTCCGCGCCCGATCAAGAGCAACTTCCGCGAAGGACTCGCCACGCTCGAGTACTTCATCGCCACACCGGGTGCACGAAAGGGTCTCGTCGACACCGCGTTGCGCACCGCCGACTCGGGGTACCTCACCCGACGACTCCACGACGTTGCCCAGGAACTCATCATTCGTGAGGACGACTGCGGCACCGCACAAGGTGTGTGGGTGGAAGACGTTCAACCGGATACGGCCGACAAGCGTTCGTACCTCGAGACCAAGTTGTTCGGCCGCACGTTGCACGCCGATGTCACCCTGTCGGACGGCTCGGTACTGCCGCGCAACAGCATGGTCGGTGACGTCGAAATGGCTCTCTTGCGCGACGACGCGCAGATCAGCCGTGTCCGTGTGCGATCCGTGCTCACGTGCGAATCGAAGGTCGGCGTATGTGCGAAGTGCTACGGACGCTCGCTGGCCACCGGCACCGAGATCGAACTCGGCGAGGCCGTTGGTGTCATTGCCGCTCAGTCGATCGGTGAGCCGGGCACCCAGCTCACGATGCGTACCTTCCACACGGGAGGCGTCGCCGGCAAGGACATCGCCGGTGGTTTGCCCCGCGTCGTCGAACTGTTCGAAGCACGCCACCCCCGCGGCTCGGCGTATCTCGCCCGCGTCACCGGAGTCGTGCGCATCCTCGAAGACGACGGTCGCGGCATCCCGGTGAAGATCATCGACGACACCGGCGCCGAACTGGAAATCGTCCTGCCGTCGGGCAGTCGCCCGCTCGTGAAGGACGGCGACTCCGTGACGGCAGGGCAGTTGCTCACGAGCGGCCCGATCGATCCGAAGGAACTCCTCGAAATCAGCGGTATCCGCGACACCCAGCAGTACATCGTCGAAGAAGTGCAGAAGGTGTACCGCGATCAGGGCGTCGTCATCCACGACAAGCACATCGAGTTGATCATTCGTCAGATGACGCGTCGATACATCGTGCAGGATCCGGGCGACACCCCGTTCCTGCCGGGCGACAAGATCGACTCGCGCCTCTTGCGCGAGACCAACGAGCAGCTCGTCAAGGAAGGCAAGCGCAGCGCCGAGGGTCGACCCGAGCTCATGGGTATCACCAAGGCCGCCATCTCGACGGAGTCGTGGCTCTCGGCCGCATCGTTCCAAGAGACGACCCGCGTGCTCACCGAGGCGGCGATCGAAGGCAAGAGCGATCCGCTCATCGGCCTCAAGGAGAACATCATCATCGGCAAAGTCATCCCGGCCGGTACCGGCATGGATGCCTACAACCTGTTCGGAATCGACTACCCCGACTACGTCGCACCGACGACGTGGTCGTCGGACAGCCTCAGCGAGGGCATCGAGATTCCGCGCGGAACGTACGGTGCGATGGTCGATTCGTCCGACGTTTCCGATGCGGCCGACATGCACGCGGTGTTCGGCACGGCCGTCGCGGTCGCTCCGGAACCCGAGGCGGGTGGTGAGTCCGACGAGATCGACGGCGACGCCCCGTCGACCAACGGCGACGCCAACTAATTCGCCAGCTTGACGGGTGCGGAGGGGTCAACCCACCGCACCCGTTGCAGCACCAACGCCACGACCGACGACCGCGCAACGGCGCGGGTTGGGGAGTGTGAGCGGCCACCCGTAGGCTGAAGCGCCCTCCGCCGGGACTCTCGTCGGTGTGGCGGGTCGAGCATTTCGGCCCGTTCGTTCAGTGTTCGTCATCATCCAAGAAAAGTCAGGTTGTCGCGTGCCCACCATTCAGCAGTTGATTCGCCAGGGTCGCAGTTCGAAGTCGTCCAAGACCAAGACTCCGGCGCTCAAAGGTTCCCCGCAGCGTCGCGGAGTATGCACGCGCGTGTTCACCACCACTCCGAAGAAGCCGAACTCGGCCCTGCGCAAGGTTGCCCGCGTGCGACTGACCAGCGGCATCGAAGTGACGGCGTACATTCCCGGTGAGGGACACAACTTGCAGGAGCACTCGATCGTTCTCGTGCGCGGTGGCCGCGTTCGCGACCTGCCCGGTGTGCGGTACAAGGTCATCCGCGGCGCGCTCGACGCAGCCGGTGTGAAGGATCGCAAGCAGGCTCGCAGCCGTTACGGCGCGAAGCGTGGCAAATAGGCCCGAGTGACCAGGAAGAGGAGCACACAAACACATGTCGCGTAAAGGACCCGCCTCCCGCAACGATCTCACGCCGGATCCGCTCTACAGCTCGACCTTGGTGACGCAAATCGTCAACAAGGTGATGCTGCACGGCAAGAAGAGCAAGGCCGAAGGCATCGTGTACGACGCGATGAAGCTCATCGAAACGAAGACGGGCAGCGAACCACTTTCCACTCTCAAGCGAGCAATCGACAACGTGAAGCCGCCACTCGAAGTGCGCAGCCGTCGCGTTGGTGGCGCCACCTACCAGGTGCCCGTTGAAGTGAAGCCCCGCCGTGCATCGACCCTGGCGATTCGTTGGGTCGTCGACACTGCACGTGCACGCCGCGAAAAGACGATGGCCGAGTGCCTCGCCGCGGAACTGCTCGATGCATCGAACGGTCTGGGCGCAGCGATGAAGAAGCGCGAAGACATGCAGAAGATGGCCGAAGCGAACAAAGCCTTCGCCCACTACCGCTGGTAATCAGAGTCCCCGAACTAACCCCGTACTGAAGGTATTTCCATGTCTGAACGTGAGTATCCACTCGAGCGCTACCGCAACATCGGCATCATGGCGCACATCGACGCCGGCAAGACGACGACGAGTGAGCGCATCCTCTACTACACGGGCAAGACCTACAAGATCGGCGAGGTGCACGAGGGCGGGGCGATCATGGACCACATGGTCCAGGAGCAGGAGCGCGGAATCACCATTACGTCCGCGGCGACCACCGCGTTCTGGCGCGACCACCGGATCAACGTCATCGACACCCCGGGACACGTCGACTTCACGATCGAAGTCGAACGCTCGTTGCGCGTGCTCGACGGTGCGGTTGCGGTATTCGACTCGGTAGCCGGTGTCGAGCCGCAGTCCGAAACGGTGTGGCGACAGGCGAACAAATACCGCGTCCCGCGCATGTGCTTCGTCAACAAGATGGACCGCACAGGCGCCAACTTCTTCCGCACGGTCGACATGATCAAGGACCGCCTCCAGGCGGTGCCGGCGGTCATCCAGTTGCCGCTCGGCGGCGAGTCGGCCTACCGCGGGATCATCGACATCGTGAAGATGAAGGCGATCGAATGGGAAGGCGACGACAAGGATTCGAAGTACTTCGAAACCGACATTCCGGCCGAGTACCTCGATCAGGCGAAGAAGTACCGAGCCGAGTTGCTCGAACTCGCGGCGGCCGAAGACGAGCAGCTGATGGAGAAGTACCTCGGCGACGGTGACCTGGGCGAGGACGACCTGCGTCGCGGAATCCGACTCGGTACGTTGGCGTTCAGTTTCGTGCCGGTGTTGTGCGGATCGGCATTCAAGAACAAGGGCGTTCAGCAGATGCTCGATGCCGTCGTCGACTACCTGCCCTCACCGCTCGACATTCCCGCCGCCGAAGGAACGAGCGAGGACGGCGAAGAAAAGATGGCCCGTGAGGCGAGCGAGAAGGCGCCGTTCGCGGCACTCGCATTCAAGATCGTTGCCGATCCGTTCGGCCGCCTGACGTACTTCCGTGTGTACTCGGGTCGAATCGCCAAGGGCGACGAGGTGTACAACTCGGTGAAGCAGAAGCGCGAGCGAGTCGGCCGCCTCCTGCTCATGCACGCAAACCAGCGCGAAGACATCGACGTTGCATTCGCCGGAGACATCGTCGCCGGCCTCGGTTTCAAGGACGTCACCACCGGTGACACGCTGTGCGACCGCGACAAGCCGATCGTTCTCGAGCGGATGGAGTTCCCCGAGCCCGTCATCCACGTGGCCATCGAACCGAAGACGAAGAACGACCAGGACAAGCTCGGCAAGGCGTTGAAGTCACTGTCCGACGAGGACCCGACCTTCCGCGTGCGCACCGACCACGAGACCGGCCAGACCGTCATCTCGGGAATGGGTGAGTTGCACCTCGAAATCCTCGTCGACCGCATGCAGCGCGAGTTCAACGTCGATGCCACCGTCGGCAAGCCGCAGGTCGCGTACCGCGAAACGATCACGAAGTCGGTCGACACCGTCGAGTACCGCCACATCAAGCAGTCGGGTGGTTCGGGTCAGTTTGCCGTCGTGAAAATCAGCCTCGAGCCGAATCCCGGCAAGGGTTACGAATTCGCCGACGAGATCACCGGTGGTCGCATTCCGCGCGAGTACATCCAGCCGACGAACCAGGGCATCCAGGCGGCGCTCGACAACGGAGTGCTCGCCGGATATCCGACGGTCGACGTGAAGGTGAGTCTCGTCGACGGTCAGTACCACGACGTCGACTCCAACGAAATGGCGTTCAAGATCGCCGGACAGATGGCGTTCAAGAAGGCCGCAGCAATGGCCAAGCCGGTGCTGCTCGAGCCGATCATGGCGGTCGAAGTCGTCACTCCCGAGGATTACATGGGAGACGTCATGGGCGACCTGTCCAGCCGTCGCGGCCGCATCGAAGGTATGGAGGCCAACGGCAACTTCCAGAACGTCCGGGCGCAGGTTCCGCTTTCGGAAATGTTCGGATACAGTACAGATTTGCGTTCTCGCACCCAGGGGCGGGCAACGTACACGATGCAATTCCACTCGTACCAGCAGGTACCGGAAGCAATCGCGCAGGAAATCGTCAAGCGCGTGCGCGGGGAATAGCACCACACGGGTCCACAGTCACAGCAGAGTCACAACACGGTTTCCAAGCAAGTCAGACCAATACACAGGCCAACCGGCTTCACACAGGAGAAATACAGAAATGTCGAAGGGTAAGTTCGAGCGCACAAAGCCCCACGTCAACATTGGCACGATGGGTCACATTGACCACGGCAAGACGACCTTGACCGCAGCGATCTCGAAGACGCTTGCCGACAAGGGCCTCGCCGACTACACGCCGTTCGATCAGATCGATAAGGCGCCCGAGGAGAAGGCGCGCGGCATCACCATCTCGATCGCCCACATCGAATACGAGACCGAGAAGCGCCACTACGCGCACGTCGACATGCCCGGTCACGCCGACTACATCAAGAACATGATCACCGGTGCCGCCCAGGTCGACGGCGCCATTCTCGTGGTCGCCGCCACCGACGGTCCGATGCCCCAGACCCGTGAGCACGTGTTGCTCGCCCGACAGGTCGGCGTGCCGTACATCGTTGTCGCGCTGAACAAGTCCGACATGGTCGACGACGAGGACATGCTCCAGCTCGTCGAAGAAGAAGTTCGCGACCTTCTCACGTCGTACGAGTTCCCGGGCAAGGACGTTCCGGTCGTGCGAGTCTCGGCGTTGAAGGCCCTCGAGGGTGACGCCCAGTGGCAGGAAAAGATCATGGAACTCATGACCGCCTGTGACGAGAAGATCCCCGAGCCCAAGCGTGAGCTCGACAAGCCGTTCCTCATGCCGATCGAAGACGTGTTCACCATCACCGGTCGCGGCACCGTCGTCACCGGCAAGGTCGAACAAGGCAAGGTGCACACCGGCGACGAAATCGAAATCGTCGGTCTGCGTGACACGCAGAAGACCGTGTGCACCGGAGTCGAAATGTTCCGCAAGCTGCTCGACGAGGGCCAGGCCGGTGACAACATCGGCGCCCTGTTGCGCGGCACGAAGAAGGAAGAAGTGGAGCGCGGTCAGGTGTTGTGCGCACCCGGCAGCATCACGCCCCACACGCAGTTCGAGGGTCAGGTCTACGTGTTGAAAAAGGAAGAAGGCGGACGCCACAAGCCCTTCTTCAACAATTACCGCCCGCAGTTCTTCTTCCGCACGACGGACGTCACCGGAACCATCGAGTTGCCCGCCGGCACCGAAATGGTCATGCCCGGAGACAACATTGCGATGAAGGTCGAATTGGGTAAGCCGATCGCCATGGACGAGGGCCTGCGCTTCGCCATCCGCGAAGGTGGTCGTACCGTCGGCGCCGGTCGCGTCACGAAGATCCTGAAGTAATTCAGGCTTTCGGACACACGGTCAGCGACGAGGTCGATCCACATGGCAGAGAAAAAGAGCATTCGAATCCGCCTGAAGGCATTCGACCACGCCGTCCTCGACCTTGAGTCGAAGAAAATCGTGGAGACGGTCACGCGCACCAATGCATCGGTGCGCGGACCGATTCCGCTTCCCACCGACAAACACCGCTACACGGTCATCCGTGGACCGCACGTCGACAAGGACTCGCGCGAGCACTTCGAGATGCGCATCCACAAGCGCCTCATCGACATCGTCGAGCCGAACAACAAGACGGTCGAGAGCCTGCAGCGCCTCGAAGTCGCCGCCGGCGTCGACATCGAAATCAAGATTCAGTAACGACTTCGTCGCGGTAGCGACATCCCGACCCGTTCCCATGCCGGACAGGGTCGGGGTTGACGCACGAATCCTTGAATTGTCGGGGTGGGGGGCTGCGCCGCCGGCCACAACGGGTCGGTGTGACGCAGCAGGCTCTCATGTCACACGCTCGTCGGTGCAAACGCACGTGAATGTCGTGTATCACTGGATGACATGACGAACATGTTCCCCCCGCCGTCCCCGTGGGAATCACAAACACCGCAGTCGGAGGCGCAGCAGTCGTACACCGACCAGCCGTACCCGCAACAGTTGCTCGAGTCGTCGCCGTACCCCGTCGCTTCGCGACCGCGCTTCCCGGCCCGGTTCGTCGTGGGTGTGTCGTTGCTTGCACTTGCAATGGGAGCGATCGGCGGCGTCGTCGTTCAGCAGGTGCTCGAGCGTTCCGGATCGACGACGTATTCGCCGCGTTCGGCTGCGCCGCTGTCCGTGGTCGACGATGACGGTCGCGACGATGACGACAAGTCCGACGTTGCCGCGGTCGCGGAGCGCCTCGCATCCAGCGTCGTCACGATCTCGAGCGACGTTCAGTCGGGACTTGCAACCGGCGGCGCCACCGGAACGGGAGTCGTCCTTACGGCGGACGGTGAAATCCTCACCAATGCGCACGTCGTCGAAGGCGCAAGTGAGGTGCGCGTGCGATTCGCCGGTGAAACGGAGCCCGTCGTTGCCCGCATCCTTGCCAGTGACGAGGGCAACGATCTTGCCTTGCTCAAGGTGGATGCACGTGGGTTGACTCCGGCAACTTTCGCCGACCCGAACAGCCTTCGTGTCGGTGACGAAGTGGTGGCGATCGGCTACGCACTCGCCCTCGACGGCGGACCGAGTGTGACCGTCGGCATCATTTCGGCGCTGAAGCGCACCATCGTGACGTCGTCGGGTGCGTTGAACAGCCTCATCCAAACCGACGCGGCGATTTCTTCGGGTAACTCCGGCGGGCCGTTGTCGAACATGCGCGGTGAAGTCGTCGGAATCAACACTGCGGTGGCCCGCGGTGGCACGAACTCGGCGGCGAACAACATCGGCTTTGCAATCTCCGTCGGCGAGGTGCTCACGGTTGTCGAACAGCTGCGGGCGACGGCGGGTGGTCAACCCCGCGTCGAAGGTTTCCTCGGCGTTGGTCTTGCCGAGCGCACCGACGGCGGTGCCGGTGCGATCATCGCCGACGTGCAGCCGGATTCTCCCGCCGCCGCGGCGGGAATTCGCGAGGGTGACCTCGTTCTTTCGGTGGATGGCGAGCCGATCAACGGTCAAACCGGGTTGGTCGCGGCGATCCGCGACCGCAGTCCCGGTGACGTCGTCGAGATCGAAGTGAGCCGCAACGGGGTCCGCGAGACCCTGACGGCGACCCTCGTCGCCCGCGCCAACCAGTAGGCGGGGCGTTGTTCGGCGAGTCCCGCCGAACACGGGTTCGCCCGGTGGGAGCGGAGCCCCGCGCCGATAGCGTCACAGAGCGCGTTCAGCTCACGTTGACCGCAGTCAGTTGCCAGACCGTGGGAGTGCATCCGACGGAAAACAATTGATGTCCGCCTGCGCCCGATTCGTCGGGAACCCGGCGGCGAAAACGATCTCGGTGCTCCGCCGGCCTCGGCCGTGCGGAGCATTTTCGTGGAAGCTCCACAACAGACAGGTCCGAAAGGTTTCACCATGACACAGAAAGCGATCGTCGGCGAGAAAGTCGGCATGACGCAGGTGTGGACGGCCGACCAAAAAGTCGTGCCGGTCACGGTTTTGCGCGTTGAGCCGGTGCGCATCGTGCAGGTGAAGACGGGCGAGCGCGACGGCTACACCGCGCTGCAGGTCACATTCGGCAACAAGGACGCCAAGAAATTGAACAAGCCGCAAGCAGGGCACTTTGCCAAGCACGGCGTCGAACCGGGCCGCCGACTCGTCGAGCTGCGTCTCGATTCCGTCGACGGATTCCAAGTCGGTCAGGTGATTGCCGTCGACACGATGGCTGCCGGCGAAAAGGTCGATGTCACCGCAGTGAGTCGTGGCAAGGGCTTTGCCGGTGGAATGAAACGGCACAACTTCCGCGGTCAGGGTGCTGCTCACGGAAACCACAAGCACCACCGTGCGCCTGGTTCGATCGGACAGCGTTCGTTCCCCGGTCGCGTGTTCCGTGGCATGCGCATGGCGGGTCACCTCGGTCACGATCAGGTGACGATCCAGAATCTCGAAATCGTCCAAGCCGATGCCGAGCGCAACCTGCTGCTCGTCAAGGGTGCCGTTCCCGGACCGAACGGCGGAGTCGTCATCGTTCGCAACGCGGTAAAGGGCTGACCATGGCACAGATCACAATGAAGAACATCTCCGGCAAGGACGGCGCCTCGGTGTCGTTGGCCGACGACGTTTTCGGTGTCACGCCGAACGTCGCCGTGATGCACCAAGTGGTCACGGCGCAACTCGCACACCGTCGCGCCGGGACGCAAAAGACGAAGGGGCGCTCGGAAGTGAGCGGTGGTGGATCGAAGCCGTTCAGCCAGAAGGGCACGGGTAACGCACGTCAGGGTTCGACCCGTGCGCCGCACTTCAGCGGTGGCGCCGTCACCCTCGGCCCGACGCCGCGCAAGTACTCGCAGCGCACGCCGAAGAAGATGGTGCAACTCGCCCTGCGATCGGCACTGTCCGATCGCTTCCGCGAGGGCAAGGTCATCGTCGTCGACTCGTGGTCGTTCGACACCGCGAGCACGAAGAAGGCCGCGGCCGCACTGCAGGCACTCGGGGCATCGGGCAAAGTGCTCGTCGTCACCGCCGGCGACGAACACGTCGCCGAGCAGAGCCTGCGCAACCTCGAGTCGGTGCAGATTGTGCGCACAGGTGAGCTCAACGCCTACGACGTGCTGTGCAACGACGTCATCGTTTTCAGTCAGGCCAGCCTGCCCGGTGCAAGCAAGGGAGACGACAAGTGAAGGATCCGCGCGACGTCATCATCAGGCCCGTGGTCTCGGAGAAGAGCTACGCGGGATCCAGCGCCGGTGTGTACACCTTCGAGGTTCATCCGTCGGCGAGCAAGCCCGAGATTCGCGACGCCGTGCAGCGGATCTTCAACGTCACCGTGCTCAAGGTGAACACGATGAACCGCCAGGGCAAGCGCCGCATTACGCGGGCAACCAACCGCATAGGCACCCGTCCGTCGTCCAAGCGCGCCATTGTCACCTTGGCGCCGGGCCAGCAAATTCCCCTGTTCGAGAACTAAAGACGCAAGCGCAAAGGAACATCCATGGCCATTCGTAAACGCCGTCCCACGAGCGCCGGTCGTCGCTTCCAGACGTCGGCGGACTTCAGCGAGATCACGGCATCGCGTCCCGAGAAGTCGCTGCTCGTAGCCAAGCCCGAACGCGGTGGTCGCAATGCCGCCGGACGCATCACGTCGCGCCACAAGGGTGGCGGACACAAGCAGCAGTACCGCATCATCGATTTCAAGCGCAACAAGGACGGTGTGACGGCAAAGGTTGCCACCGTCGAGTACGACCCGAACCGCACCTGTCGCATCGCGTTGTTGCATTACGCCGACGGAACGAAGGCGTACATTCTTGCGCCGAAGGGTCTCGTCGTCGGTCAGAGGGTCGAGAGCGGCGCCAAAGCCGACATCAAGGCCGGTAACGCCCTGCCGTTGCGCTACGTGCCCGTCGGCACGGTCGTGCACAACGTCGAGATGCGTCCCGGACAGGGCGGTCGTATTGCGCGTTCGGCGGGAATGTCGGTGCAGCTCGTGGCGAAGGAAGGCGACTTCGCCACTTTGCGCATGCCGAGCAGTGAAATGCGTCGTGTGCCGATCGATTGCCGCGCAACCATCGGTGAAGTCGGCAACGCCGAACACGAACTCGTGAAGATCGGCAAGGCGGGCCGCAACCGCTGGAAGGGCGTGCGTCCGCAGTCCCGTGGCGTCGTCATGAACCCCGTCGACCACCCCCTCGGTGGTGGCGAAGGCAAAACCTCGGGTGGTCGACCGGCTGTCTCGCCGTGGGGCAAACCCGAACGTCGTACTCGCAACAAGAACAAGGCGTCGCAGCAATTCATCGTGCGCCGCCGTCGCTCCGGAAAGGGACGAGGTTAAGTCATGGCACGCAGCGTGAAGAAGGGCGCCTTCGTCGACGAGCACTTGCTGAAGAAGCTCGACGCGATGAACGAGTCGGGCGATCGCAAGCCGATCAAGACGTGGTCGCGTCGCTCGACGATCATCCCCGACATGGTCGGTCACACGATCGCGGTGCACGACGGTCGCAAGCACGTTCCGGTGTACGTCACCGAGTCGATGGTCGGCCACAAGCTCGGCGAGTTCAGCCCCACACGCACGTTCAGGTCGCACGCCAGCCAGGAAAAGATGGCCGGCACGGAAGGGAAGTCGTAAGTCATGACCGGTCCGAAGCTCAACGAAGCCAACCGCGTTGCCGGCGCACCGAGCGGTGCGAAGGCTCAGGCGCGCTGGGTGCGCATGTCGGCATCCAAGTTCCGTCCCGTGCTCAACCTCGTGCGCGGACTCGACGTGGTCACCGCACAGGACATCCTGCGCTTGAGCAGCGTCGAAGCCGCCACCGTCGTGAGCAAGGTGCTCGCCTCGGCCGTTGCCAACGCAACGAACAACAACGGCCTCGACGCCGACAAGTTGTACGTGAAGGCCTGCTTTGCCGACGAGTCGCCGACGATCAAGCGCTTCCGTCCCCGTGCGCGCGGCCGGGCCAACACCCGTTTGAAGCGCGGTGCGCACGTCACCGTCGTCGTCGACGAAATGTCGCCCGAGGCGCTGGCCATTCGCGAAGCCAGCGAGGGTTCGGGTGGCGGCAGCGCAGCAGCGCGTCGTCGCCGCGTCGAGGCGAGCCGTGCGCGCGCCGCAGCAGCGCAGGAGTCGTCGACCGCGGAGGAGTCTTCCGAGGGCAACACCGAAGGTGAGGAGTCGAAGTAATGGGTCAGAAGATCAATCCCTACGGCTTTCGCCTGGGTGTCACCACCGACTGGAAGAGCAAGTGGTTCGCCGCCAAGGAGTACCGCCAGTACCTCACCGAGGACTGGAAGATCCGGGAGTACCTCACCAACGCCCTTGCCGATGCAGCCGTCAGCCGCATCGACATCGAGCGCACGCGCGACAAGTTGCGTGTCGACATTCATACTGCACGTCCCGGAATCGTCATCGGCAAGCAGGGTCAGAAGGCCAACGATCTGCGTGCCGGTCTCACGGCGCTCACCGGCAACAACAAGGTGCAGTTGAACATCAACGAGATCAAGGAGTCAGAACTCGACGCCGCTCTCGTCGCCCAGGGTGTGGCCGATCAGTTGGCGAACCGCATCGCGTTCCGTCGCGCAATGAAGCGCGCCGTGCAAAACGCACAGAAGGCCGGTGCTCAGGGCATCCGAATCCAGTGCTCGGGTCGACTCGGCGGAGCCGAAATGACCCGCCGCGAGTGGTACCGCGAAGGTCGCGTGCCGCTGCATACGTTGCGCGCGAACATCGATTACGGATTCCGCGAGGCGGTCACGTCATCGGGTCGCGTCGGTGTGAAGGTGTGGTTGTACAAGGGCGAGATCCTGCCGTACTCACGCGAGAGTGACGACCGGATTGCCCGTGAGGCAGCGATGGCTGCCGGCGACCCGCTGGCCGGTGGCGAGATCGCAAGCACCGGACGCATCGTCACGTCGGCCGGACCGCGCAGTGCCGAGGATGAGGCCGCAACGCCGCTCGTTCGCGAGGCCGATCCCGAACTCGAGCGACTGCTCGCCGAGGAAGAAGAGATCGAGCGTCGCATCCACGATTCCGCCGAGACACCCCACTTCAAGAAGGACTAACGGGAAGCATCATGTTGCAGCCGCGCAAAGTGAAGTACCGCAAGCACCATCGCGGGCGGATGAAGGGCGAATCGAAGGGGGCCAAG
This sequence comes from Ilumatobacteraceae bacterium, assembly GCA_049433365.1. Taxonomy (GTDB): domain Bacteria; phylum Actinomycetota; class Acidimicrobiia; order Acidimicrobiales; family Ilumatobacteraceae; genus F1-60-MAGs027. The sequence continues at coordinate 93,352 of JBMTET010000001.1, read as the reverse complement.
GACCTCGCTTTCGGCGAGTTCGGCATCCAGGCGCTCGAGTCGGGGTGGATCACCGCTCGTCAGATCGAGGCCGCTCGTATCGCGATGACCCGCCACATCAAGCGTGGTGGCAAGGTGTGGATCAACGTTTTCCCCGACAAGTCGGTGACGAAGAAGCCGGCCGAAACCCGCATGGGTTCGGGCAAGGGAAACCCCGAGTTGTGGGTAGCCGTCGTCAAGCCGGGCCGCGTGCTGTTCGAGTTGTCGTACCCCGACGGCGCGGTGGCGTCGCAGGCACTCAGCCGCGCAGTGCAGAAGTTGCCGATCAAGTGCCGAATCGTCAGCCGTGAGGAGGGCATCTGAACATGGCCGGTAATCGTTACGGAAAGTCGCCCGCCGAGTTGGCCGAGCTCGACCTTTCTTCGCTCATCGAAGAGCTGGAGAACGCCAAGCAGGAGGCGCTCACAACGCGCTTCAAGCACGCCACGGGTCAGCTCACCGACACGTCGCACATGGGCAAGGTGCGCCGCCAGATCGCCCGAATCAATCTCGTCATTCGACAGCGCGAGATCGAAGCAGCAGAAGCAGGAAAGTGACCCCAACATGAGTGAAGTAACCACCACCACAGCGCGTGCACGCCGCAAGGTGCGCGACGGCATAGTCGTGTCCAACAAGATGGACAAGACGATCGTCATCGCCATCGTTGAACGCGTTCGTCACCCGAAGTACGACAAGTTCGTGACGCGCACCAAGAAGCTCTACGTCCACGACGAGGCCAACGACGCCAAGGTCGGCGACCGCGTTCGCGTCACGGAAACCCGTCCCTTGTCCAAGACGAAGCGTTGGCGCGTCGTCGAGATCCTGGAGCGTGCAAAGTGATTCAGCAGGAGTCGCGGCTCAAGGTGGCCGACAACAGCGGCGCGCGTGAAGTGCTCGTCATCAAGGTGCTCGGCGGAACCCGTCGGCGCTATGCGTCGATCGGCGACGTCTTCATCGGCACCGTCAAGGACGCCATCCCCGGCGCCGGTGTGAAGAAGGGCGAAGTCGTTCGCTGCGTCGTCGTGCGCGTCGCGAAGGAGAAGCGCCGTCCCGACGGCAGCTACATCCGCTTCGACGAGAACGCCGCCGTGCTCATCAAGGAAGATCTCACGCCGCGCGGAACGCGCATCTTCGGCCCGGTGGGTCGTGAGCTGCGCGACAAGAAATTCATGCGCATCGTGTCGTTGGCACCGGAGGTGCTCTGAAATGAAACTGAAAAAGGGTGACAACGTCGTCGTGATCTACGGCAAGGATGCCGGCAAGAGCGGCGAAGTGAAGCAGGTTCTGCCGCGCGACAACAAAGTCGTCGTGACGGGCGTGAACGTGGCCAAGCGCCACGCCGCGCGCCGCAACGAAAAGGACGCCGGCGGCATCAAGTCGATCGAGATGCCGATTTCGGCCTCGAGCGTCATGCTCCTGCACAAGGGCAAGCCGACCCGCGTCGGTTACAAGGTGAAGGACGGCAAGAAGGTGCGAATTGCGCGCACAACGGGAGACGAAATCTGATGGCAACGACGACGTACGTTCCGCGCCTCAAGGCCCACTATCGCGACGTGGTTCGCGCCGAACTCATCAAGCAGCTCGGCGTGAAGAACCCGATGCAGGTTCCGACCCTCGAAAAGATCGTCATCAACATGGGAGTTGGCAAAGCCACGCAGCAGGCATCCCTGCTCGACGGCGCCGTCGCCGACCTCACTGCGATCACCGGTCAGAAGCCGATCGTGACGAAGTCGCGTGTCGCCATCGCTTCGTTCAAGTTGCGCGAGAACCAGGGCATCGGCGCGAAGGTGACCCTGCGCGGTGACCGCATGTGGGAGTTCTTCGACAGGTTGCTCGCGGTTGCCATTCCCCGAATCCGCGACTTCCGTGGCTTGCCCGGCCGTTCGTGGGACGGCAACGGCAATTACACCTTCGGCCTCAACGAGCAGCTGGTGTTCCTCGAGATCGATTACGACAAGGTCGACGTGCCGCGGGGGATGGACATCACCATCGTCACCACGGCAAAGGACGACATGTCGGGCAAGGCGTTGCTCGATGCTTTCGGGTTCCCCTTCCGCAAGGGCGAACTCCCCGCATCAGCGAAGGCCAAGGCCCGCAAGGCAAAGAAGTAGCAGCAGGACGACAAAGGAAGCACACGATCAATGGCTAAGAAATCTCTCCGGAACAAAGCGGCTGCGACACCGAAGTTCAAGGTGCGCGCCTACACCCGATGCCAGCGTTGCGGTCGCGCGCGGGCCGTGTACCGCAAGTTCGGCTTGTGCCGTCTGTGCCTGCGCCAGCTGGCACATGCGGGTGAAATCCCCGGTTTGAAGAAAGCGAGTTGGTGACTGCCATGATGACCGATCCGATCGCCGACATGCTCACCCGCATCCGCAACGCCAACGTGGCGATGCGTGATGAGGTGATGATGCCGTCGTCCAAGCAGAAGGTTGCACTCGCCGAGATTCTCAAGCGGGAGGGCTACATCTCCAGCTACGAGGTGCTCGACGGAAAGAGCGCAAAGACGCTGAAGATCAGCATGAAGTACTCCGACGATCGTCGTCGCACGATCTCGGGCATCAAGCGAGTGTCGACTCCGGGTCTGCGGGTGTACCGCGGAGCCACCGACGTGCCGCGCGTGCTCGGTGGTCTCGGAGTTGCCGTTTTGTCCACGAGTCAGGGTCTCATGACCGACCGCGAGGCGCGCAAGCGCAAAGTCGGCGGCGAAGTCATGTGTTACGTCTGGTGACGAGCGGAGCGACGAGGAGACACCATGTCACGCGTAGGTAAAGCAGTCATTACGGTCCCTTCCGGAGTGGAAGTGAACCTGGCCGGGGAGAAGCTCACGGTGAAGGGCCCCAAGGGTTCCCTCACGCGCGAGTTGCCCGAGGGCATCACGCTCCGCAAGGACGACGCAACGGTCGTGCTCGAGCGCAGCGACGACGAGCGCGACCAACGCTCGCGCCACGGCTTGTCCCGTGCGCTCGTTGCCAACATGATCATCGGTGTCACCGAGGGATACACCCGCGAACTCGAGATCATCGGTGTCGGTTACCGCGCCCAGGCGAAGGGTCAGGACAAACTCGAGCTTGCACTCGGTTTCTCGCACCCCGTGCCGTACGAGGCGCCGTCGGGAATCACTTTCGAGGTTCCTGCGCCGACGCGGATCATCGTGAAGGGTGCCGACAAGGAACTCGTCGGCCAGGTGGCCGCGGAGATTCGTTCATTCCGCAAGCCGGAGCCCTACAAGGGCAAGGGCGTTCGTTACCTCGGTGAGCGCGTCCTGCGCAAGGCCGGCAAGACGGGCAAGAAGTAAGGAGCTGCAGCCATGACCACCATCGCCGCCAAGCGCCGTGAAGGACGACTCCGTCGTCACCGCCGCGTGCGCAAGAAGATCCACGGCACCGCCGAACGTCCGCGTCTCGCGGTGTACCGCAGCAACAAGCACCTGTCGGTGCAGTTGATCGACGACGACGCCGGGCGCACCATCGTCTCGGCATCGTCGCTGGAGAAGGACCTGCGCGCCCAGGGTGACGGCAACACCGTCGCCGGTGCGAGCAAGGTCGGAGTACTCATCGCCCAACGCGCCAAGCAGGCCGGCGTGAGCAAGGTCGTTTTTGATCGCGGTGGATTCCTCTACCACGGTCGCATCGCCGCCGTCGCCGACGCGGCCCGAGAAGCAGGGTTGGAGTTCTGATGAGCAACGTTCCAGGTACCGCACCGTCGACGGATCCGCGTTCGTCGCGCGGCCCGCGCGATCGTCGCGATCGCATGCAAAAGCGCGAGCCGCGTCCCGAGCCGCAGGTTGGTCAGATCGGCGAGTCGCGCGTCATCCACATCAACCGCGTGGCAAAGGTCGTCAAGGGCGGTCGGCGATTCCAGTTCACGGCAATCGTCGTCGTTGGTGACCGCGCCGGACGCGTCGGCTTGGGATACGGAAAGGCGAAGGAAGTTCCGCTCGCCATTCAGAAGGGGACCGAGGACGCAAAGCGCAACCTGTTCCACGTTGCACTTGCCGGACCGACGATCACGCACACGATCGAGGGAATCAACGGCGCGGGTCGAGTTCTGCTCAAGCCCGCCGCCCCCGGTACCGGCGTCATCGCCGGCGGTGCCGCACGAATCATCCTCGAGGAGGCCGGCATCAAGGACGTTTTGGCGAAGTCACTCGGTTCGTCGAACGCGATCAACGTCGCTCGTGCGACGATCAACGGATTGATGGGCCTGCAGCGACCCGACGAAGTCGCCCGTCGCCGCGGACTCGCCGCGGAAGAGTTCGTTCCGAAGGGTTTGCTGAAGGCGTACAACGAGACGAAGCGCGGGGCGGTCGCCGCTTCGTAGTTCGCCCGAACGCGACACGAAACGACGACACATCCGAATCGACAGACAGAAACGACAGGAAGATCACCATGGCACTGAAGAAATCGTTGAAGCCCGGAGACTCAGGCACGGTGACCGTGCGCCAGGTGCGCTCGCAGATCGCCTGCATGCCGAAGACCCGCGCCAACATGCGGGCGCTCGGTCTGCGCAAGATCGGTGACGTCAACACCTTGCCCGACACCGCGGCCATTCGGGGCATGATTGCCCGCGTTCCTCACCTCATCGAGATCGTTGCGGCAGCGACGAAGAAAGGAGCCTGATCATGCGCGTCGATCAGATCGGCCCGAAGCACGGAGCAAAGAAGCGCCCCAAGCGCGTCGGTCGCGGTACCGGCGGAAAGGGCGGCAAGACCGCGGGACGCGGCACGAAGGGTCAGTACGCGCGCAACACGGTGGCGCGCGGCTTTGAAGGTGGTCAGATGCCCCTCAAGCAGCGCGTGCCGAAGTTGAAGGGTTTCAACAACCCGTTCCGCGTCGAGTACCAGGCGATCAACGTCGACACCCTCGATGAGCTCGGTCTCAACGAAGTGACGCCGGCGATTCTCGTGTCGAAGGGTCTCATCCGCAAGGGCAACCTCGTGAAGGTTCTCGGACGGGGAAGCGCCAAATCGGCAATGAAAGTGTCGGCACACGCAGTGTCGAAGACCGCCGAGGCAGCGATTACGGCAGCAGGTGGATCGGTGACGATCCTCGAGCCGCCTTTCCGCGGCGTGCGTCCGCCCGCCCGCGGTAGCCAGTTCACCAACCGCTGATTTCCGCGACGGAGGCACCACACCGCATGTTTTCCCGGATCAAGAGCATCTTCACCGTCGTCGAGTTGCGCAACAAGGTGCTGTTCACCTTGTTCATTTTTGCGCTGTACCGAATCGGTGTGGCCGTTCGCGTGCCGGGAGTCGATGCGCAGGCGGTGAGCCAGTTGCGCGAGGCGTCGCGTTCGCAGGGTGCGCTCGGATTCCTCAACCTCTTCTCCGGCGGCGCGTTCGGCAGCTTTTCGATCTTTGCCCTCGGCATCATGCCGTACATCACGGCGAGCATCATCATGCAGGTGCTCACGGTCGTCATTCCGAAGCTCGAGCAGTGGCAGCAGGAAGGTGCAGTCGGGCAGCGCAAGACCACCCAGTGGACCCGCTACGTGGCCATCGGGATTGCGTTGCTGCAGGCTGCAGGTCTCACGTTCATCTTCGGCCAGGGCAACGGTTCGGCGTTCTTCGGGGCCGTCGCAACGGTGCCCGATGTCGTACTCCTCGATCCGTTCATGCCGCGGGCACTCATCGTCATTCCGTCGATGGTCGCCGGAACCGCGGTGCTCATGTGGATGGGTGAGCTGATCAGCCAACGCGGAATCGGCAACGGCATGTCGATGCTCATCTTCGTGTCGATCGTCAGCGACCTGCCGTACGGCTACTACTCGTTGCTGCAGAGCCGCAAGACCGTGGTCTTCGTCGTGCTCGTCGCGGTGTCGCTGCTCATCCTGATGTCGGTGGTTCGCGTCGAACTCGGTCAGCGACGCATTCCCGTGCAGTTCGCCAAGCGGGTCGTCGGACGCCGTCAGTTCGGCGGCCAGAGCACGTACATCCCGCTGAAGGTGAACCAGTCGGGTGTCATTCCGATCATCTTCGCCAGCTCGGTGCTGTTGCTCCCGGTGCTCGGGTCGAACATGCTCGGCAGTGCAACCGGGTGGCGTGGTGCGGTTGCCGGCTTCGTCGATCGCTACCTCATCAACAGCCAGAACATGCTGTACATCTCCGTGTTCTTCATGCTCATCATCGCGTTCGCGTACTTCTACAACTCGATCGCCTTCGACCCGATCAGGCAGGCCGACAATCTGCGCAAGCAGGGTGGCTTCGTGCCCGGTATCCGTCCGGGTCCGCAAACCGAGTCGTACCTCGGCAAGGCGGTCAACCGAATCACGTTGCCCGGTGCGCTCTTCGTCGCATTCATTGCGATCCTGCCGTACATCATCCTGTGGGTCGGCGACGTGCAGAGCTTCCCCTTCGCCGGAACGACGGTGCTCATCGCGGTGGGTGTCGCACTCGAACTCATGCGCCAAATCGACGGACAGTTGATGCAACGGGACTACGAGGGATTCCTCAAGTGACCGTGCGGATGGTCATGCTCGGGCGACAGGGCTCGGGCAAGGGGACCCAGTGCGCACGCGTTGCCGAGCGATTCGGGATCGTGCACGTGTCGACGGGTGACATGCTGCGCAGCGCGGTGCGTCAGAGCACGCCCGTGGGCCGCGCCGTCAAGGAAGTCATCGAACAGGGCGGTCTCGTCGACGACGAGCTGATGGCAAGTCTCGTGCAGGGCCGCCTCGGCGAGGACGACACGCGCACGGCGGGATGGGTGCTCGACGGTTTTCCCCGCACTCTCGGACAGGCCGTGTCGCTCGATCGCATTTCCGAGGCGCGCCCCGTGAACTGCGTCATCAATCTCGACGTACCCAAGGACATCGTTCTGGCTCGACTCACCGTGCGCCGCGAGGCCGAGCAGCGCAGCGACGACTCCCCGGAGGCCGTCGCACGCCGCCTCGAGTTGTACGAAACCCAGACCGCACCCCTCATCGAGTACTACGAGCACGCGGGAAAGTTGCGTGTCGTCGACGGTGTCGGCTCGATGGAGGAGGTCTTCGATCGGCTGTGCCGAGCGATCACCGAGGCCACGGGCATCGGCGCGTAGGGCCGGTTCGTACGGGGTGGGGTCCCAGAACCCCGCCGATAGTCTGAGCAGTCGCCCTGCGGGGGTGTAAGGAGAAGGTTCTGCCAAAGAATAAAGAGGACGCGATCGTGTTCGAGGGCACGATCACCGAGTCGTTGCCCAACGCAATGTTCCGTGTGGAACTGACCAACGGTCACAGCGTGTTGGCGCACATCTCGGGAAAGATGCGGATGAACTACATCCGCATCCTCCCGGGTGACAAGGTCCAGGTGGAACTCACTCCCTACGACCTCACCCGGGGTCGCATTACCTATCGATTCAAGTAACCGACAAGCGAGAGATCACGTGAAAGTACGACCGAGCGTCAAGAAGATGTGCGAGAAGTGCAGGGTCATCCGACGTCACGGTCGGATCATGGTGATCTGCGAAAACCCACGACACAAGCAGCGTCAGGGCTGACGAGCAAAGGAACCACAGAGGCATGGCACGAATTTCCGGCGTCGACATTCCGCGCGAGAAGCGCGTGGAGATCGCCCTCACGTACATCCACGGCATCGGTCGTCCGACCTCGAGCGCGATGTGCACCGAGCTCGGTATCAACCCCGCTTCGCGCGTGCGCGACCTCACCGACTCCGAGGTGAACAAGATCCGTATGTACATCGAGAACAACCTCAGCGTCGAGGGTGATCGTCGGCGCGACGTGCAACAGGACATCAAGCGCAAGATCGAAATCGGCAGCTACCAGGGCAGCCGCCACCGCAAGGGACTTCCCGTTCGAGGTCAGCGCACGCACACCAACGCGCGAACCCGCAAGGGCCCGAAGAAGACCGTCGCCAACAAGAAGATGGCAGTGAGGAAGTAGTCGATGGCAACGTCAGGTTCGTCCCGCAAGCCCCGCAAGCGCGAGCGCCGCAACGTCTCGAGCGGGGTGGTGCACATCAAGAGCACCTTCAACAACACGATCGTGTCCATCACCGACAACGACGGCAACGTCATTGCGTGGGCGTCGTCGGGTGGCGTCGGCTTTTCCGGCTCGCGCAAGTCGACGCCGTTCGCCGCCCAGATGGCAGCCGAGAAGGCCGGCCGTGCCGCCATGGAAATGGGCTTGCGCCGTGCCGAAGTGCACGTGAAGGGCCCGGGTTCGGGCCGTGACACTGCATTGCGTTCGATCCAAAACCTCGGCATCGAAGTGTCGGGAATCAAGGACGTCAGTCCGGTTCCGCACAACGGTTGCCGTCAGCCGAAGCGAAAGCGTCCGTAACACCATGGCTCGTTACACAGGTCCCAAGGTCCGCATCTCCCGTCGTCTCGGAATCAACGTTTTTGAGAACGCAAAGGGCACGAAGGCGCTCGATCGCCGTCCCTTCCCCCCGGGAACGCACGGTCGCACCCGCCGTCGCTCGAGCGAGGGCGAGTACCTCAATCAGTTGCAGGAAAAGCAGAAGGCGAAGTACATCTACGGCGTCCTCGAGCGACAGTTCCGCAACCTCTACGAGGAGTCGACCCGCCTCGCAGGCCCGACGGGTGAGAACCTGCTGCGCCTGCTCGAGTTGCGACTCGACAACGTCGTGTATCGCGCCGGTTGGGCCGCCACCCGGCCGCAGGCGCGCCAGTTCGTCAGTCACGGCCTCGTCAAGGTGGACGGCAAGCGGGTGAACATCCCGTCGTACACGCTCGGCAAGGGACAAGTCGTCACACTCGGCGACAAGGCCCGCAACATGATCGTCATCCAGCACAACATCGACACCCTCGGTCGCCCGCTCGTCGCGTGGCTCGAAGGTCGCGACGGTGGCAAAGAAGTTGCCGTACGCGAACTGCCCGTTCGCGCCCAAATCGACGTTCCTGTCAAAGAACAGCTCATCGTCGAGCTCTACTCGAAGTAAGTCCAAGGAGGCTCCACCCATGCTCGTCATTCAGCGCCCGACCGTGTCGGCTCTCGGGGAAGCTGCGGGGAACCGTCAGAAGTTCTCCGTCTCACCACTCGAACCCGGTCTCGGACACACCATCGGCAACTCGCTGCGACGCATGTTGTTGTCGTCGATTCCGGGAGCGGCAATCACCACGGTGAAGTTCGAAGCCGCCCTGCACGAGTTCGACACGATCGACGCGATCACCGAGGACGTCACCGAAATCATCCTCAACCTGAAGGATGTCGTCGTGCGTTCCGAGTCGAACGACCCGGTCGTCGTCACCATTGACGAACGCGGTCCGAAGGATCTCGTTGCCGGCGACGTGGCGTGGCCGGCCGGTGTCGAGGTGCTCAACCCGCAACAGCACATCGCCACTCTCGGTGCAAACGCCCGCTTGGTGTGCGAACTCACCGTCGAGCGCGGCAAGGGATACCTTGCCAGCGATCGTGACACCGGTCGTCGTGCGATCGGCGTCATCCCGATCGACGCACTCTTTTCGCCGGTGCGTCGCGTGAGTTTCGACGTGGAGCCGACGCGCGTCGAGCAGTCGACGAACTTCGACAACCTCATCCTCGACATCGAGACCGACGGTTCGCTGACCCCAGTGGAGGCGTTGTCCTCGGCCGGCGCCACGCTACGCAACCTTGTCGATCTCATCGCCAATCTCACCCTCGAGCCCGTCGCACTCGAACTCGGCGAAGTGGGCGGAACACGCACCGGTTCACCCGAACTCGATCTCCCGATCGAGGATCTCGGGTTGTCGGAGCGCCCGAACAACTGCCTGAAGCGCGCGCAGATCAACACGATCGGCGAGTTGCTCATGCGCACCGAGGAAGAACTGTTGGCTCTCACCAACTTCGGTCAAAAGAGCTTGGACGAGACCAAGCAGAAACTCGACGAGCGGGGACTCTCGCTGCGCATCTGAGCGCAGTGAACCGACCCGTCATTCGCCAAGGAGACACACACCATGCCAGCACCACGTCGCGCCCGTAAGTTCGGCAAGTCGGCTGCACACCAGCGGCTGATGCTCGCCAACCTCGCCGCGTCACTCTTCGCGGCGGAGGGCATCGAGACCACCGAAGCAAAGGCAAAGGCCCTGCGCCCGGTCGCCGAGCGTCTCATCAGCAAGGCGAAGAAGGCCCAGGCGCAGGACGCCACGAGCCTGCACAAGATTCGTCAAATCCAGGCGTACCTCAACGACAAAGAGATGACGTACAAGCTCGTGCACAACGTCGCACCGCGCTACATGCAGCGCAACGGCGGTTACGTGCGCATCCTCAAGCTGGGTGAGCGCCACGGTGACAAAGCGCCGATGGCGCGCATCGAGTTGGTCTAACCAGACGATCGGCCGCAACCGTGGCCGTAGCGACTGACGTTCGCAGGATCGCCCTCCTCGTCGCCTACGACGGCACTCCGTTCAACGGCTTCGCCGCGAACGAGGGCGTCCCGACGGTTGCCGGCGAACTCACCCGGGCGCTGCAGCAGGTAACGAATCATCCCGTGAAAATCACCGGTGCGGGGCGCACCGATGCCGGTGTACATGCCTGGGGGCAGGTGGTCAGTGTCGACGTTCCCGCGGCGACCGACATCGCACAGTTGCCGCGCGCACTCACGGCTTTGTGCCGACCGTCGATCGTCGTGCGCGACGTCCGGCCGGTGGCAGCGGAGTTCAGCGCCCGCTTCGATGCACTGTGGCGCCGTTACCGCTACACGATTCTCAACTCTGCGACACCGGATCCCTTTCGGGCGAACACGTCGTGGCACGTGCGGGCACCGCTCGACTTGCGGGCGCTGCGACTCGCCAGTGATCCGCTCATCGGTGAGCGCGACTTCACCGCGTTCTGTCGCAAGCCCGATCCGGCCGACATGCCCGGGGGAGTCGAAGCGTCGATGAAGCGCTACGTCCACGAGGCAACGTGGTCGACTCCCGAACCCGACGTCGTGCGCTTCGAGATCCGCGCGAACGCGTTTTGCCACCAGATGGTGCGCTCGATCGTCGGCACGCTCGTCGACGTGGGTACCGGGCGTCGTCCCGCCGCCGACGTCATGATGCTCATGCGCTCCGGTGATCGTCGCGAAGCTTCGCCGGTTGCGCCCCCGAACGGTTTGTGCCTGTGGGAAGTCGGCTACCCCGACGCAGCATCGTCCGACTGAGGGGCACCGCGTGCGCATCATCTTCGCCTCGACACCCGTCGGCCCGCTCGGCTCCGGAATCGGAGGCGGAGTCGAATTGACGTTGCGCACCCTCGCCGATGAACTCGTGCGCAGGGGTCATGTCGTCGAGATCGTCGCCCCGCGAGGTTCGCGCGTTCCCGGGCACAACGTCCACGAAGTGGCCGGCGCGTTGCACGTGCCGAGTCAGACGTTGTCGCGCGACGAGTCGCCGACGATTCCCGCCGATTCGGTTCTTGCCGCAATGTGGCATCAGCTCGAAGGTGTCGTCGAGAAGGGTGACGTCGTGCTCAACTTCGCCTACGACGAACTACCTTTGCGCACGGCAACGTGTCGCGGTGCGGCGGTTGCCCACCTGGTGAGCATGGGGTCGCTCAGCGAGGCGATGGATTCCGCGGTGCGTGACGCCGTGCGCCGCGACCCGCGCACCGTGGCGATGCATTCACGGGCACAGGCGGCGAGTTTCGGGCCCGACGTCGCGGAGGCGGTCACCATCGTCGGCAGTGGCATCGACGTTGCCGCGTACACGTTCGTTGCCGAACCCGACGACGTCATCGGGTTCGTCGGTCGCGTGTCACCGGAAAAGGGTGTCGACGATCTCTTCGCGGTCGCCGAACGCGACGGACGCGAGGTTCGCGTGTGGGGCGTGATGGAGAACGAACGTTGCTGGGAGGACGCCCGCCGTGCACATCCCTCGGCAACCGTGACGTGGCGGGGTTTTCTTCCCACAGTTGCGCTGCAAGCCGAAGTCGGTCGATGCCGTGCGGTGGTCATGCTGCACAAATGGGTGGAAGCGTTCGGCAACGTTGCCATTGAAGCGATGGCGTGCGGTGTCCCCGTTGTCGCGTACGCGCGCGGCGGTCCCACGGACATCGTCGTTGACGGCGTCACGGGCCGACTCGTCACCCCCGACGACGTCGATGCCGTCGTTGCGGCCCTGCGGGGGATCGAGGACGTTGACCGGGTGGCGTGTCGCAACCGGGTCGTGTCGCACTACAGCCGGGAGGCTTTCGGGCAGCGCATCGAGTCGTGGTTGGAGCGGATCCCCGGGGTGGTGCAATGACCGAGACGTCGCGTGGGAACCCGCCTGATTCGCCCGTATCCTGTGGTGCTCGGTACTGCGGCAGCCCGAAGGGGTTCCCGGTGCCGTACAGGAAAGGTTTGTGAAGTTCAGACAATGCGCACTTATTCAGCGAAGCCCGCCGACGTGCAGCGCACGTGGCACGTCATCGATGCCGAGGACCTCGTTCTCGGTCGCATGTGCACGCACGTCGCCACCCTGCTGCGCGGCAAGCACAAGCCGATGTACACCCCGAGCATGGACACCGGTGACCACGTGATCATCGTCAATGCTTCGAAGGTCGTGCTCACGAAGGGCAAGGCCGACGACAAGATCGTCGCCCGCCACAGCGGTTACCCCGGAGGTATCCGCGTCGAGAGTTATACCTCCTTCCTCAACCGTCGCCCCGAAGCGGCGATTCGCCGCACCGTTCGCGGCATGCTGCCGAAGGGACCCTTGGGCCGTCAGATGATCAAGAAGTTGCAGGTGTACTCGGGTGCCGAGCATCCGCACGGTGCGCAGCAACCACAGCCAGTTGACATGTCCGACGCGAAGACGCGCTGACGCGTCCGACCCAGCAGATCGAAGAGAGGAACAACACCGTGGGCACCAAGCCACTCACACAAACGACAGGTCGTCGTAAGGAAGCAATTGCCCGCGCCCGTGTGCGCGCCGGAACCGGTGTCGTCACCGTCAACGGTCGTGCCCTCGACGTCTATTTTCCCGGCGCCGTGCATCGCAACAATTCCACCGAGCCGCTGCGCCTCACCGGTGTGGCGTCGACCCTCGACGTCGACGTCGACATCGTCGGCGGTGGCATCGCCGGCCAGTCGGGTGCGATGCGCATGGCAATCGCCCGCTCGCTCGTCGCCCTCGATCCCGCACACCGTCCGGCGTTGAAGCGTGCCGGTCTGCTCTCGCGCGACGCGCGTCGCAAGGAGAGCAAGAAGTACGGACTGAAGAAGGCGCGCAAGGCGCCGCAGTACACCAAGCGCTGATCCCCGTCGTCACCGCGTGCTGACGTTCGGCACCGACGGAATTCGCGGACGGTACGGCAGCGAGCTCACCAACGAAGACGCTGCGACCCTCGGGGCATGCGCTGCCGAGTTCCTCGGATCGCGGCGCGTCATCATCGGGGTGGACACCCGCGAGAGCGGAGCCGTTTTGGCTGCCGCGCTCGCGCACGGTATGCGTCGGTCGGGCTGCAGCGTCGAGTACGTCGGTGTCGCACCGACACCGAGTATCGCCGTGCTCGCCCGGTTGCACGACACCGCTGCCGCAGTCGTTACCGCGTCGCACAACCCCTGGTTCGACAACGGGATCAAGTTGTTTTCCCGCGGAGGGCGCAAACTCGGCGACGAGCAACAACGCGGCATCGAGAGGGCGCTGGTGGCCGCGACACCGTCCGGGGTGACGGAGTTTGCGTCGTTGGTGTCGAGCGCCGACGTCTCCCTCGACGCATACGAGCGACACGTTGCCTCCGCCGTCGCTGCCGACGCGCTAGCCGGGATGAAGATCGTCGTCGACTGTGCCAACGGAGCAATGAGCGACGTCGCGCCGCGGGTCCTGCGCGTTCTCGGCGCGGAGTGCACGGTCATCCATGCCGCACCCGACGGTCGCAACATCAACGATCGATGCGGGGCAACGCACCCGGGGGATCTCGCCGGACGCGTCGTTGCCACCGGTGCCGAAATCGGTATCGCCTTCGACGGCGACGGCGACCGGCTCATAGCGGTCGATCATCGCGGCTCCGTCGTCGACGGTGACCGACTCATCGCACTCGCCGCCCTCGATCTTGCTAGCCGGGGCGAGTTGCGCAACTCGGGTGTGGTCGTGACGACCATGACCAACCTCGGATTTCACGATGCAATGCGCGCGGCAGGTGTCGATGTCGTCGTCACCGCCGTCGGTGACCGCGCGGTTGCCGCGGCGCTCGAGGAACGCGATCTCGTGCTCGGCGGCGAGCAAAGCGGACACATCATCCACCGGTTGCACTCGGAAGCGGGTGACGGATTGTTGTCGGCGGTGATGGTGCTCGAACTCGTGCGTCGATCCGGCCGACCGCTCGCCGAGCTTGCAGATGCCGTGATGTCGTCGTATCCCCAGGTGTTGCGCAACGTACGCGTCGCGACGAAGCCGCGCGACGTCGAGGCGACCATCGCAGGACAACTCGCAGTCGAGCGTGCGGCGCTCGGTGATCGGGGTCGCATCGTCGTGCGCGCGTCCGGTACCGAACCGGTCGTGCGCGTCATGGTGGAAGCACCCGACGAGAGCACCGCTCGCACCTGCGCGGACAGAATCGTCGATCTCGTCGAACGTGCGTTTTCGGTAGTCTGAACGCATGTGCGGCATCATTGGCGTGCTGTCACGACCGAGTGTTCGGCCGGTACCCGATGCCGATGCATTGTTGCGGCGCCTCGATGCAGCGCTGGCGGCGATGCGTACGGCGCCCCGCATCGATGCCGAACACTGTGCGGAAGTTGCCGCAGTTGACGGCGAGTTGCGCGGCGATCCGGGGATGTGGCTCCTGGCCGGCAACGCGCAGTTGGCCGCCCAGTTGACGTCCCGCCTCGATCAGTTCGATTCCGTCGTTGACCGTGCCGAGGAGGCGCTCGATGCCGAGGCCGCCGCGATGCCGATCGCCGAGGTGGAGATGCACGCCGGTCGACTCACGGCGATGCGCGACTCGTTGTGGGCTTTGCGCACGGATCGATTGCGCACTGCGGATGCGGTGCACGGCCTTGCCGGACGCGGGGCGAATCGAAGCGCGTTGTCCGCGTACCTGTCGATACAGCAGGCATTCGCCGCGCTCGATCGTCTCGAGGTGCGCGGCCGGGACTCCGCCGGCGTGCACGTCTCGGTGTGGAACCACGGCATGAAACCCGATGATCCGACGGTCGCAGGGTTGCTCGTCGGACGACGTGACGACTCGTTGTTCACCTCGGGGTCGGTGCGCATCACGAAGAACGCATGGTCGTTCGTGTACAAGGCCGCGGCCGAAATCGGCGAGCTCGGGGACAACACACGAGTGATGCGCGACGCCGTGATCGGCGACGATTTGTTGCGTCTGCTCGTCAGCCGCGACGGAGCACGGGTGTCGGTTCTCGGACACACGCGGTGGGCGAGCGTCGGAATCATCTCCGAACCCAACGCCCATCCGGTGAACAGCGAGGAGCTCGAGGTTGCCGCGGGGGTGCCGTACTTCGTCGCGGCGCTCAACGGTGACGTCGACAATCATGCCGATCTGCGCGCCAGGCATGAGTTGCGACTCGCGCAACCCATCACGACCGATGCAAAGGTCATCCCCGCGCTCGTGTCACGCAAGGTGGCCGGTGGCGCGCCGATTGCCGAGGCATTCCGTGACACCGTTGCGACGTTCGACGGTTCGGTGGCGATTGCATGCGCATCCGGCGACGAGCCGGAGGCGATGTACCTCGCCCTGCGCGGCAGCGGTCAGGGACTGTGCATCGGGCTCGCCGAGGACCGCTTCGTTGTGGCGAGCGAACCGTACGGTCTCGTCGAGGAGACGGCACGTTACGTGCGCATGGACGGCGAGGTTCCGGCACGAGCCGACGATCCGTCGAGCCGCGGTCAGGTCGCCGTGCTCCACGCGGCGCGCGCCGGCGAAGCCGGGGGAGTCGAATTGCTCGGTTACGACGGCACTCCGATCGAAGTCGGTGAACGCAACGTTCTCACCGCCGAGGTCACCACGCGAGACATCGACCGCGGCGAACACCGCCACTTTCTCGCCAAGGAAATCAACGAGGCACCGTTGAGTTTTCGCAAGACGTTGCGCGGGCGGATCGCGGGCCGTGACGGCCACCTCGCGGCAAGTCTCGACGCGACCCAGCTTCCCGGTGACATCTCCCGCCGTCTCGCTGACGGCTCGTTGACGCGGGTTCGCGTCATCGGGCAGGGCACCGCGGCGATCGCCGGCCGATCTCTGGCGCACATGTTGCGGGCGCTGGTCGGGGACAAGTTGATCGTTGATGCGCTGCCGGCAACCGAGTTGTCGGGATTCGGTCTCACGCTCGACATGCGTGACACGCTCATCGTTGCCATCAGCCAGAGCGGAACGACGACCGACACCAATCGAACGGTGGATCTCGCCCGGGCACGCGGCGCGTCCGTAATTGCCATCGTCAACCGTCGGGGCAGCGAACTTGCAGCGAAGGCCGACGGAGTCCTCTACACCTCCGACGGTCGCGACGTCGAAATGAGCGTGGCCAGCACGAAGGCGTTCTACGCGCAGGTTGCTGCCGGGGTGTTGCTCGCGTGCGCGATCGCCGACGTTCTCGGTGCCGGCACCGCAGCCGATCGCTCGGCCCTGCTCGGTGCGCTGTGCTACCTGCCGACGGCGATGTACGAGGTGCTGGCCAAGCGCGCCGACATCGCCGACGCGGCCCGACGCTTCGCGCCGTCGCGTCGTTACTGGACGGTCGTCGGCAACGGTGCGAACGCGATCGCCGCCGAGGAAGTGCGGATCAAGTTGTCCGAGCTGTGTTACAAGTCGATCGCCTGCGACATCACCGAGGACAAGAAGCACATCGACCTGTCGTGCGAGCCGCTCGTGTTCGTCTGTGCCGTCGGCTTGGGATCGGGTACGGCATCGGACGTTGCAAAGGAGATCGAGATTTACCGTGCGCACAAGGCGTTGCCGATCGTCGTGGCGACGGCCGGCGAGCAGCGCTTCGGTGCCGCATCGGCCGTCATCGAGGTGCCGGCCGTGGATCCGCGGATCGCATTCGTGCTTGCGGTCATGGTCGGTCACCTCTTCGGATACGAAGCGGCGCTGGCCATCGACTCGCTCGCCGTACCGCTGCGGCGTACGCGCGAAGTCGTCGAGCACGTGGTCGAGCGCGGGGGACACGGTGCCGAACTGCTTTCCAAGGTGCACACGGAGATCGGTGTACCGGCAACCCGATTCTTCGATGCGCTCGCAACCGGCGCATACGACGGCAACCTCGAGGCCTCGACCGCGGTGCGGGTCGTCACCTTGGTGCGTGATCTCATGTCGTCGTCGCCGCTGCAGAATTACCAGCGGGACTCGGGCAAGGTGGGGACACCCGAGGCGCTGCTCGACGACGTCACGGCGGCACTTACACGGGCGATCGACGAACTCACCCGCCCAATCGATGCGATCAAGCACCAGGCAAAGACCGTCACCGTCGGTATCTCGCGCAGTGACGAAGGTTTGCTCGACCGACCGCTCGTGCAAGCGCTGCTCACCGCCGGCGCCTCGCGCGACCGCGTGCCGTATGCGGTGCTCAAGGTGCTCGCCGATCTCGATCCGGCGGTGTCGCAGGTGATCGGCTTCACCCGGTACCGCATCGAAGGGGACCCGCACCAGCCCGACGCGACGATCTCCATCGTCGAACGCGGCGGGATCGCTCGCGATCTCTCCTCGCGCGTCGACACGGGAAACGCTCTCGTCGGAACGAAGCGCCACGTCGCGACGTCGCAACAGGTGCTCGTTGCCCGCGGGCGACGCGATGCGCGCACCGTCGTGCTCGTTCCCGAGACGAAAGGCTCGCAGACCACGGGCATCACGCTGCTGCACGTGCTGTTCCGCGAATTCCTGCCCGCCCCCGTCATGCGAACCGTGTTGCAGGGATACGACGATCGCTACGACCGACTCGTTGATGCGGTCACCGAGACCGAGGGCAGCTTCCGCGAGGATCGACTCGCCGAAGTGCCCGTGGGGGACGCGCTCATCCTGCCGATCACGTCCACGGCCGATCTCTGGCGGGCGAGGGAGTCGTGATGATCGCCCTCGGCGTCGACGCGGTGGACATCGATCGCTTTCGCCGGGCTCTGCAACGTTCGCCCCGACTCGTGCAGCGCGTGTTCACCGCGGACGAACGGACCGCGGTTGCACGACGCAGTGATCCCGTGCCATCGCTGGCAGCACGCTTTGCCGTCCGCGAGGCGGTGATGAAGGCACTCGGTGTGGGGCTCGGAGGATTCGATTTGCACGACGTGTCCGTCGAATCGCATGCGTCGGGACGGCCCCACCTGCGCGTGACGGGTCGTGCCGCGCAGTTGGCGTCAAGTCAAGACATTTCCACCTGGCATCTGTCGATCACGCACACCGAGCAGGTGGCCATTGCCGTCGTTTCCGCCTCGTAGGTGGGTCTGGGCCGAGGTCGACCTCGGCATCGTGTCCGCCAACGCGGCTCGTCTTGCTGAACTCGCCGCACCGGCCCGGTTGTGGGCAGTCGTCAAGGCGAATGCCTACGGTCACGGTGACTGTGAGGTGGCCCGAGCGGCAGTGGCCGGCGGTGCGCACGGACTGTGCGTCGCAACGGCCGACGAGGCGTTGCGCATCCGCGCGGCGGTGGGGGACGTCCCGGTGCTCGTCCTCAGCGAACCCCCGCCCGAGGTGCTGCCCGATCTCGTCGCGGCCAAAGTCGCCGTCACCGCGTACCACCCCGAATGGATTGCCGCCATCGGCGCCGCGGCACGAGCGCGCAACGTCGTTGCCGACGTGCATCTCAAAATCGATACCGGCATGCACCGCATCGGAGCCCCTCCGCACGACGTACCGGGTCTCGTGCGCCTCGTCAGCGACAACGGGGCGACTCGTCTTGCCGGTGTGATGACACATCTGGCATCCGCCGACGAGGCCGACGGTGACCTCACCCGTACCCAGATGCAGTCGTTCGCGGCGGCGATTCACAACGTTCGTGACGAACTGCCCCCCGACGCCCACCTCCACGTCGCCAACTCCGCGGCTGTGTTCGACCGCGGATCATGGTTCGATGCGCTGAGCGGATTCGGGCAACCGATGATCGTGCGCAGCGGGATTGCGCTGTACGGGGTCTCACCGGCGCCGCACGTCGAATTGGGCTCGTACGGTGTGCGCGCACCCCTGACGTTGCGTGCCCGGGTGACCAACGTGCAACGTCTGCGCGCCGGCAACGGAGTGAGCTACGGACATCGCACGGTGCTGCAACGCGACACCGTGGTGGCCACGGTGCCGCTCGGGTACGCCGACGGCATCCGGCGCGACGCAGGTCGGCGGGGAATGGGAGTTCTCATCGGGGGTCGCCGTCGGCGCATCCTCGGGGTCGTAACGATGGATCAATTGATGGTCGACTGCGGTGAGGACTCGGTTGCGATCGGTGACGACGTCGTGCTCATCGGTGAGCAACACGGTGAATCGGTGCGTGTCGAGGAATGGGCCGACGTGCTCGACACGATCGGCTACGAGGTGCTCTGCGCGATATCTCCGCGCGTTCCGCGTGTGTACACCGGGGTGGCGTGATGGATCCGATCACCGTGTCGTGCGAATCGCGCGAGGCGACGGCATCGCTCGCGGCCCGGATCGCAACCGTGCTGCGCCCCGGAGACTGCGTCGTGCTTGCCGGCGACTTGGGTGCGGGGAAAACGACGTTCGTGAAGGCAGCGGTGGCTGCCTTGGGTATCGACGATGCGGTGACGTCGCCGACGTTCACGCTGGTGCACCACTACGGAACGGCGTCGCGCCGGGTCGTGCACGCCGACCTGTACCGTCTCGATCGTTCCGGAGAACTCGACGATCTCGGCCTCGACGAAGCGCGCGACGACGGGGCGATCCTGTTCGTCGAGTGGGGTGACGTCGTCGGCACTGCACTCGGTGACGCGCTCGTCGTCACGTTTCGCCTCGATGACCCGAACGACCTTGATCGTCGGGTTGTC
Organism: Ilumatobacteraceae bacterium; assembly: GCA_049433365.1. Classification (GTDB taxonomy): domain Bacteria; phylum Actinomycetota; class Acidimicrobiia; order Acidimicrobiales; family Ilumatobacteraceae; genus F1-60-MAGs027. The sequence goes on along the minus strand of JBMTET010000001.1, from coordinate 73,496 downwards.
GTGGTGTCGGGTCGCGGTGAGCGCTGGGAGCGCCGCTGGACGGCCGTCGTTGCGGCGCTGGCTTCCGGCCACGATCGTGCCGCGGGGGATCGATGATCGTTCTCACCATCGACACCGCCACCGACGTCGTCGCCGTCGCCGTTGCATCGGGTGCGGAAGTGCTCGCCGCCGGTGAAGTGCGCAGCGAACGGCGCCATGCCGAGGAGCTCACTCCGATGATCGACTTCGTTCGGCGTCGCGCCGACGTGTCCTTCCGGGACCTCGATGCGATTGCCGTCGACGTCGGTCCCGGCATGTTCACCGGTATGCGCGTCGGAATCGCGGCGGCGAAGTCGATGGCCTACACACTCGACATTCCGACGATTCCGGTGTGCAGCCTCGACGCGCTCGCCGCCGACGTTGGTGTCGACGGATTCGATCGCAGCGGCGATCGCTCCGACGACGTCGTCGTGTCGGTGCTCGACGCCCGGCGCCGCGAGGTGTACTGGGCGATGTACCGACCGGCAGATGCGCCGGGGGGAAACCATCGTCGCGTGCTCGATCCGCAGGTGGGCAGCCGCGACGATCTCGTCGCATCGATTCGTGACCGTGGACAACACGTCACCGTGCTCGGTGATTGGCCGCGCCAACACGCCGATGACCTCGTGGAGGAACTCGCCGCATCGTCGCTGCGCTGCACGGTGGTTCGCGACCACCCCGGTGTGCCGCGGGTGAATGCAGTCGCCCGCCTTGCCGCCGTGGCGGCGTTGCACGAGCAGTGGTGCGAGCCGGCTGCACTGCAGGCGATGTATCTTCGCTCACCCGACGTCACGATCTCGTGGGAGACGCGTCCGACATGAGTTTGCGGGATCGCCTCACCGGTCGTCACGTCGAAGCGTCGGCGGCGCGAGGCAAAGCCTCGCATTCGACGAACGGTGCGGGACGCGACGCCGAACGTGGTGACGGGCATGAATCAACACGTGATGCAACGCGTGACGTCAAAGCCGACGATGTGCTCGTCATCGGACCGATGAAAAAGTCGCATATCGACGCGATCATGCCGATCGAAACGTCGGTATATCCGCGACCGTGGACCCCGGGAGTGTTTGCCGACGAGTTGCGCGAGATGGTGCGCGGAACCCGGCACTACCTCGTTGCCCACCTCGGCAAGCGACTCGTTGGTTACGCGGGGATGATCTACATGCAAGATGGTGCACACGTGACGAACATCGCGGTGGACCCCGGTGAACGCCGCCGCGGCATCGCCACCGAGTTGCTGCTCGATCTCGCGTGGGAGGCACGGCGCACCGGAGCCGATGCGATGACGCTCGAAGTGCGCGACTCGAATCGGCCCGCCCAGGAGCTGTACCGCCGCTTCGGCTTCGTACCCGTCGGCGTACGCCCCAAGTACTACGAGAATCGCGACGACGCCGTCGTCATGTGGTGCCACGATCTGCAGTCGGCTGACGTCGCAGCGAGATTGCGTGAGATCGAACAATCACGGCCACAATGAAGGCGGCGTTACGCCTGCCCGAATGAGCACCCCGACCCGATGAACCGTCCCGCAACCCCCGCCGCTCCCGTCGCCAACACGTCCTTGCGAGGCAACACGTCCTCTCGTGATCACGCCGCCACCGACGTCGATGCCAACACGATCATTTTGGGCATTGAGACGAGTTGTGACGAGACTGCCGCCGCCGTCGTGATGGGTGGCGGTGACGTGTTGTCATCGGTGGTGGCGACTCAGCTCGACATTCACGAGCGTTTCGGGGGAGTCGTTCCCGAGGTGGCGAGTCGTGCGCATCTCGAGCAGCTCACTCCCGTCATTGACGAGGCGTTGCGCCGCGCCGGCATCGGCCCCGAGCGCATCGATGCGGTCGCAGCAACGGTCGGCCCCGGGCTCGTCGGTGCACTGCTCGTCGGTGTGTCGGCGGCGAAGTCCATGGCTCTCGTTCTCGATCGTCCGTTCGTCGGCGTCAACCATCTCGAAGCCCACTTGTATGCCGCTCTGCTCGACGATCCGAACGTCGAGTTTCCGATGCTCTTCGTTCTCGTGTCGGGTGGGCACACGCTCTTCGTTGCGATGCAGTCACCGGACTCCTTCGACGTCGTCGGTCAGACCATCGACGACGCAGCCGGAGAGGCGTTCGACAAGGTGGCGCGGTACCTCGGACTCGGTTTTCCCGGCGGTCCGGCGATCGACCGAGCTGCTCGCGACGGCAACCCGGTGGCGATCGAGTTCCCGCGGGCAATGTTGCGCGACGGGTTCGACGTGTCGTTCAGCGGAGTGAAGACCGCGGTGATCAACCACGTCCGGCGTCATCCACAGGTGTCGTCGTTCGACGTGGCGGCGAGCTTTCAGCGCGCCGTCGTCGAAGTGCTCGTGAGCAAGGCCCGTGCGGCAGCCGATGGCATCGCCGCGCGCACGGTCGCGCTCGGTGGTGGGGTGGCGGCGAACTCGGAGTTGCGCACCGCGATGGAGCGCGCCTGCGCGCAGGACGGACGGCGCATCGTTCTGCCCTCGCGGGAGATGTGCACCGACAACGCGGCGATGATCGCCAGCGCGGCCTGGTACGGATTACGACGCAACGGTGCGACGGCACTCGACGAGGGTGCCCACCCGCAACTCAAACTTGCCGTGCAACAGCGATGATCACCGACCCGTCATGACCGGTCTCACCCTCACTCGTCGTCGGAGCAACGGCGAGGTCGTGCGGCGCATCGACCCACCCGTGGTGCTTGCCCCGATGGCCGGAGTGACGAACGCTCCCTTTCGTTCGTTGTGCCGACGATTCGGCCCCGGACTCGTCTACGTCAACGAGATGATCATGGCGGCGGCACTCGTCTACGGCAACAAGCGCACCCGTGGAATGATCACGTTCTCGCCCGACGAGGAGTTTCGCAGCCTGCAGTTGTACGGCAGCGATCCCGACGTCCTCGGCGCCGCCATCGACATCCTCGGCAGCGAGGATCTCGTCGATCACATCGATCTCAACTTCGGATGCCCTGCACCGAAAGTCACGCGCAAGGGTGGCGGTGCCGCGGTTCCGTTGAAAAAGCGCCTGCTCGCACGGATCGTCACGCAAGCCGTCGACACCGCGGCTCGGTACGGCATCCCGGTGACGTGCAAGTTCCGGATGGGAATCTCCGACGACCTGCTCACGTACCTCGACACGGGTCGGATCTGTCGCGATGCCGGTGCGGCCGCCATCGCGCTCCATGCGCGTACCGCCCGGCAGCACTACGCCCCGAGCGCCCGCTGGGAGGCGATCGGTGAGCTGAAGCGTGCCGTTCCCGACATTCCGGTGCTCGGCAACGGAGACATCTGGCATGCCGATGACGCGTTGCGCATGGTCACCGAGACCGGTTGCGACGGTGTCGTCATCGGACGCGGCTGTTTGGGCAAGCCGTGGTTGTTTCGCGACCTCATCGATGCCTTCGCCGGTCGCACGGTGCAAGCCGCGCCGGCGCTCGGCGAAGTGTCGGCGGTGATGATCGATCACGTCTCGGCACTGGTCGAGCATTACCGTCATCTCGGGTTCCCCGATGCCGACGAGCGCGCTGCGCGCGAGTTCCGCAAACACACGGGCTGGTACCTCACGGGATATCCGGTGGGTCCCGACATGCGGCGTCGTTTCGCCGAGATTGCGCGCTCGGAAGACCTCGACGATCTCGTCGCACGGTTGGATCCGCACGTCCGACCGATCGACGGTGGGGATCGTCTTCCCCGCGGACACACCAACGGCCCGATCAACGTCGTGTTGCCGCACGGCTATCTCGACACGCTCGACGACACGACGGTTCCCGACGATGTGGACGTGATGGCACTCAGCGGTGGCTGACGACACCGAACATTCGGCACGACATTCGATCGTTCTCGCCTCGCGATCACCGCGCCGACGCGAAATTCTCACGGCGATGGGTGCGTCGTTCGACGTCGACGTCGCCGCCGTTGACGAGTCGCCACTGCCCGGTGAGACACCGCGGTCGATGGTCGAGCGTCTCGCCCTCGACAAGGTTCGACGCGTCGCTGCCCGCCACCCCGGACGCGCCGTGCTCGGGGCCGATACGACGATCGATCTCGACGGTCGCTCGCTCGGCACTCCCGCCGACGTCGCGGAGGCGCGGGCCATGTTGCGTGCCTTGTCGGGTCGCACGCACATGGTGCACACCGCGGTTGCCGTCGGACTCGATTCGCGCACCGAGTCGCGGGTGGAGACGGCGGTCGTCGAGTTCGTCGCCCTCGACGACGTCACCCTCGAGGAATACCTTGCGACGGGGGAGTCGCTCGACGTCGCCGGCGGCTATGCCATCCAGGGACGTGCCGCCCATCTCGCGTCGCTGCGCCGGGGGTCGTTCAGCACGGTCGTGGGGTTGCCCGTGCAGGCCACCGCCGAGCTTCTGGCGCGCTTCGGGTTGTCACTCGGCGGACCACCGGCCTATCCTTAGCACTCGCCCGAGGAGAGTGCTAACGCTCGATCCGGGCACAAATACAGCTGAACAACCCCAGATCCATACCGCAAGGAAGGACGATCATGAACCTGAAGCCCCTCGATGACCGTGTCGTGGTGAAGCCCTCGGATGCCGAGCAGACGACTGCCTCGGGGCTTGTCATCCCCGACACCGCCAAGGAAAAGCCCCAGCAGGGCACCGTGCTTGCCGTTGGTCCCGGACGCTGGAGCGACGACGAAGGAAAGCACTTCGCGCTCGACGTGAAGGTCGGCGACGTCGTTCTCTACTCGAAGTACGGCGGAACGGAAGTCACCCACAAAGGTGAGGACCTCCTCATTCTCACGAGCCGTGACATTCTCGCAATCGTCGGCAAGTAGTCGGCAAGTAACCCCTCCACACGAACGGAAAAAGGACAAGACATGGCAAAGATGCTGAAATTCGACGAAGAGGCGCGCCGCGCACTCGAGGCGGGAGTGAACAAGCTCGCCGATGCGGTGAAGGTGACCCTCGGACCGAAGGGTCGCAACGTCGTTCTCGACAAGAAGTTCGGTGCGCCGACGATCACCAACGACGGTGTGTCGATCGCCAAGGAAGTCGAGCTCGAGGACCCGTTCGAGAACATGGGCGCCCAGTTGGTGAAGGAAGTGGCGACGAAGACGAACGATGTCGCCGGTGACGGAACCACCACGGCCACCGTGCTCGCCCAGGCGATGGTCACGCACGGCATGCGCAACGTCGCCGCCGGCGCGAACCCGATGGGTTTGAAGCGCGGCATCGAAAAGGCAGTTGCCGCCGCCGTGGACGCGATCAAGTCACAGGCCAAGGACGTCGACGACAAGGGTGACATCGCCAACGTGGCGACGATCTCGGCTGCCGACGGCGCAATCGGCAAGGTCATTGCCGACGCCATCGACAAGGTCGGCAAGGACGGTGTCGTCACGGTCGAAGAGTCGAACACTTTCGGCATCGAACTCGAGTTCACCGAGGGAATGCAGTTCGACAAGGGCTACCTTTCGCCCTACTTCGTCACCGACCAAGACCGCCAGGAAGCGGTGCTCGAGGACCCCTACATCCTCTACCACTCCGCGAAGATCTCGACGGTCCAGTCGATGCTGCCCCTGCTCGAAGCCGTGATGAAGACCGGCAAGCCGTTGCTCATCGTCGCCGAAGACGTCGAGGGTGAGGCACTTGCGACGCTCGTCGTCAACAAGATCCGTGGCACGTTCAACTCCTCGGCCGTGAAGGCTCCGGGCTTCGGAGACCGTCGCAAGGCGATGCTCCAGGACATGGCGATCCTCACCGGTGGCCAGGTCATCAGCGAGGAAGTTGGTCTCAAGTTGGAGAACGCAACGCTCGATCTGCTCGGTCGTGCCAAGCGCGTCATCATCGACAAGGACAACACGACGATCGTCGACGGCCACGGTGACAAGGCCGAGGTTGCCGGACGCATCAACCAGATCAAGACCGAAATCGACAACACCGACAGCGACTGGGATCGCGAGAAGCTCCAGGAGCGCCTCGCCAAGCTCGCCGGTGGCGTTGCCGTCATCAAGGTCGGTGCGGCAACCGAGGTCGAGCTCAAGGAAAAGAAGCACCGCATCGAGGACGCCGTTTCGGCAACTCGCGCGGCGATCGAAGAAGGTGTCGTCGCCGGCGGTGGTACCGCCCTCGTGCGCACCCGGCCCGCCGTGCTCAAGGTCGTCGAGTCACTCTCGGGTGACGAGGCAACCGGTGCGCGCAGCGTCTATGACTCGCTCGTTGCACCGGCACGACACATTGCCGACAACGCGGGTATCGAAGGTGCCGTCGCGGTGCAACAGGTCGAGGCTGCCAAGGGCAACGTCGGTCTCAACGCCGCCACCGGTGAGGTGACCGACCTCGTCAAGGCCGGCATCATCGACCCGGCGAAGGTGACCCGTGCTGCGTTGCAGAACGCGGCATCGATCGCCGCCCTCGTCATCACCACCGAGTGCCTCGTTGCCGACAAGCCGGAAAAGAACCCGGCTCCGGCCGGCGGCGGCATGCCCGGTGGCGGAATGGGGATGATGTAACGACCCCGCCCCGTGTGATCACGGGGTGTGACATCTGAAATCACGAACACTGCCGCGTTCCGCATCAGCGGGGCGCGGCAGTGTCATTGTCGGGGACATCTGAGACCCCTTGGCGGTGCCCGATGCAGCGAACCGCGTTATGCGGTGAGTCGCGCAACGACCGCGCCGTGCAGGCGGGGGTTTGCGCACACGATCGTGTCTCCGCGCCACTGCGCCGCACCGAAGCGGTCGCTCCACATGCCACCCGAAGCTTCGACGATCGGCACGAGTGCGGCGATGTCGTAGGGCTTCAATCCGATGGCGTCGATCGAGATGTCGAGGGCACCTTCGGCGACGAGCATGTGCTGCCAGAAATCGCCGTAGTTGCGTACCCGGGCGACGTCGCGCATGAGCGCATCGAGTGCGGGGCCCTTGCCGGCGGCGTGCCACGATTCGCTCACCGTGACGCTGGCAAAGGCGCGATCGAGATCGGGGGTGGCGCTTGCACGGATGACCCGCCCGTTCAGGTAGGCCGGCTCGCCGCGTGTCGCCCACCAGCGTCGGGCGAGCGCCGGTGCGGATACCACACCGGTCACCGGTGCGTTGTCGACGACAAGGGCGATGAGCGAACCCCAAACGGGAACGCCGCGCACGAAATTGCTCGTGCCGTCGATGGGGTCGACGTACCACTCACGACGAGCGGTGGCCGGTCCGATCCGGCCGAACTCCTCACCGACGACTGCATCATCGGGATACGCATCGCGCAACACCGTCGTGATCGCTCGTTCGGTGGCACGATCGATCGCGGTGACCTCGCTCGCGTCGTCCTTGTGCTCGACCACGAAACTCCGGTCATTGAATCCGGCAAGTGCGACGGCATCGGCCGCGTCGGCGGCGCGCAAAGCGACGTCGAGATCGTTCACGTGTCAGCGTCCGCGAACCGACACGACATCGGCTTCGATGCCGGCAGCGTCGAGACCCAACTGGGAGAGAATGACACCCGGTTTGGCGTGCGGGATGAACCGGGTCGGCACACCGCGCACGACGTATCGCGACGTTCGGACACCCTCGTGGCGGCGTACGGCGTCGGTGAGCAGCGCACCGATGCCGCCATCGGCGATGCCGTCTTCGTAGGTGAGCACGACGTCGTGGCGCGCCGCATCCTCGATCATTGCGGGATCGGCGGGAACGCAGCAGCGCACATCCCACACCGTCACGGCAACGTTGCGTGCGGCGAGTGCCTCGACGGCTTGCATGGCGGACCCGACGAGTTTGCCGACGGCGAGGATGCACACCTTCGCAGCAGGATCCTGCGACAAGCGGCGTGCGGAGATTCCCGACCCGACTTCGTGCTCGGTGACCTGTCGTGCCGTGCCTTTCGGGTAGCGAATGCACACGGGGCCGGAGTCGGCAAGAGTCATCGAATCGTGGAGCATCTGTTGCAGATCCTGTGCGCTCGACGGGGCGAGCACGCGCATTCCCGGCACCTTCGACAGCAGGGCCATGTCGTAGATGCCGTGATGGCTCGGGCCGTCGTCGCCGGTGATTCCTGCGCGGTCGAGACAGAACACGACGGGCAGACGGTGCAGTGCCACGTCGTACACGAGTTGGTCCCATGCACGGTTGAGGAACGTCGAGTACAGAGCAACGACGGGTCGCAAACCGCCCATCGCCATACCCGCGGCGAACGTGACCGCGTGTTGTTCGGCGATGCCGACGTCGAAGAATCGATCGGGGAAGTGCGACTGGAACGGCAACAGACCGGTGGGTCCGGGCATTGCCGCGGTGATCGCAACGACTCGTGAATCGAGCTGTGCTTCCTTGGTGATGGCGTCGGCGAACGCCTGCGTGTAACCCGTCGGCACCGCTTTGGGCGGACCGCTGACGGGATCGAACACGGGTGCGTCATGGAGGTGTTTTTCGTCGTCATCCTCGGCCGGTGGGTAGCCGCGACCCTTTTGTGTGAGGACGTGCACGACGATCGGTCCTTCGCTCGAACGCTCGATCGCCGACTGGAAGGCATGTTCGAGTTCGGCGAAGTCGTGGCCGTCAATCGGGCCGACGTAGCGCACGCCGAGCGCCTCGAAAAATGCCGTCGGTTGCAGGTACTCGCGGATGCCGGCCTTCAACGCTTCGAAGCCGCGTTCGGCTTGCGGTCCGATGTACGGCAGGTCGTAGAGGAACTTCTCGAAGCGGCGTTGTCGCCGCACGTACACCGGGTTGAGGCGGGCATTTGTCAGTGCACGGGACAGGCGCCGCGTGAGACGGTCGGTGGGGCGGGGCATGTCGGTCGTATCGTCGAGCGGGTACGCCGGCTGGGTGATGTTGGAGATCGTCGGTGCGTACGAGCGGCCGTTGTCGTTGAGCACGATGATCACCCGTGACCGCGAATGCCCGAGGTTGTTCAGTGCCTCGTACGCCATTCCGCCGGTGAGCGAGCCGTCACCGATCACCGCAACGACGTGACGGTGCGACGCGACGGCATTGTCGCGGGCAACGGCGAGGCCGTGGGCATACGAGAGCACGGTCGATGCGTGACTGTTCTCGATGAAGTCGTGGACGCTCTCTTCGCGACTCGGGTAGCCGGACAATCCGCCGGCCTGACGCAACTGGGAGAACCCGCCGCGGCGGCCGGTGAGCAGTTTGTGGACGTACGCCTGGTGGCCGGTATCCCACAAGATGGCGTCGGTGGGTGAATCAAAGATCCGGTGCAGTGCCATCGTCAATTCGACGGCTCCGAGATTGGAGCCGAGGTGGCCGCCCGTTTCCGACACGGCAGCGACGATAAAGTCGCGTATTTCGGCCGCGAGCTCCTGCAACTGCTCGCCGTTGAGGCCGCGAAGATCGCTTGGTTGGCGAATGTCCTGCAGCGCCATGGTGATTCAACGCTACTCGTCGTGTGCGGATCGACGCCGTGCCAAGCGGGTCCGATTCCAGCGGTGGAGGCGCCCGCCGAGCACGCGCCCGGCAGCGAACACGACGATTCCACCGACTCCGTCGATCCAGAAGTGGTTGCCTGTGACGACGATCGCAAACAGCGTGATCGTCGGATGAAGGACGAGCGCGAGACGCAGGACACGGCGCTTCATGAACGGATGGAGCGCAAACACGCACCACGTTGCCCAGCCGATGTGCAGCGAGGGCATCGCGGCGTACTGGTTGGACAGAGCCTTGCCCGGACCCTCGTCGAACGCCCACGGTCCGCCATGTACGTCGATCGAATCGACGAAGCCGAAGGTCCTCGCGTCGTTGAAGGTGCGCAGTTCGCTGCGAATACACGCACCGCCGGCAGCAACCGGCGGACACGGCGCGTCGAGCAGCCGCGGTGGCATGACGGGAAAGAGGGCGAAGCCGATGAGAGCGAGGGCGGTCGTGAATGCGAGCGTGCTGCGCCACAGCGGAAATGCGCCGGGGTGGCGAACGAACAGGACGCCGAATACCAACGCCGTGACGAGGAAGTGGGCGAGTCCGTAGTACGTGTTGACGATTTGCATGAAGAGAGGCGAATCAACGAACCAGTCCTGCACGGATTCCTCGTGGAACAACCCGAGCGCACGCTCGAAGCGGATGATGCGCATCGCGTTGAGGAACGCCTCGATGGGAATCTGCGTGCCCGTGACGAGCGCCGAGCCGAACAGGTTGCGTACGATGCTGTAGACAACGTAGAAGAGAATCGCAATGAGCGCTTCCCGCCACCACAACGTGCGGTGGGTCTCGCCAATCGAGATGTGCATCGCGTGTGATCCCGTGGCCGAATTGCGCATGTGAACCGCGCCAGACACTACCCATGCGACGATCGGTAGGATTTGGCCATGCCAGCTTCAACCGAAGTTCTCGTCGCCCCCGACGTACTGCAACGCGTGCTGTCGGCGGGTCGTTCCGACGGTGCGGACTTCGTCGAAATCTACGTCGAGGACAAGCGCTCGACGTCCGCGGGTCTCGACGACGGCCGAATCGAGCAAGTGTCCTCGGGTCGCGATCGCGGCGCAGGAATTCGCGTCGTGTCGGGTGACACCACCGGTTATGCGCACACCGCCGACCTCAGCGAACGCGGCCTCATCGCCGCTGCGCGCGCTGCTGCAGCGGCTGCACGCGGAACGTCGGCCTCGTCGGCCACCGTTGCGCTGGGTCAACCCGTCACGCATCCCGTCAACGACGTGAAGATTCGCCCTTCCGACGTGGATACGAAGAACAAAGTCGAACTGCTGCGACGCATCGACGACGCGGCACGCTCCGTACACGGCTCGATCGTGCAGGTCTCGGCCGGGTACGGCGATTCGTTCAAGCGAATTCTCGTCGCCAACTCCGAAGGAGTATTTGCGGTCGACGAACAGGTGCGCACGTTGGTGCGCGTCAGCGTCGTAGCCCAGGGTGACGGCGGGATGCAGACGGGTTACGACTCCCTCGGACACACGATCGGCTTCGAGATGTTCGATGACAACGACGTCGAGGAATTGGCGCGTCGCGCGGCTCGTCAGGCGGTGACGAAGTTGCGTGCCCGACCCGCACCGTCGGGATCGATGCCCGTGGTCATCAAGAACGGCTCGGGTGGCGTGCTGTTTCACGAGGCGTGCGGCCACGGTCTCGAAGCCGACCTCGTCGGCAAGGGCGCGAGCGTTTACCGCGGGCGCACCGGCGAACTGGTCGCCTCGCCGCTCGTCACGCTCATCGACGACGGAACGATGACGGCGGAGTGGGGAGCGATCGGTATCGACGACGAAGGCCATCCGTCTCAGCGCAACGTGCTCATTCAGGACGGAGTGCTCACTGATTACATGTGGGACTACCTGCGCTCACGCAAACAAGGTCACGCTCAGAGCGGCAACGGCCGGCGCCAGAGTTACCAGCATCTGCCGATGGTGCGCATGACGAACACGTTCGTGCTCAACGGTCCGCACGACCCCGACGAAATCGTGCGCGACACGAAACAGGGCGTGTTCGTGGCCAAGCTCGGGGGTGGACAGGTGGACACGGCGAGCGGTGACTTCGTGTTCGGCATGACCGAGGCGTACCTCATCGAAAATGGCGAGATCACCGAGCCGCTGCGCGACGGCAATCTCATCGGCAACGGCCCGCAGGTGTTGCGTGACATCGATCTTCTCGGCAACGACTTCGCCATGGGCAATCCCGGCACCTGCGGCAAGGACGGACAAGGCGTCCCCGTCGGAGACGGCCAGCCGACTCTGCGGGTGCGGTCGATGACCGTCGGTGGCACCGCAGCATGACGCACGTCGAAGTCGTGCGCACCTCGGCACCGATTCGTCGCCGAACGCACCGGCGGTGACGCCGTGAGAACCGACGTTCCCGATCTGCAGGAGATCGCCGACCGCATCGTTTCCCGAGCCGCACGGGGCGAACAGATCGAAGCCGTCGTCGGGCGCGGTGGAGACACCTCGGTACGCGTGTACGAGGGCGAAGTGGAGCACTTCGTTTCGGCACAAAGTCAGGGAGTGGGCATTCGTGTCATTCACGAGGGGCGTACCGGAACCGCGTACGCGGGCAGCCTCGAGGACGACGTCATTGCCGACGTGCTCGCCCAGGCGCGGGAGAACGCCCGGTACGGCACGGTTGATCCGTATGCGGGGCTCGCCGAACCCGACGGTGTCGTACCGGTTCCGCAGGTGTTGTGGAACGACGAGTTGGCGGCGTGGCCGACCGACAGCAAAGTGGCGATGGCCAAGGAGTTGGAACGGCGTGCGCTTGCCGCCGATTCGCGGGTGCGCACCGAGGAAGCGAACTACGAAGACGACTGGAGCGAGTCGGCATTCGCGACGACGACGGGCATCCGTGTGAGCGGACGAGGCAATTCGTGTTACGTCTCGGTGGCAACGCTCGCCGACGACGGCGACGAAACGCAAACCGGTTTCGGTTTCGCCGTCGGGGATTCACCGCGTGAACTCGATCTTGCCAAGGCGGCGGGTCAGGCGGCCGAGCGCGCAACCCGCTTGCTCGGTGCCACCAAGCCATCGAGTCGACGCACGACGATCGTGCTCGATCCGTACGTGACGGCGCAGTTCGTCGGCATTCTCTCGAGTGCATTCAGCGGCGAAAACGTGGCCAAGGGGCGGAGCATCTTTGCCGATCGACTCGGGGAAGTCGTTGCCACGTCGCAACTCACTCTTGTGGATGATCCGACGAACCCCCTCGCATACACCGCCACCGACATCGACGGTGAGGGTCTCGCGGCGCGGCGCAACGTGCTCATCGATCGCGGCGAGTTGAAAATGCACGTGCATTCGTCGTACAGCGCCCGTCGAATGAACACCCGCTCGACGGGCAACGCCACGCGGGGCGGATTCGCATCAAGTCCGGGAGTCGGTTGCCTCGCGATGCAGGTCGTTCCGGGTACGCAATCGCAGGCCGAACTCATCGCGGCGCTCGACGACGCCGTTCTCATCCAGGACGTGTCGGGCTTGCACAGCGGAGTCAACCCCGTCTCCGGCGATTTCTCCACCGGTGCGGCGGGCATGCTCATCTCGGGTGGCGTGATCGCCGGGCCGATTCGCGAGTTCACCATTGCGAGCACGCTGCAGCGGATGCTGCTCGACATCGTCGCGATCGGTGGTGATGTCGAGTGGTTGCCGATGCGGGCAGCCGGGCTGTCGCTCGTCATCAACGACGTGACGCTGAGCGGTACCTGATCCGCCGATGCTCTCCGTGTTCGAGGCCCTCGTGCTGGGAATCGTGCAAGGTGTCACCGAGTTCCTGCCCGTGTCGTCGAGCGGTCATCTTGCGCTCGTGCCGTGGCTCTTCGACTGGCAAACGTTCGCCACCGAGAGTGAGGCGACGTCGTTCGATGCGGCACTTCACGTGGGGACGTTCGCGGCCGTCGTCGTTGCGCTGCGTGCCGATCTCGCCCCCCTCGTTCGAGCCGGGATCGGCTCGCTCGTTGCTCCGTCACGTGCGATGCGCGACCCGATCGCCGCGCGGGCGTGGCTCATCGTGCTGTCGGCGTTGCCCGCGGGAATTGTCGGTGTCATGCTGCGCGACGTCATCGCCGATCGTCTGGGCGGGCCGATCGTCGTCGCGGTGTCGCTCATCGTCTTTGGTCTCGTGCTCGGTTGGGCCGATCGGCGTCCGACGAGACGACGCACGGACGATCTCGGCGTGCGCGACGCACTCGTCATCGGTGCGATGCAGGTGCTGGCTCTGAACCCGGGTACGTCGCGTTCGGGGATCACGATCGCTGCCGGGCGAATGCTCGGTTACGAGCGGGCTGCGGCCGTGCGACTGTCGTTTCTCGTCGGCATCCCGATCGTCGGTGCCGCGGGGTTGTTCGAGGCAATTGGTGTGCTGCGCAGCGGAGTTGCCTCGGGCACGCTCGCTGCGCTCGGCGTCGGCGTTGTCGCCGCGTTCGTGTCGGGATGGGCGGCAATCCGCGTGCTGGTGCGACTCGCATCGATGCGATCGTTTGCGCCGTTCGTCGGCTACCGCATCGTGCTCGGTGTCGTCGTACTGCTCATCGCCGCATCCGGCGTGCGCTGACCATTCGTCGTCGGCTTCACGGCACCGGCCGCGACCACATTCATGTGATGGCCAACCAGCACGCCGCGGTGACTGCGGCGAGCAGGATGAGCGTGGTGTGGCGAACGAGCCGGTTGCGCACGACGAGGTCTTCGACCCGAGTCATGCGTGCTCGACACCACCGGGGAAACGTTGTCTCATTCCGGAGTTGTGTGCCGGGGATGAGCGGTGGCGGCGCGGTGTGACTCGACGGTGTGCGACGCTCAGTCGCCGGACCCGGCTGCCGTGCCCGGTGTTGACGACGGTGTTGACGATGTTGTTGACGATGTTGTTGACGACGACGATGGGGAGGATCCGGCAGAATCCGAACTCGACGAGCCGCCCGAGGACGAGCTGCTCGAATCGGTCTTGTAGAACCCGCCGCCTTTGAACGTGATGCCAACGGGCGTGAAGACCTTCTTCACGGGCCGCGGCTTGCCGTCGCTCGGGTGCGGGGCCTCGCGCAGGGGTTCGTCATCGAATGACTGCTGCACTTCGATGGTTTCCCCGGTGTCGATGAAGCGGTACACGTAGGTGGGCATGCGGCGCTGAAGTCTACGATGAGCTGGTGGCCGTGCGCAGTGCTGTGATCCCCGCGGCCGGATTGGGCACGCGGTTTCAACCCGCCACCCGCGCAGTTCCCAAGGAATTGCTCCCGGTGTTCGACACCCCGGCGATGCAAGTCGTCATCGACGAGGCGCATGGCGCGGGGATCGAGCGAATCGTCGTCATCTCCGGTGCACACAAGCCGGCGATCCGCGCCTGGGTCGAGGCAACGTTTCCGGGCGGCGACGTCGTCGTCGTCGACCAGGACGCACCGCGGGGCCTGGGTCATGCCGTGGCGTGCGCACGTGAGGCCGTCGCGAACGAAGCATTTGCGGTGTTGCTCCCCGACGAATTGATGGGCGACTCGTCGCTGCTCGCCGATCTCGTGGCCGATCATCGCGAACACGGATGGTCGTCGGTCGGTGTGGTGGCGGTACCGCGCGAACGGACGTCGTCGTACGGATGCATTGCCTTGGGTGCCCCGTTGCACGCGGGCCGCGCACCGGTGGTTGACGTCGTCGAAAAGCCGAATCCCGCCGATGCCCCGAGCGAGTTGGCCATCGTCGGTCGCTACGTGCTCGAAGCCGACATCTTCGCCGAGCTCGAACGTCTCGCTCCGGCGAACAACGGCGAGATTCAACTCAGCGATGCCCTCGCCGCTCGTGCCCGCAACAACCGCGTCGGCGCCGTCGTCGCCCGGTGCACGCGCCACGACACCGGAACGCCGCTCGGCATGCTCACCGCAGTCGTCGATCGCACGCTCAGCCGGCCCGGTACCGGGACCGAGTTGCGCGAGTGGTTGCAGCGACGACTCGAGCAGTCCTGACGGGTCGTCACCGGTGAGCGACGACTCCACGGCACCCCGATCGCACGCGTCAACGCGATTCGACACCGCATCGCTGGCGGCGATCGACGCCCATCTCGCCGCCTACGTCGGCGACGGTCGGTTGGCGGGATGTCATTTCGTGCTCGCCCACGGGGGAGAAGTGGTGCACGACTCGCGCCACGGATGGAGCGATCGCGAGTCGGGTCGACCGGTGCGCGGCGACGAGTTGTGGCGGGTCTACTCGATGACGAAACCCGTCACGTCGTTGGCGGCGCTGAATTTGTGTGCCGCAGGAACCTTGTCGCTCGACGACCCTGTGTCGGCACATCTGCCGGAGTTCGCGGCGCCGAGCGTGTGGGTGGATGCGGTGAGCGAACCTCGCCCCGCGCAACATCCGATCACCGTGCGTCATTTGCTCACGCACACGAGCGGCCTCACGTACGGGTTCTTGTACCGCCATCCCGTTGATGCGCTGTACCGCGGCGCCGGTTACGAGTTCTCCGTTCCGAAGGGCATCGACGTCGCGGCTGCATGCACCCAGTGGGCGCATTTTCCGCTCGTTCACGAGCCCGGCCGACGCTGGAACTACTCCGTCGCTACCGACGTTCTCGGCAGGCTCATCGAGGTGGTGACGGGCGAATCGCTCGACGACCATCTGCGACGCACGATTCTGCGCCCGTTGGGGATGAACGACACCGACTTTTGGGTTGATGACGAGCGCGCCGAGCGTCTGGCGGCAATGTACGTACCCGAGGCGGTGACGCACCGTGCGGTGCGATCCGATGCAATGAGCCGCTCGGGTCGACGCCGACCGTTGTTCATGGCCGGTGGCGGCGGGCTCATCATTTCCGCGGCCGATTATCTGCGGTTTGCGCGCATGCTCGCTGCGGGTGGTGAGATCGAAGGCGTGCGCGTGGCGAGTCGGAGCACGGTGCACGCAATGACGACGAACCAACTGCCCGGCGGACACGACATCGCTGCCATCGGTGAACCGGTGACGCCCGGTGACGATCTCTCCGGCGTCGGCTTCGGCTTCGGCGTCGCCGTCGTCGTCGATCCCACCCGAACCGCACTGCCGAGCGTTGCCGGTGAATTCTCGTGGAGCGGCGCGGCGACGACGACCTTCTGGGTCGATCCGGTGCACGACGTCATCGCACTCTTCTTTGCCCAGTTGCTGCCCTCGCACACGCATCCGGTGCGCGCAGAGCTGAAGCGCCTCGTCTATTCGGCGATTCGTCGGTAACCGGCGGACTCGTCGACAACGATGCCGTGTGCATCGACGTCGGCCTCCACCGTTGATCCGGTGAGCAAGCTTTCGTACCGCCACGACGCGTCCCCGGTGCGTTCGTAGCGCACCGTGCGTGCAGTGATACCGAGAGTCGTCACGTCGATTGCGGCAACCGATACGAGTGCGGCATCGGGGTGGGCGAGGGGCAATGCCCGGATGACGAGTGAGTTGGTGAGTGGTGTGCGTGCGAAGTCGACGAACTCGCATCCGTCGAGGTCGGGACGGTGTGCTCCGTTCACTTCGCCCCAGCGTCCGTGTCGATCACGGGCGAGCCACAAATCCGGCTCCTCGAGGTCGCGAAACAGGAGAAGTTGCTGTACGCGCAACATCGCCGACAAACGCACGACGTAGGTCGCATCGTCACGGCCGAGGGTCCCTTCCACCGTGAAGCCCTCGTTTTCCCAGCGCACGGTTCCGTGCACGCGTTCGTCGTCGGGGCCGCTCCACGACCAGCTGAGCCCGTCCCCCGGAAATGCGAGATGTGCGGGCATCCGTTCAGCCTTCCACGGCGACGTCGGGCTACCGTCACGGAGATGATTCCGCTCGAAGAAGCCCGCGAGTTCGTCATCGGACGCTGTCCGGTACTGCCGGGGGTCGACACGTCGTATCTCGACACGGTGGGCCGGGTTCTTGCCGCCGACGTCGTGGCCCGCGAGGACGTTCCGCCGTACGCGAACACGGCGATGGACGGATTCGCCGTGCGCAGCGCCGACGTGGTCGTGACGCCCGTCAGCCTCGCCGTTGTCGGCACGATTGCCGCGGGCGATGATTCGGCGTTGCGCTGCGAACCGGGCACGGCGATCCGGATCATGACGGGAGCGGTGATCCCCGATGGAGCCGACGCCATCGTCATGCTCGAAGACACCGAGTCACCCGGACCGGACACGGTCGTCGTCAAGCGCACGGTTGCCGCCGGTACGTCGGTGCGACCCGTCGGCGACGACGTGCGTTGCGGTGACGTCGTGTTCCGCGCCGGAACCGTCGTCGGCCCGGCCGGCGCCGGAGTGCTCGCGAGCATCAATGCTCGGGTCGTGCTCGCCCATCGTCGTGCACGAGTGGCGCTCGTGTCGACCGGAGACGAACTCGTCGTCGACGGTTCGCCGTTGCGGCGCGGTCAGATTCGTGAAAGCAATCTCACGTCGCTGCACAACGTTTTGCTGCGCGAGGGGTGCGAGGTCATCAATCTCGGCATCGTTGCCGACGACGAGTCGGTGCTCGAGGGGGTGTTGCGCGACGCCGCGCGGAACTGCGACGCAATCGTCACGAGCGGCGGAGTGAGCGTCGGAGATTTCGACGTCGTCAAGGCGGTGTTGTCGCGGATCGCCACGATGCGCTGGATGCAACTGGCGATCAAGCCGGCCAAGCCGTTTGCCTTCGGCGAACTTGCCCCCGATGACGGTTCGTCACGCACGGTGCCGGTGTTCGGGTTGCCGGGCAATCCCGTGTCGTCGCTCATCAGTTTCGAACTCCTCGCCCGACCCGCGTTGCGCAAAATGATGGGGCATCGTCACGACGTCGTGCGGCCGACGATTCGCGCGGTCGCCGACACTGCATTGCGGCGCAAACCCGACGGCAAGGTGCATTACATGCGCGTGTTCGCCGAACCGGGCACCGACGGTCGGATCCACGTGCGCGACGCCGGACCGCAGGGGAGTCACCAACTTGCCGCCACCGCGTTGGCCAACGCCTTGGCAGTGGTGCCCGACGGCACGGGGATCGATGCTGGCGCGGAGATCGACGTCCTCTGGCCGTTCTGATCGGTCGGCTTTAGGCTTTGCCCATGGCACAGGGTCATCACGTCCCCGAGCTCATCGATCCCTTCGGTCGGGCAGTGCGTGACCTGCGGATTTCGATCACCGATAGGTGCAACTTCCGTTGCACCTATTGCATGCCGGAGGAGGGGCTCGCCTGGCTGCCGCGCTCCGAGGTGCTCACCTACGAAGAGATTCGCCGGGTGGCCAAAGTGTGCGTCGAACGTTTCGGCGTCGACGGCATCCGTCTCACCGGGGGTGAACCCACGGTGCGTGCCCATTTGCCGCGACTCATCGAGAAACTCTCCACACTCGTCGTGCCCGCGACCTCCGCTTCACCCCGTGCCGGACGGCCGATCGACCTTGCTCTCACGACGAACGGCGCCACGCTCGCCCTCGTCGCCGGCGGTTTGCGCCGGGCCGGATTGGCGCGGATCAACATCAGCCTCGATACCTTGCGCCGCGACCGCTTCATCACGATGACTCGACGCGACGAGCTCGATTCGGTGCTCGAAGGCATCGACGCGGCGATTGCCGCCGGATTTTCCCCGGTGAAGGTGAATGCCGTCGTGCAGCGGGGTGTCAACGACGATGAAGTCGTCGATCTGGCCGAATTCGGTCGTCGCAAGGGAATCGAGGTTCGCTTCATCGAGTTCATGCCCCTCGATGCGCAGGGTGGCTGGATGAGCAACGACGTCGTGTCGCAAGACGAGATCGTTGCGGCCATCGACGCCGTGCACCCGCTCGAGGCGATTCCTGCCCGTGGTGCGGCCCCCGCCGATCGTTGGCGCTACCGCGACGGTGCCGGCACCGTCGGAGTCATCCCCACCGTGACGAAGCCGTTTTGCGGCGACTGCGATCGCGTTCGCCTCACCGCCGACGGTCAGTTCCGCACGTGCCTGTTCGCCACCACCGAGTTCGACTTGCGTGCCTTGTTGCGCGGCGGCGGTACCGACGACGAGCTCGAAGCGCTCATTCGTCGCGCGGTCGGCACGAAGTGGGCGGGCCATCAAATCGGTCAGGTGAATTTCATTCGTCCCGGCCGCTCGATGAGTCAGATCGGTGGATGAAGTGAGCGAGGTACATTTCTCCCATCTCGACCCGCACGGTCGGGCGCGCATGGTCGACGTCACGCCCAAAGAGCCGACTCACCGGCGGGCAATTGCCCGCTGCAAGGTCATGATGAGCCCGCAGACGACGGCGGCAATCGCGAACAGGGAAGTAAAGAAGGGAGACGTCCTGGCAGTGGCGCGCGTGGCGGGCATTCAGGCGGCGAAGCGCACTTCCGACGTCATTCCGTTGTGCCATCCGTTGCTCGTCGGTGCGGTGCACGTCAACTTCGACATCGGCGACGATCACGTCGCCATCGAAGCCCAGGTCGAGACGATCGAACGCACCGGCGTCGAGATGGAGGCGCTGCACGCATGCGCCGTTGCCGCCCTCACCATCTACGACATGTGCAAGAGCGCCGACCGCGAGATGGTCATCGGGGAACTCACCTTGTGGGAAAAGACGGGCGGCCGCCAGGGCCCGTACCGGCGCGACCCCGACGCCTGAATGGGGCCCAGCGGGCGCGCTCACACCGCTGCGGTGCCATCCCGATGACCTGACGGCGCCCGTCCCGGGGTGGGGCCGTGCCCGCGGGTCTGTCACGAGATTGTCATCTTTGCCGTAGACTCCATGCGGTTCATGAGTCAGCTCATCCTCCTCATCGTCGCCGCCGCGTGGGCAGCAGTGTTGCTCCCTCCGCTTGTGCGTGCCCGGATCCGCAACACCCCCGGCACCTCCGTGTCACAGTTCCGTCGCCAACTGCACACCTTGCAGCGCGGTGGGCGCCCCCAGCCGGCGCCGCTGCGTTCGATGGCCCGCCCCTTTGCTCCCGCCACCCAGGCCCTGCGTCGGCCGTTGCATCACGTGGGCAGCCACATGAGCCACGCCACCACGGCCTTTGCCCGCCCCGCCGGGGCACGGCGCCACGCCCGCTTCGAGGGGCCGTCGTTCGAGCGTGAACTCGTCAGGCGCCGACGCCAGAACTGGGTCGTCGGACTGTTCGGGGCCGCCGTGCTGTCGCTGTTTCTCGCCCTGACGACGCGCACGATGTTCTTTGCGTGGACTTTCACGGTCGCAACGATTGCGCTCATCGGCTACTGCTATGTGCTCGTGCAACTCCGTGCGCGGCGCGACGCGGTTCGCCGTCAGCACCAGTTTCGCCGCGTCGCCTAACGCGGCCCGCCGCTAGCCTCAATCGGCGCGGGGCTGTAGCTCAGTTGGCAGAGCGGTACGTTCGCAATGTACAGGCCAGGGGTTCAATTCCCCTCAGCTCCACTCGACGCGTGAGGTGCGGTGCCGTGCCGTGCAATGCTGGGTGTCGTCGTTGGACCGCCGACCGGGCGCACACGTGCGTTCGAGGCGCCACCGGCAGGGAGGCGCTGTGTCGTTGCGATCACGCGGTGGTGACTGCGGCGGGGTGAGGCACGCATCGTGACCACGCCGCAGGGGGTGTCGTGGCAGGAGGCGATCGACATCGTCACCGGCCCCGGTCAGCTGTTCGAACTGACGACCGGCGAGGTGCGCGGCGTGGAGATGCAGGTGTTTCGTCACGCCCCGGAACATCTCGGTGATTTGTTCGCTCTCGCCCGTCGCCACGCCGACAAGGAGTTCCTCGTCTACGAGGGGGAGCGGTACGGCTTTGCCGACGTATTTGCGCAGGCCGATGCGTTCACCGGCTACCTCGCGACCGACCTCGGTATGCAGCGCGGCGAACGCGTCGCCATCGCAATGCGCAACTATCCCGAGTGGGTGATGGCGTTCGTCGGGGTCGTGTCGAGTGGATTGGTATCGGTGTCGTTGAACAGTTGGTGGACGAGCGATGAAATGGATTTTGCCCTTGCCGACAGCGGTGCGCGGGTACTCGTGTGCGACGAGGAGCGCTACGGCGTCGCCGCCGCATCGTGCGCACGACTCGGCATCGACGTAGTCTGCGTGCGAGCGAGTGCATCGGTTGGTCCCGGGGTGCACCGCTGGGAGGAGTGCGTTGCTCGCGCCCGCGCTCATCCCGGCGCACGGGGTGTCGCAGCCGACGACGATGCGACGATTCTCTACACGTCGGGGACGACGGGCCGACCCAAAGGAGCCGTGTCGACGCACCGGGCGATCATCAGTGCCTTGATGGCATTTTCATGCCGTCAACACGTCGACGGTGTGCGGGCAACGACCAAACCTCCGCCCGAGGATTTTCCGCTGTGCTTCATCCTCATCGTGCCGCTCTTCCACGTCACCGGCTGCGTGGCCGTCATGCTCAGCTCACTCGTGGCCGGATTGAAACTCGTGATGATGCGCAAGTGGGACGTCGTGCGTGCATTGGAGCTCATCGAACGCGAACGAGTGACCAACTTCATCGGCGTTCCGACGCAGAGTTGGGACCTGTTGAACAGCCCCGACTTCACCCGCTTCGACACGTCATCGTTGCGTTCGGTCGGTGGCGGCGGTGCCCCGGCACCGGCAACTCTGGTGCAGCGAGTTGCGGATTCGCTGCGCGGGGCCGGTCCGCAACTCGGCTACGGAATGACCGAGACGAACGCGTACGGTCCCGGCAATCGTGGGCCCGAGTACCTTCGGCGACCGACGTCAACGGGTCGCGCAGTACCGCCGATGAAAGTGGAGATTCGCGACAGCGACGGTCGCGCGGTGGCCGCCGGTGTCACGGGTGACATCTGGCTGAGCGGTCCGATGTTGTTTCGCGGCTACTGGAACCGCGCCGACGCCACGGCAGACGCGTTGCGCGACGGATGGCTGCGTACCGGCGACATCGGGCGCCTCGACGACGAGGGCTTCTTGTTCATCGAGGATCGGGCGACCGACATGATCCTGCGCGCCGGCGAAAACGTGTACTGCGCCGAGGTGGAAAGCGCGATCTACGAACTCGCAGGGGTGGGGGAAGCCGCAGTGTTCGGTGTGCCTGACGAGCGCCTCGGCGAGGAGGTTGCCGTGGCACTCGTGGCGTTGCCGGGCGTGACACTGCGTGCCGATGCCGTGTGGTCCTGGCTCGCTGGTCGAATCGCATCGTTCAAAGTGCCGAAATACGTCGTCATCGCTACCGATCCGTTGCCGCGCAATGCCGCGGGCAAGGTGCTGAAACGCGAACTACGTGAGCGGGTGCTCGCAGCAACCGTCGAGGTGCACGTCCGTACGTAACGAGCGCACGAGCAGTGCAGTCATGTGCAGTCATGTGCAGTTTGTGCTTGTGCGGACGAGTACAATCAGTTCTTGTTGCAGCCTCGGCTCCGCTACCGTTCCCTGCAACACCTATGCACTACCGTTTCCCGCGGTGAATCCAGCAGATACCACGAGTGGGTCACATGAGGCCCCCGACCCATTCAGTCGGTCCGCACCCGGTGGCACCGGGCAACCCGACGGCTCCGGCGGTCCCGCGCAACTGCCGCTCAACTCCCGGCTGTCGTTGGCACATCAGCCGGCGATCGTTCTGTGGAGCGCCGAACCGTGTCGTACCTTGG
This sequence comes from Ilumatobacteraceae bacterium, assembly GCA_049433365.1. Classification (GTDB taxonomy): domain Bacteria; phylum Actinomycetota; class Acidimicrobiia; order Acidimicrobiales; family Ilumatobacteraceae; genus F1-60-MAGs027. The sequence continues at coordinate 50,607 of JBMTET010000001.1, read as the reverse complement.
CGGTGACCACCGCGTATCTGTTGCGCACCGCGATCGACGTGGTCAATCGCGGGCGGCCATTCGGTGCGCTGCCACTCGACGTGGGGGTCGTCAACCCCGGCAGAATGCCGATCATCGACGCCTCGGTCGCCGGTCGACGACCCATATTTCCGGCGCGTCCGCGTGAATCGGGCGAACACCGACGCAACGTCCTCGTGACGACGTCACGCCGCAACGACGTGCGCCGCAGTCGGTGCCATGCACCGGACGCGCGCATCGATGCAATTGCGTTGCAGGACCTCGTTGCGGCCCTCGAAGACGGCGATCGTGCCGAGCCGCGCGACGCAGCTGCACTGTTTTCCCGTCTGACATTCGTTGCGTCCCCGGCCCGTGACCATCGGTGCTCGTGTGCCAACACCGACACGCTGACCGTCGCCGACCTGTGTCAGCGGGCGATCGTCGGCCTTGCCGACGGCTGGTTGTAAGTCAGCGACGCGACGTGCTCGACGACTTGAGAAAGTCGGCGAGGCGGCACTTCAACACGACGCTCAGTCGTGTGAGGGTGTCGAGTGACGGCGAGAAGTGCCCGTTCTCGATCCGGTTGATCGTCTTGCGATCAACTCCGGCAAGTTCGGCGAGCCGTGCCTGTGACAAGCCATGATTCGTGCGCAACTCGATGAGGCGCTCTGCCACCTGCTCGGACGATGCCTGTGATGCGCGCTCGAGGACTTTGCGCAGCGCTTGTCCCGTCGGTTGCTTCGGAGTGGTTCCCATGAGTTCCTCACGCTAGCCAACCGGGGCGAAAGAGTAGGTTGTCACCCGTCACAGCGGGACATACATACCGGGAGGCAGCACCGTGGCAGTCAAGGCGACACAGTGACATTCGAGCCGACTCTCGACGCCGTGACGATCGGCAATGCAATGGTCGACGTCATTGCCCCGGTGGACGACGCATTCCTTGCCGCCCACGACATGGTGAAGGCGTCGATGATGCTCGTTGACGCCGACCGGTCGGACTTCTTGTACTCGCGGATCGGGGAGTGCATCCAGGCGAGCGGCGGATCGGCCGCCAACACCAGTCACGGAATGGCCAGTTTCGGCGCCCGTGCGGGGTTCATCGGCAAGATTGCCGACGACGACCTGGGGCGTGTCTTTGCCGCCGATCTCGAGCGCGCCGGCGTGCGGTTCTTTCCCGCACCATTCGATCATGACGAGCCCACGGGTCGGTGCGTCATTGCCGTTACGCCCGACGGGCAGCGCACGATGAACACGTTTCTCGGGGCGGGAGCGGTGCTCACCGCGACGGACATCTCGCGTGAGGCGGTGCAATCGGCGGCGGTGGTCTTTCTCGAGGGATATCTGTTCGACAAAGACGACGCCAAGAACGCGTTTCGTGTTGCGGCTCGTTACGCCCACGAGGCACGACGTCGAGTTGCCCTCACCCTGTCGGACTCGTTTTGCGTCGAGCGCCATCGCTCCGACTTTCTCGCGTTGGTGCGCGACGACGTCGACATCCTCTTCGCCAACGAACACGAGTTGTGCTCGCTGTACGAAACCGGGTCATTCGACGAGGCGGTGATGAAGCTGCGGCGTGACTGTCGGCTTGCGGCGGTGACACGCAGTCACCTCGGTTCGGTTGTCGTCACCCCGGACGAGTATGTCGAGATTCCGTCGATCGACGTCGACCGTGTCGTCGATGCGACGGGAGCGGGGGACATGTACGCGGCGGGATTTCTCGTTGGTCTCACCCGTGGCGAATCACTGGCCGACTGCGGGCTGATGGCCACCATTGCTGCTACCGAGGTGATCAGCCACGTCGGACCGCGGCCGCTCGTCGAGCTGGCGAACTTGTTGCCGGCGCGCCTCGCCAGATAGCGACTATTCGGCGCCTTCCTGCGTCGGGTGGTAATCGAACGCGAGATCCCCGAGCTTGACGAGCGTCGCAGCCACCCATCCGCCGAGCGTGCCGAAGTGCTCGTCGAGCAGCGAGTTGGTGCCGTCGGCAAGAGTTGCCTCGGCGAGTGCGTACACGCCCTGATAGACGAGCTCGGCACCGTGTTGTGCGGGCTGCCGGGTGTCCGACGGCGTGATGTGTTCGATCGTGATGCTTTCGCGGGTGAGTGACTCGCCACCGAGCGAGGGGCTGCTGGCAGCAACGGCCGACCCGATGAGCGTCGAATCGGGTGCCGACACGAGTCGCTGCACCCGGAACACGACTTCGAGTTCGATCACCGGTGATTCGTGGAACGTTTCCTCGACGTACCACGCGCGATACGTCGCCTGGCTCCACGACGGCCATGTGAACGTGACGTGGGCGACGACGCGAGGTGGCTGTCCCTCACCGGGGAGTCCGTAACTCGTCGTCCACACGAGGTCACCGAGCAGCACGTCGGATTGCAAATGTTCCTCGAATGCCTGGCGCTCGAGGAAAGCCTTGTCGAACGCCTCGCGGAGGGCTCCGATTGCGTCGGTGAAGACGTGGTCGAGCACGCCGTCAGACTAGTGATGTGAAACAATGGGCCATATATGTCGAAACTTCTCGTTGATATCACCGACGGCGTTGCCACGCTCACCCTGAACAATCCCGCCGAACGAAACACGATGACCGCCGAGATGGTCGCCGAAATCACTGCGGCGATGGATGATGCCGAAGCAAATCCCAAGGTCGGTGCGGTCGTCGTCACCGGTGCTGCCCCCGCTTTCTGTGCCGGTGCCAACCTGGGCAATCTCGCCGAAGCGACCAAGGAGCGGCTGATGGGGATCTACCAGGGCTTCTTGCGTATCGCCTGGAGTCCGCTGCCGACTCTTGCCGCCGTGAACGGACCCGCGGTGGGTGCGGGGATGAACCTTGCCCTGGGCTGCGACGTGCGGATCGCGGGGAAGTCGGCACGATTCGACTCGCGATTTCTCCAGTTGGGAATTCACCCGGGTGGCGGCAACACCTGGATGCAGTTGCGCATTGCCGGCTCGCAAACCGCCGCTGCGACAGTGCTCTTCGGTGAGGTTCTCGACGGTGACGCCGCGGTTGCGGCGGGACTTGCCTGGAAGTGCGTGCCCGACGCCGAATTGCTCGCCGCGGCGCAAACCATGGCGGCTCGGGCGGCAACCACGCCGAAAGAGTTGTCGGCTGCGGTGAAAAAGACGTTGCGTGAAATCGGGGAATTGGCGACGCACGCCCAAGCCGTCGACGCCGAGCAGGAGCCGCAGTTGTGGAGCACCCGCCAGCCGTGGTTCCGGGAGCGTCTCGAGGCGTTGCAGCGCAAGATTTCGAAGAAGTAACTTCGCGGCGATGGGAAGAAACCTGCCATGAGCGAGAAGTCGCACGACGCCTTGTTCCAGCCGATCACGATCGGGCGGCACAACTTCACGCACCGGATCATCGTGCCGCCGCACGGGTCGGGCAACATGGTCGGCAGCGACAAGGAGTTCGCCGCGTACAAGCAGTACTACGTGGCCCGCGTCGAGGGTGGCATCGAGTGGGTCGGTGGTGGTCCGTTGTACCTGCGCAACCCGTTGCCGCCGGGATTCGAACCGAGCGGTCTCGGTGCATACGGGCCCGGATTGTTCCGTCATCCGAAGTTCGCCAAGCGAATGGCGGACATGATGGCCGACATCCACCGTGCCGGTGGCACGGGCACGGCACAAATCGTCATGCAGGGGGGCAAACCCCTGGCACCGTCGCAGGAACAAAGCGGCCATGGTGACTGGCGCATTCCTCATGCCGTCGACACCGACGAAATCGCCTGGCTCGTGCGCGAGTACGGCGAGTCGGCCAAGATCGCCGTCGATGCCGGTGCCGACATCGTGGAGGTGCACGCCAATCACGATGACCTCGTTCAGTACTTCCTGTCGCCGAAAACGAATCGGCGTACGGACGACTACGGCGGCACGCCGGAGAACCGACGGCGGTTCCTGCGTGAAGTCGTTGAATCGATTCGCAGTCACGTCGGCACGGACGTCACCGTCGGCCTGCGCCTGTGCATGGACGAACTCATGCCCGGTGGATACGGGGCGGATTACTGCGAGTACCTCGTCGGTCGGTTCACCGACGAAGGCCTCGTCGACTACTTCAGCGTCGACGTGGGCAACAACTGGGGTGCGCCTTCGTACATCGCGCCGTTCACGTTCGCCGAGGGGCAATGGGCATCGCTTGCCGGTGAAATGAAGAAGGCGACGAAACTGCCCGTCATCTACGTCGGGAGAGTGTCCACAGCCGATCGCGCCGCAGAGATCGTCGAGCACGGACTCGCCGACATGGTGGGCATGGTGCGCGCCAACCTTGCCGACCCGAATTTCGTCAACAAACTCAAGCGCGGTCGAGCCCAGTCGATTCGGCCGTGCGTCGGGGTGAACGACTGCATTCACCGCATCGTCGTCGAGGGGCTGCGTTTCGGCTGTGCGAGCAACCCTTTTGCCGGACACGAAACCGACGGTCCGCTCGTGCCGGCCAAGGACAAGCGCAAGGTGATCGTTGTCGGTGCCGGTCCGGCAGGACTCGAACTCGCCGGCCTTGCTGCGGAGCGCGGGCACGACGTCACGCTCTGGGAGCGCAGCGACCATCTCGGTGGGCAGCTCGCGGTTGCCGCCCGACTGCGCAGCAACAAGGCGTACGCACGCTGGATCACGTGGCAGAAATGGCGGCTCGAGGAAGTCGGTGTCGACGTCGTCACCGGCAAGTCCGCCGACGTCGACGCGGTGCTCGGCTTCGGTGCCGACGTCGTGGCGGTGGCCACCGGTGCGCGGTTCCGTCCGCCGCTCGTCGATGGTGTCGACCTGCCGCACGTGTTCACGGTGCCCCAGGCACTCGACGATCCGTCACGACTCGGCAAGCGCGTGGTCGTCATCGCCGAGGACGATCAGCCGAGTCCGTTGTCGGTAGCCGATCACCTCGCCAGCCTCGGTCACGAGGTGACAGTGGTGTACCCGACGGTGACGCCGTCGCAGTTGATCGGTGCGTACTCGATCGGTGCGATGCTCGCGCGCTTCGACGAAGTGGGCGGCACGGTCGTGACGAGTACCAAGCTCGTGCGCATCGAACGGGACCATCTCGTCGTGGCACACGCGTTCAGTTACCGCGAGCGACGCATTGACGGCGTTGATTCGGTCGTGTTGGCCACAGGTAGCCACTCGGAAAACGAGCTGTACGCCCAGATCAAGCACCGCCACCCGAACGTGCACGTTCTTGGTGACGCGTATGCGCCGCGCCGGTGGACGTTTGCGACGCGTCAGGCGTACGAACTCGCCCGTCTCATCTGACGCCGCCCGGCGTCACCGGCGAGAGTCTGTAAGCGCGTCTTCGGTGAGGACGCGCGCCAGGTGGCGACGGTAGTCGGCCGAGGCGCGGATGTCCGACGACGGTGACGTGTCGCGATCGGCAAGTTGCGCCGCCTCGTGAACCGCCGCACCGTTGCGCAGGGCGTCTTCCACCGCGCTCGCGCGCAGCGGGATCTCGCCCATTGCACCGAGTGCAATGGCGTCACCGGCGACTGCCACCGATACGACAGCCCAGTCCTGTGAGCGCACCGTGAACTTCTGGTAGCTCGAACCGGCATTCGACACGGGAACACGTATCTCCGTGAGGATCTCGTTGGGTTGCAGCGCCGTCTGCCAGAACCCGACGAAGAAATCCCGCGCGGTGATCGTGCGCGAGCCGGCAGGGCTCGCGGCAACGAACGTCGCTCCGAGTGCGAGCAGGGCAACGGGAAGATCCGATGCCGAGTCACCGTGTGCGACGGAACCACCGATCGTGCCGCGGTTGCGCACCTGCGGGTCTCCGACGAGCGCAGCGGTGCGGGCAAGCAGCGGAACCAGACGGTTCACCTCCGCGGAGCGCTCGACGACGACGTGGCGGGTGAGGGCGCCGACGACGAGCTCGTTGCCCTCCTGGCGAATCCCCGACAAGCCGGGCAGTGACGCGATATCAACGAGCACGCTCGGCGTGGCAAGACGCAACTTCATCAACGGGATGAGCGAGTGTCCACCCGCGAGGAGTTTGGCTTCGTCGCCGTGCGTCGCCAGGGCGTCGTGTGCCTCGGCCATCGTGCGTGCCCGCACGTAGGTGAACGGTGCCGGAATCACTTCGGACCTCCTGCGTTTTCGGCCGCCCATCGCACGGAGTTGACGATCATCTCGTATCCCGTGCAGCGACAGATGTTTCCTTCGAGCGCATGTCGGATCTCGCCGTCGTTCGGATTGGGATTTTCGTTGAGCAGCGCAGTGCACGCCATGAGCATTCCCGGCGTGCAGTAACCGCACTGCAGGCCGTGCTCCTGGCGGAAGCCCTCCTGCACGTTGCTCAGTCCGTCGAACGGCCCGCTCAGGCCCTCGATCGTCGTCACCGACTGACCTTCGGCCTGCGCGGCAAGTACCGTGCAACTCTTTACGGCCTCGTTGTCGAGCAGCACGGTGCAGGCTCCGCAATTCGAGGTGTCGCATCCGATGTGCGAGCCCGTCAGTCGGGCGTGCTCCCGGATGTAGTGAATGAGCAACGTACGATCCTCGACCTCGTGGGACTGCTTGCGCCCGTTGATCGTGATTTCAATCCGTCTCATCATCGTGCTCCGTTCGTGTTGTGTGAATTCATTGCCGCCCAGATCTTCTCGGGCAGCACCGGCATGTCGAGGTGCTCGATGCCGAGGTGCGACAGCGCATCGACGATCGCGTTGACGACCGACGGTGGGCTGCCGATGGCGCCCGACTCGCCGATTCCCTTTGCGCCGAGCGGATTGTTCGGGCACGGCGTGTTGATCCGACCCGGCACGAAGCCCGGCAGATCGGGCGCCGACGGTATGAGGTAGTCGACGAGGTTCGACGTGATCGGCTGTCCCGTGTCGGGGTCGTACTTCATCTCTTCGTACAACGCTTGGGCGATGCCCTGTGCGGCACCACCGTGCACCTGACCCTCGGCAAGGAGGGGGTTGATGACCGTGCCGCAGTCGTCTACGAGAATCATCTTGGCAACCTTCACCTTGCCGGTGCGGCGATCGATTTCGACCACGCAACCGTACGCACCTGACGGGTACGAGAAGTTCGGGCTCTCCTGAAAGAGTCGTTCCTCGAGCGTGCCGGCTTGCAGTTCGGGCGGCAGACGCAACGGTTGGAAGCTCGCGAGTGCGACGTCGGACCAGCCGACTTTCTTGCCGGGGGAGCCCTTCACGCTGAACGCGTCGTCGGCAACTTCGAGGTCTTCTTCGGCGGCTTCGAGCAGGTGCGCGGCGATCTTTTTCGCCCGCACGAGCAGGCGCTGACTCGCCACCTTGGTCGCCGATCCGACCATCGGCACGGAGCGGCTGCCCATCGTGCCGATGCCCTGTATGACGGTGGCGGTGTCACCGTGAACGACGTTGATCCGGTCGAAGGAGATGCCGAGTTCGTCGGAGGCGATCTGCGAGACGACCGTTTCGGTGCCCTGACCGTGCGGGGACGAACCGATGAACAACGTGCACGACCCGTCCGGGTGGATGCGCACCTGTGCCGACTCCCATGATGCGAGGTGGCCGAACCCCTCGAGGGACCCGTTCGGTCCGAAACCGGCGATTTCGATCCACGTCGAAAATCCGATGCCGATGAGCGGCTTCGTCGGGTCGTTGCGGTGTGCGGCTTGCCGCGCCTTTTCGGCGTCGTAGTCGAGGAGACGCACGCATTCACGCAACGCTTCGGGGAAGTTGCCCGAGTCGTAGATGACCGCTTCGTTGTGCGTTTCGTAGGGGAACTCGTTCGGCTGGATGAAGTTGCGCATGCGTACTTCGACCGGGTCGAGTCCCGTGCGGTCGGCGACGAGATCAACGAGACGCTCGATGGAGTACGTCGCCTCGGGGCGACCCGCACCGCGATACGCCGCAACCGGTGTCGTGTTCGTGACGACCGAGCGGAACGCGGTTTGCACCTTCGGCACCTTGTAGCAACCGGCGGCCATCCAACCCGTGAGTACCGGCAGTCCCAAACCCGTCGGATCGGCGTACGCACCGAGGTTTTGCGTGACGACGAAGCGCAACGCCTTGATCTTGCCGTTCTTGTCGAAACCCACCTCGAGGTCGTGTTCCTGGTCGCGACCGTGGGTCATCTGCAGCATCGCCTCGGTGCGCGACTGCATGAATTTCACCGGTCGCCCCGTCCACTTCGACAGCAGGGGGGTAACGAACAACTCGGGTGACCACACGATCTTCGCGCCGAAACCGCCACCGACGGCCGGGGCAATGACGCGGCACTGTGTTTGAGGGATGTTCAGCCACGCGGCGACCTTGTTGCGCAGGTGGTGCGGTGCCTGGAAGGTGGCCCACAACGTGAGGCCTTCCATCGTCCAGTCGGCGAGACACCCCATCGGCTCGATCGGCACGACTGCGCAGCGTTGGTTGACGAGATGCAACGTGGCGCGCATGTCGCACGACTCCATGACCCGCTCGAGATCGTCGACCATCGGAACCGTGACGATGGCGTTGGATCCATGGTGCGGGAAGAGCAGCGGTGCGTTCTCGGCGACCGCTTCGGCGATCGTCGTTACTGCCGGTAGCACTTCGTAGTCGACTCGCACGGCGGCGACGGCATCGGCGGCGGCGTAGCGATCCTCGGCAACGACGACGGCAACGGGTTCGCCCGCCCAACGCACGCGGCCGGTGGCCAACGGTGGGCGTTCGAGATCGGGCAAACCGCCGGGAAGATCGGGATAGTCGACGAAATCATGGGACGTCCAAATGCCGAGCACCCCGGGCATCTTCAGCGCCTCGCGGGTGTCGATCGACAGGATGTTTGCGTGGGCGTGTTCCGACACGACGAACTGCGCAAACGCGACGTTCGTCGGTTTCAGGTCGTCGACGAACTGGGCGCGACCGGTGAGCAGTCGCGGGTCTTCCTTGCGAAGGACTTTGGCTCCGACGAGGCTCATGTGTTCTCCTTCTTTCGTTTACGTGGAAAGTATCGACTGATCTTCTTGCGACGTTGACGACTCGGACGATGGTGGTGCGCCTGCGAGTCGGCGGGATCGTGCCACCATTCGCGCGACTCGGGGGTGGAGTTCGTGCCCCAACGCATGAGGCGACCGAGGAGATACTCGGGTCCACTTTCTTCGCGGCGCCACCAACGGCGCTGTCCGCCGTGCACCCGTCTCTGGTACGTGGACAAGCCGACGGACACGATGAGCGCCAAACCGAAGAAGAGATTTTCCACCCATAAAACGGCAACCCCCGCGAGTTGTAATCCCTTCACCCCACTTTGTAGCACGAGAACGCTGAGGAACGTTCCGGGAACGTTGAACCGGCGCTTGAACTGGGTGGAACCCAGGAAAACCGCGGCAAATGCGGGGAGCAGGTACGGCGCTCCCGACTGGGCCTGGGTCGAACCGTACTGGGAGGCGAGAAGAACGCCGCCAATCGAGGCGACGAAGGCGGAGATCACCATCGCCGCGAAGATGTAACGGTCGGTGTGGATGCCGGCGAGTCGCGCCGCGTCCCGACCGCCACCGGTGGCAAAGAAGTAGCGCCCGACCGGCGTGTGTTCAATGACGAACCAGGCGATGATCGCAAGCACCACCGCGATGATCACGGAGGTTCGCAGACCGAAGGCGAACTCGGTCGTCAGGGACAGAAACGATTTCGGCAAGCCGAGAATCGAACGGTTGCCCGAGCGCCAGACCGCAAACGCGGTGAGGATCGAGCTCATGCCGAGCGTGGCGATGAACGAATCGATGCGTATCTTCACGATGAGGAACGCATTGATCGAGCCGATGACGAGACCGAGCAGCAATGCGGCACCGATGGCCGGCCACACGGCCCATGCGCGATCGACCATCAGCCACGACACGACCACGGCGGATGCCGAAATCGTTGCCGCGATCGACAAGTCGAACACTCCGCTGGCGAGCGGAATGATGAGTCCGATCGCGACGACGATGAGAATTGCCTGCTGGTTGATCACCGAGCGGTGGGTGAGCCACGTCAGCCACGTGTTGGGAACCCATGCGGTGAAGATCATCCACGTCGCTGCGTACAGGTAGAGCACGCCGATGTTGCGCGGGTGGAGTTTGCGCCACTTGAACGGCGACCGCCGTGTGTCGAAGCGACTGTCGATCTTCTCGCGGCGCTCGACGCGGTCGTACTTCAAGCGCCACCGGCGGGTGACCTTGTTCTGTTTGAGAACGAGGCGTGCCTCGACCTCGCCCGTGCTGGGATCGACCTTCAGTGGTCCGTCGGCGTTGCTCATGTCGTCTCCTTCGTGCGGTGGTGGAAGCGTTCATCGTCGTTGGGGATGCGTCGTTGCCGGTGCGTCGTCACGAATGACGCTGAACCCGAGCTTGCGCTCGACGACTCGCGTGCCCGCTCGCAGGCTCGTCGCCCCGAGGGTTTCCGTGACGATGCGACTCGTCGTGAGGTTCGAACCCGAAAGCTCGCAGGCGATCATGCCGCCCCGCAACACGAGCACGCGGTCGCAGAGTCGGACGAGTTCCTCGGGGTCGGGCGACGTGATGATGACGGCGCCACCAGTACGGGCGAACTCGTCCACTTTTTCGTAGATCGCCGTCTTTGCGCCAACGTCGACACCTTGCGTCGGTTCGTCGAGAATGAGGATTTTCGGGTTCGTGCGCAACCAACGTGCAAGCACCGACTTTTGCTGGTTGCCGCCGGAGAATTTCTCGAGTCGCCGGCGCAGGATCGGTGGCTCGACCTGCAAACGCTCGACCCATTCCTTGACGTCGGCTCGCAGGGGCTTCGTCGCGATTTTCGGACCGCGACGGTGCGTCGACAGGCGCGGCAGCGGAACGTGCTCTTCGAGTCGGTCCGACATGATGAGCCCGAGTCGTTTGCGATCGGCGGGAACGAGAGCCATGCCGGCTTTCACCGATTCGTGCGGGTGGGCAAAGACTTTCTTCTTGTTGACGAGTACCTTGCCGGCAAAGCGCGGCGTTGCACCGAACACCGCGGTGCCGATCTCGTCGCGACCCGAACCAACGAGCCCGGCAAAGCCGACAACCTCGCCGGAGCGCACCTTGAACGACACACCCTTCAGGGTCATGCCGAAGACGTTTTCTACTTCGAGCGTGTTCAGCCCGAAGTCCTTGTCGTCGTGCTGCACGTGGGTGCCGATGTCACGGCCGACCATGAGGCGCACGAGGCTTGCCGTGTCGTGTTGCGCGGCCGGTTCGCCGGCCGCGACCACCTTGCCGTCGCGCAGCACCGTGATCCGATCGGCGAGAGCGAGAACTTCGGGCAGCACGTGGCTGACGAAGATCACCCCGGCGCGTTTCTGCGTGAGGCGGCGCACCTCGCGAAACAGCGCGTCGACTTCGCCGCGATTCAGCGAGGCCGTGGGTTCGTCGAGAATGAGCAAACCGGGCGCCGATTCGTCCCAGTCCTGCAAGGCGCGCACGATGGCGACGGCTGTGCGCTCGGCCGCGGTGAGGGTGGCAACGGGGCTGCGCACGTCGGGCGCCAATCCGAAGCCGAGAAGGAGTTCCTGGCAGCGCGCGGCTTCGCGGCGCCAGCGGATGTTCTTCAGGGCGCCCGTGTCGAAACCGCGACCGAGTGCGAGATTTTCGATCGTCGAGAGCGTGGGAACGAGACCGAGGTCCTGGTGGACGATGCGGATGCGCTCACGTTGATCGTGGCGCGGGTGCCACAAATCGATTGGTTCACCGTTGAAGCGCACCCGCGCTCCGTGATCGGCCTTGACGTATCCGGCGATCGTCTTGATGAGCGTCGATTTGCCCGAGCCGTTCTGGCCGATGAGCGCATGTACCTCGCCGGGCATCACCTGCAGCGAGGCGTCGATGAGCGCGCGTTGGCCGGGGTACGTCTTCGACAGCGTCTCGACGTCGAGAACGGGTGTGTTGGCGTCTCGTTCCGACATTGGCGTACCTCCTTCGCGCGAGTTCAACTCCGCAATTCCCGGTGTCATCCGGGGTGTCCGATGCTTGCTTGCACAAGGGCCGCCGGGAAAATCCCGGCGGCCCTTGGCAGTGACGTTGCAACGACACCGAATGGTGTCGTCAGCCGCGTGGGATCAGCTGAGTCCCCAGCGCTGCTTGAACAGGTCCTGGAATCCGTCGACTCCGGGCCACAGCGCCGTCGGATTGTTCACCGTCGGCTGGGTGAGGATCTGACGGGGCAGACCATTGAGACCGATGTCGGTCTTGCCGAAGATTCCCTCGATGGCCGGCGACTTCGAGATCGTGCCGTCGGTGAACAACGTGATCGCGATGTCCACGGCGCGCCAACCGAGCAGACCCGAGGCGAGTGCGAACTCACCGGTTTGGTGCTTGCCGTCGGCGATGAACTGGAAGTTCATCGGCGAACCGGCTTGCGACACGGCCTGTGCCTGATCGACGAGCCCCGCGGCCTCGAGTGCTTCCGGTACTCCGAACATCATGCCGCCGAATGCGTAGGCAATGAAGTCGAGGGTCGGGTCGGCTTGCAGAGCCGACACCATCTGACCGGGCAGGTTGGTTCCGAGGTCGGTGAGTCCGATCTCCTGGAACTTCACGGTGCACTCGGGGCAGATGAGTTCGATCTCGGCCTTGAAGCCGTCCTGCACGAGCGACAGCACGGGGAACACCGGCAGACCGACGAACAAGATGTTCTTGTTCGGGCTGTTGGCGTACGCGTAGTCGGCCATCACCACTCCGTAATAGAAGTAGTCGTCGCCCGACAGGATGTTCACGGCGATTCCGCCACCCGGTTCGAACGGCTCGGGAATCGACCACGAGACGACCGGCACGTTCATCGACTGGAGCGTGTCCAGCTGACTCTGGAACCACTCGCGCGGGTTGCCGCTCGTCATCACGACGTCCGGCTTGGCCGCAATGGCAGCGTCGAAGGCTGCAGCGACCGTGTCGGGCGTGTCCTGGTGAGAAGTCGTCTTGATCGTCCAGCCCTTCGAGGCGAGTGCCTTCACTGCCTCATCGACACCGGAGCCGATTTCGGCGCACACCGGCACCGAGCAGGTGATGTAGAAGACGACCTTGTTTTCCGGAATCGAGGTCGGTGCCGGGCCCAAGTCGAGCTCGGTGACCGGCTGCGAGAGTGCCTCGACGCGCGCGAGCGCAATGTCGGCAGCTTCGTTGCCACTGACCTCCTCGGTCGTTTCCTCGGTGGCCGCCGCGGTGTCCTCCGTGGCGGTGTCGTCGCTCGAGCCACCACAGGCCGTGACGACCACGAGCCCGAGTGCCGCGAACGCGGCGACGAGTGTCTTGCGTTTCATGTGAATGGGTCCCCCTTGTTGCGGTTGTGTAACCGTGATGAAACGGTACCGTGTCCGAGGTCACTCGACCAAACCCATGGCGGCGGGCTCGTTGAGATTCGTTCACCGTCTGCACGGTGTCCGGCCAGGGTGTGCGGGTCGTTCGGCCGGTCTACAACCAGTCGTGGGTGAGTTCGTCGCGTCGAGCCGACCACTCCTCGGCGGTGCATGCGAAGCGATCGTGGTCCTCCCACACCCCGTTGATTTCGAGGAAGCCCAATGCCCGGCCCTCGTGGCGAAAGCCGACCTTTTCGACGACTCGCAAACTGTTGTGGTTGCGCGGAATGATGCACACCTCGACGCGGTGCAGGCGAAGATCGTCGAATGCGAACCGCGTGACGACGACGACACCTTCGGCGACGTAACCGTTGCCGGCGCGCGCCTTGTCGATCCAGTAGCCGATGGTTCCGGACTGCATTGCTCCGCGCATGACGTTGTTCAGGTTCACTTCGCCGACGAACGCCGAATCGACGAACACGCCGAACGAGTACGCCTGACCCTGGGTGCGTTCGCGTTCGCGGGCAACGCATCGCTGGCGAAAGGCCGTGCGGTCGAGGGCGGGATCGGCGCTGCCCGCGGGCCGTGCCGGCTCCCACGCGGTCAGCCACTCGCCGTTGCGTCGTCGTACTTCGCCGTAACTCTCGAAGTCGGCATCGACGAGCGGCCGCAACATGATCCGTCGTCCGTACAGCCGGCTCGGCACGCTCGGAGTTGCAGCAGGATGGACGATTCTCCCGCCGTGTCGTGTGCTGCTCATGATGTCGCGCCCATGGTTGTCGTCGCCGATGTGCCGATACTCATGATGCCGAGTGTGGCGAGGCGGATTCCGACGGAGGTGCGGATTGTGGCAACGGGGACGCAGAGGACCGTTGCCCTCCAACTGCCCGCAGCACGAGTCCGTCGAGCAGGTTGTGGGTGCTCACGACGATCTCGGGCAGGTGCAGGCGCCGCATGACCGCCACGAGCAGGCAGCAGCCGGCAACGATGACATCGGCGCGCTCGCGCGGCAGGCCGGGGTTGTGGATGCGATCGGCGAGTTTCTCGGTGGCCAACGTGCGGAACACGTCCTCTGCAGCGTCTTTCGTGAGTGTCATTGCGTGCAGGCGCGCGGCGTTGAACGTGGTGAGCCCGAGCTCGACGGCAGCGATCGTGACGATCGTTCCGGCGACACCGATGACCCGCGTGGCGGTGCGGATGGCGGGAACTTCGAGCGCCGCGTTGTCGACCGCATCGCCAACGATGGACACGGCATTGGAGAGTTCCTCGGCGCGCGGCGGATCGTGGCGCAGTTCGCTCTCGGTGAGCGTCACCACCCCGAAAGGCAAACTTACGGAGTGTTCGACTGCATCCGTGCCGACGGTGAGTTCGGTCGACGCCCCGCCGATGTCGACAACCATCGTCTGACCTTGTGTTGCGTCGGTGGCGAAGTCGCGCACGGCACCGTGCCATGCGAGTTCGGCTTCGTCGCGGGCCGACAGAAGTTGCGGTGGAGTGCCGAGGATGCCCGTTACCCGGGCGAAGAAGTCGGGTGTGTTCGTTGCAATACGACACGCAGCGGTGGCGCCGATGGTGACGTGATCCACGGCATGGTCCCGAATGGTGGCTGCGTACGCCTGCAACGTGCCGCAGACGCGATCCATTGCGGCTGCACCGAGCACTCCGTTGCGCACGACTCCTTCTCCGAGGCGTGTAACGCGGATGTCGCGAACGATGTCGGCGAGCCGGCCGTCACGATGCTCGGCGATGAGCAAGTTGGACGAGTTCGATCCGAGATCGATTGCGGCAACGCGCATCAGCGCACCTCGCCGAGCCGTGCCGCAACCCATGCCCCGACCGGATCGTCGTTTCCGGCCAACCACGCCGCGAAATGTGCGTGCAGACACTTGACGCCGCGGCGCGTTCCGCCAACTCCTCCGCTCGGACGGGGTCCGGTGTGTCCGGCGGGGATGGCCGTCTCGCGTTCGCTCGCGTAGGCGGCGTGTGCGGCGGCGAGCAGTTCGGGGTCGATGTCACGCTCGGCCGCATTGACACCGCCGTCGGCTTCGAGTTGCGACACGCGGCGAATGTCGTCGGTGGCAACGAGCCAGTACCGCGTCGGCATCGGTGTCGAGTCGTGCAGCAGCGGGGCGTTGCGCACGACTCGCGGCCCCCCCGCAGCATCGCGCACGACAACCTCGAAATCGCCGCGCGGCCGCCGACCGAGAAGTTCGGCAACGCGTTCGTGGTCGTCGAGCGACGCGCTCAGAGCAGCAACACCGCCGCGATCGCAACACCGACGACGACGACGATCACCGGTACGAGACGCTTGAGCATCGTCGACCCCGCGGTCTCGAGAAGATTGATCGGTTCCGCCGCCGGACCGTCGATCTTGCGCACGGTCGGAGTTGCCGGTGCCGACGACGGTGGCGGTGTCGCAGTACTTGGTGACCCGGTACTTGGTGCTGTCATCGGTGCCGCCGCAGAAGGTGTTCGTGCGGGTGTTGCACCCGGAGTCGATGTTGTTTGACGGGGTGACGTGTCCTGAGGTGGTGTCGCCGCGGATGATGACGGTGTTGCCGACGGTGTTGCTGATGATGGTGGCGTTGTTGATGGTGTTGGCAACTGTGTTGCGGGTGCGCCGGCACCGCCGGAGGCGATCAGCGTGTTGAGATTGTCGACGAACTGGGCAAGCAGTTTGTCGCTGACGTCGGCGAGTGCTCCGCGTCCGAACTGGGCCACCTTTCCGGAAATCGTGAGATCGGTGTGCACGTTGCAGCGAGTCGATGTTGCCGACTCCGCCGACAGTGACGCGGTGATGATTGCCGAAGCGTTGCCCTTGCCGCCCGTGTCGCGACCTTCACCTTTCAACGCTGCGGTGTACGTTGCGTCGTTGCGCTCGATGAACGATGCCTGACCCTTGAACTGGGCAACGACCGGACCAACTTTGACGCCGACGTGACCGCGGTACGTGTCGCCTTCCACTTCGGTGAGTTGAGCGCCGGGCAAACACGGGGCGATGCGCTCGAGGTCGGTGAGGATCCGCCATGCATCGGCAATCGGTACCGCCACCGTGAATTCGTGTCGCAGGTCCATGGGCTACTCCTTTGATTGGTGACGCGCGCGGTGGCGATCGGCGACCAACTGCCCGTTGATGCGGGCGAGATCGTCCGCCGTATCGACATCCGTCGGCGTTCCGCGACAGGCTACTTCGCACACGATTTCGGCTTCCCGACGCAGCAACGCACGCGCACCTTCGTCGCCCACCTCGGAAATCTGCGCCCACCATCGTTTGCCGATGCGTACGGGGTGACCGCGCACTCCGTCGTACGTCGCCACGGCCAGGTCGCATGCGCTGTCGGCGAGACGTCGCCATGCATCCGGCTCGACACCCGGTTGGTCGGCGAGGCCGACAACGACGGTGTCGGCACCCAGCGCGGCAGCTGCATCGATCCCCGCACGCAGTGACGTCGCCATGCCTTCGGCCCACCGTGGATTGGTGACCACGCTCACCGCAGCATGCGGCGCGGGTGTCGTGTCCGACACCCGCGCAACTTCGTCGGCAAGGTTCTCGGCACCAACGACAACGACTACGGGGCCGATGTTTCCCGCCAGCACACTGGTGAGGGAACGGGCGAACACGCTGGCGCCGTCGACCTCCGCACGCAGTTTGTGTCCCCGGCCGGTGAACCGCGACCCGGCCCCGGCGGCAAGAAGTACGGCACACACCTGTGTGGTCATCGCCACAGCCTGCCAGACCCCGTGAATTCAGGGTTCGGCGGGGGTGATCGACGTCCGGTCAGCTCAATTATGACGAAATCATGACAAAAAAGCCGTAGGCTGACATCACATCGTTATCCACGGCGCTCGAGTCTCGCTCGTTGCGCCCCGTTCCCACATCCGGAGGACCGATGCCCACAACCCCTCGCACCACGTATTGCGCACCGACTACGCGAACGTATGTTCGCTGTCGGGCGGTGGATCACGTTGTTGGCGCAGCGCGGATCGCGGGGCGCCGAGGTGTCGCTGTGATTGCTCGCTTCGGTTGGCGCAGTGGGGGTCAAGTCGCCACCGTGGCGACGGCGGTCGCCGTGGCCCTCGCCTTGCTCGTTGGTCCCGGTTCTGCACGAGCAGTTCCGTTGCCGGAACACTCGACCGAGTGGCTTGCGCGTACCGCGTGGGAGATCACCACCGAACTTCGTCGGGCCGAAGCGGTGTCGGTCGTCGAACATCGAGACATTGCCGCACGTGCAATCTCCGAGGCCGCGAGCCTCGTGGCGCACCATCTCAATGCCGATCCCGCAGCTCTGCGTCGCGCCTGGCTCGATGCACCACTGGCGCGCAAGATCGCCGTGTTCTCGGCACTCAGCCAACTCGGGGTGCCGTATCGGCTCAACGGTGACGCACCGTTCGTCGGACTTGATTGCTCGGCGTTGACGAAGTACGCGTGGGGGCAAGCCGGCGTGGCCCTAGATCGTGGGAGCGCCTCGCAATTCGCGCGTGGTCAACGCGTCGCCGTCGACCGCGTTCGCGCCGGTGACCTCGTGTGGTACCCGGGGCACATCATGATGTCGCTCGGTGTGCCGGATCTCATCGTGCACGCCCGCTCCGGTCAGCGCGCCGTGGAAATTCACCGCATTGCCAGCGAGCGATTGAGTTGGATGCGCTGGGTCGATCCGACGTCACGTTGATCGGTCGTGCACGGTGAATTCGTGCACGGTGAATTCGTGTCAGTGAATCGGTCCGCTCGTCGCCGACAATGGTTGGGCCGAACGACCCGAGCGTGCGGCGACGATCTCGGCACAAATGGAGATCGCCGTCTCTTCCGGGGTGCGGGCACCGATGTCGAGGCCGATCGGTGAGTGGAGTCGTGCCACTTCGGCGTCGGTGATGCCGAAGTCGCGCAATCTTTCGAGACGCCGTTCGTGCGTGCGGCGACTTCCCATCACGCCGATGTAGCCGACGTTGCCGGCCAGCGCACCGCGGATCGCCGGAACGTCGAACTTCGGGTCGTGGGTGAGCACGCACACGGCGTCCCGCGAACCGAGCTCGGTGCCGATGCGGTCGAACAGCTCGTTCGGCCAGGCGACCACGACGTCGTCGGCCATCGGAAATCGCTTGGGTGTGGCAAACACCTTGCGCGCATCGCACACGGTGACGTGATATCCGAGCACTTTCGCCACGCGGCCGAGTGCGGCGGTGAAGTCCACCGCGCCGAAGATGATCATGCGCGGTGGCGGCGCGTAGGACTCGACGAAGATGCGCACGACCGCGGTGCCGCTGAGGTCGGCCGGCGTCGTCTCGCCGTTGGGGCCGTAGTGGCGCACGACGTTGCGCCCGGCCTGCAGCTCGCCGACGGCGTCGCGGGCAGCGACTCGGGAGAGCTCGTCATTGCCCAGTGAGCCGCGCATCGATCCGTCGGCATGAACGAGCAGAGATTGGCCAGCGGACGCGCCGTCGAGAGCGGTGAGCAGTGCAACGGGGCGCCGAGTGCGCACGCAGTCGGCGAGTTCGGCAACGATGTCCACGTTCACCTCACCAGGTGTATCGCTGCATGAACAAATGAATCGTTCCGCCGCAGGTCAAACCCACGGCGAAGGCCTCGTCGTCGCTGTATCCGAAGCTGATGAGCTCGGGTGGCGACGCATCGCGCAACATGTCGAGTGCCCGGGCGACGACGGCACCTTCGACGCACCCACCGCTGACGGAGCCCACGACGTCGCCGCCGGCGTTGACCGCCATCGCTGCGCCCGGCAGTCGCGGTCCCGAGCCTTCAATGTCGACGACCCGGGCGACGACGCATGCAATGCCGTCGTTCCGCCAGCGTTCGAGGTCGTCGAGTATTTCGCGCATCAGTTCTGCTCCGACATGACCATAGCGAGGTGTTCGAGTGCATCAATCGAGTGGCCTTCGACGAACGCATCGACGTGGGGGAGCGCCGCGGCCATTCCCCGCGCAAGTGGTGCGTATCCGGGGCCGGCCTTCAGAGGATTCACCCACACGACACGATGCGCGACGCGTCCGAGACGCTGCATCTGCTCGGCGAGAACGTCCGGGTCGCCGCGATCCCAGCCGTCGGACAAGATGACAACGATTGCGCCGCGGGCCATGCCGCGAATACCCCACCGATCGTTGAAGTGACGCAGCGTTTCGCCGAGGCGCGTGCCACCGCTCCAATCCTCGACGCGTCCCGACGCGCGAGTGAGTGCACGGTCCGGATCGCGACTGGAGAGTTCACGCGTCACCCTTGTGAGTCGCGTGCCGATTGTGAACGTCTCGACACGCTGACGACCGACGACGGCCGAGTGCATGAATTGCAGCAGTGCGCGCGCGTACGGCTCCATCGATCCGGAAATGTCGAGGAGCACGACGAGGCGGCGCAGTTTTGTGGCCGGCCGGCGGTGCACACGACGAACCGGTTCGCCGTGGTGACGCAGCGTGGCGCGGACGGTGCGGCGGAGGTCGGTGTGCCGCGTGCGTCGTGAGGTGCGCTCGAGTCGCAAGGCTCGCCGCGGCGGTCCGGCGAAACGCAACCGGGTCATCAGTCGTTGCGAGTCACGCAACTCGTCGGCCGTGTACTCGGCGAAATCCTTGCGTCGCAACGTTTCGAGTGCCGAGAAGCGCAACGTCGTTTGTTGACGGTCGCTCGGTCGTGTCGAAGTGCCGTCGGAATCGTCGTCAAGGTCGACGGCAAGTGTCTGCGGTCGTTGTACCGGTTCGTCGCGATCATCGAGCGGGCGGTTGTCGCCCTCCCAGAACGCTCGAAAGGCGCGGTCGTAGGTGGCCCGGTCCTCAGGTCGGCGCACGAGTGAGCCGCGTCCTGCCCAGTACACCGCGTCACGATCGGTAACGCCGACGACACCGAGACATTGCACGAAGGTGAGCACCGAATCGAGGGGAACCGCGATTCCCGCCCCGCGCAACACGCGACCGAATGCGACCGCCATGTCCTCCGGCGTCACGTTGCGGCCAGTGCCCGTCCGATCGCGTGACGTACCACGTCGTCAATGCCACCTTCGCGCACGCGCTGGTGGTCCTCGCGGTACTTGAGAACCGCACCGAGCGTCGCATCAACGACCGACTCGTCGATGTCGGCGACGCCGAGTGCCGCCAGTGACGTCGCCCAATCGATCGTCTCGGCGATTCCCGGTGGCTTGTACAGGTTCATTTCACGCAATCGTTCGACGAACGCGGCGACCTGGCGGGCCAGAACGACTCCGGCTTGCGGGCACCGCAGGCGCACGATCTCGACCTCGCGCGAAAAGGACGGATGCTCCACCCAGTGGTACAGACAACGACGCTTCAGCGCGTCATGCACGTCGCGGGTGCGATTCGACGTAAGCACGACGAGCGGCGGCTCGCTCGCACGAAACGTACCCACTTCCGGCACGGTGACCTGAAAATCGGAGAGAACTTCGAGCAGGTACGCCTCGAATTCGTCGTCGGCACGGTCGATTTCGTCGATGAGCAAGACCGGCGGAACCGCGTTGGCCGGATCGATCGCGCGCAACAACGCTCGTCGAATGAGGAAGCGTTCGCCGTACAGTTCGTTTTCGAGTGCGTCGGTGCCCTTCGTCGACGCCTCGCCGGTCGCCTCGGCGGTGCGGAGGTGGAGCAACTGACGCGAGTAATCCCAGTCGTACACCGCCTGGGCGGCATCGATGCCCTCGTAGCACTGCAGGCGGATGAGTTCGGCACCGCGCACCCGGGCGAGCACCTTGGCCAGCTCGGTTTTGCCGACACCGGCTTCACCTTCGAGAAACAACGGTCGCTTCAACGCGGTGGCGAGAAACACCGCCGTTGCCAATCCGTCGTCACTGAGGTATCCCTCGTCGGCGAGCGCCGCGCGTACGTTGGCGACGCTCGACAAGTTCGCAACGGGCGGCATGTCGCCAGCATACGACGACCCTTCATCGCGCCGATCGGTGCGCACCGACGCCATGCAGGCAGCGCACCTCGCTCGTCATTGCACGGTGGCTGCGATCCACGGGGGAGCGGTGCGGGCTCTACCCTGAGACGTCATGGATCTCGGTATTTCCGGACGCACTGCGGCGGTGGCCGCCGGAACAGCCGGTCTCGGCTTTGCCAGCGCTGCGGCACTGTGCGAAGCCGGCGTGAGCGTGGTCATCTGCGGCCGTGATCGTGCACGAGTCGACGATGCGGTTGCCCGACTCGGCGCCAACGCGCGCGGTGTCGTCGCCGACGTCGCCACGGCGATGGGGGCAACGGCGTTCGTTGCGCAGGCCGGTGACGTGCTCGGGCGAATCGACATCCTCGTCGCCAACGGTGGCGGACCCAAGCCGGGCACTTTTTCGTCGCTGAAAGTGGAGGACTACGCACCCGCGGTGGAACAGAGTTTGCTCGCCACCGTTGCAATGTGTCACGCAGCGGTTCCTGCGATGCGCGAACGCAAATGGGGACGGGTCGTGGCGATCACTTCGATTGCCGTGCGTCAGCCGATTGCCAACCTCATGTTGTCGAACACCGCGCGTGCAGGGCTCACGGGATTTCTCAAGACCCTCGCCCGCGAAGTTGCGGTGGACGGTGTCACGGTGAATTCGGTGCAACCCGGAGTGCACGCCACCGACAGGGTGACGCAGGTGTACGGCAACGCGCCCGATGCGTCCGCGCTCGGCATCCCTGCCGGTGTCATCGGTGATCCCGCAGATTTCGGACGAGTCGTTGCTTTCCTGTGCAGCGAGCCGTCCCGCTTCGTCACGGGTGTGCACCTGCCCGTCGACGGCGGTGCGTACGCCGGCTTGCTGTAACGGGAGCGGTACCGGTCAGCCCTGCATCTTGCGCAGACCGCGCAGTGCGAACGTGAGCGTCGCCGTCGCAAGTGCGACGACTGCCACGATGCCGCCCCACACCGAGCTCCACGACAGCGCATCGGGTGACGAGGGGTCGAGGAGTCCGGCGCGGGCCAGTCGCAGCACGTTGGTCGCGGGGTTGATGCGCGCAACGCCGTGCAACCAGCCGCTCATCACCTGCAGCGGAACCTGGGCCGTCGACAGGAACATGACGAAGAAAATCGACAACTGCATGACCGCAGCCGCGCGCATGTCGCGGAACCGGTAGGCGAGCCCGAGACCCCATCCGGCCCCCGTCACGGCGATACCGGCGGCGGCGACGTAGAGCGTGACGATGCCGAGCAACCCACCGGTGAACCGGGCGCCGAGTGCAACGCCGAGAATGATGACGAGGGTGCACATGAGCATGACGCGCACGAGCGAGCCGAGCACGGGACCGATGACGAGCGAGAAGCGCGACGTCGGTGCCATGCGCAAGCGGTCGTAGAAGCCCGTTTGTATGTCGCGGATCGTTGTGAAACCGAGTCCGACTCCGGCGAACGCCGAACCCATCATGATCCCGAGAGGCATGTACCAGTTGATCGAGCGATCGGTGGGAAAACCGGGGAGCTGCGTGATCGCGTAAAAGGTTCCGGAGAACGCCACCATGTTGAACACCGGCATGGCGAGTGCGGGAAAGAAAGCCGACGGCAAGCGGCGGATGGTGCGCACGCTGCGCAGTGCGAGCATCCGCGCCGTGCGCATCGTGCTGCCGTGCGACGTGTCGACGGCGGTGCGGGTCGTCGTCGCCGTCATGCGCGTGCAATCCGGCGACGCAGTTGGTCGAGTGAGACGAGTGTGGCACCGACGCCGATGAGCATCGGAACGAGGAGCGCGCGAGCCAACGCACCGGCGGATAATCCGTCGATGATGAGCGCGCGCATGCCCTCCACCATGTGGGAGATCGGGTTGACGTCGGCAATGCGCCGATACAGGCCGGTCATCGTTTGGCGGGGGAAGAAGGCGCTGGACAGGAACAACAAGATGAACAGCAGCGGAAACGCGCCTTGCACCGCTTCGGCAGAGCCGGTACGCAACGCGACGCCGGACATCAGTGCGCCGACGGCAAAGGAGATGAGCAATCCGCCGAGGATGATCGCCAGGTAGCCGAGGATTCCTGCGTCGACCCTCACGCCGAAGGGAGTGAGCACGGCAACGAACACCGTCGCCTGCACCGCACCGAACAACGACGCTCCCGCGAGGCGCCCGAAGAGAATCGCCGTGCGCGACGTCGGTGCCACGAGCAACCGGTCGAAAAAGCCGTCACCGATGTCGGTGGCGAGCGCCGCCGCGCCGGTTACCGAACCGAAGAGAACGCCTTGGATGACCGTACCGGCGAGGGCGTACTGGAGGTACGAGTCAACGACGGGAAAGCCGGGCAGCGTCACGGCGCGACTGAAAGCCGATGCACCGAGTGCGGCAAAAAACAGCGGAAAGATGAGCGAAGGACCGATGAGTGCAGGTTGGCGCAACATCGCCACGGTCGAGCGACGTGACAGTGCGACCAGGTGTCGCGCCGATTCAGCGGGCCGACGGCGCATTGTCGGCCCCTTCCAGGCGGTAGCCGGTGGCTTCCGCGAACACGTCGTCGAGGCTCGGCTCGTTGATCTCGAGATGCTGCACCTTGACGCTCGCTTCATCGAGTCGACGAATGACTTCCGCAACGCGCCCCGCGCCGCCGCGCAAACCGACGCCCAGAGTGCCCTCGGCGGTTGGGCGCAAGTCGCCGAATTCACGCAACACCGACGTAGCCGCCGCAAGTTGGTCGTGTGCCACGTCGACCAGCAGCGTCGGATCACCGACACCCTGCTTGAGCGCAGCCGGTGTACCTTCGCGCACGATCTTGCCGTGGTCGATGATCGCAACTCTGTCGGCCAACTGGTCGGCTTCCTCGAGGTACTGAGTCGTCAGCATCACCGTGGTTCCGTCGCGGTTGAGTCGACGCACCTCCTCCCACAACGTGAGCCGACTCATCGGATCGAGACCGGTCGTCGGTTCGTCGAGAAACAACACCGTCGGGCGGTGGATCAGCGACAGCGCCAGATCGAGGCGACGGCGCATGCCGCCCGAGTACGTCGCGACGCGCCGATCGGCAGCTGCGGTGAGCCCGACACGCTCGAGCAATTCGTCGGCACGAGCCTTCGTCGAGTTGCGCGGCAATCCGTAGAGAACCGCCTGCAAAGCGAGCAACTCGGCACCGGTCATCAGCGGGTCGATCGCCGCGTCCTGCAGGGCGACGCCGATGTTGCGACGCACGTCGTCGGCCTGCGTCACCACGTCGAATCCGGCGACACGGGCCTTGCCCGCCGTGGGTCGCAACAACGTGGTGAGCATCCGCACCGCGGTGCTCTTGCCCGCGCCGTTGGGCCCGAGGAATCCGAAGATCTCGCCTTCGTTCACGGCGAGATCGATTCCGTCGACGGCTTTCACCTCCCCGAAGTGGCGAACGAGTCCTTCGGCGATGATCGGTGCTTGTGTCACGCTTCTGGTCTAGTGGCTGCGAGTGCGCGCCAGACGCGTTCCGGCGTGAGCGGCATGTCGATGTGACGAACGCCCAAATGCGCCAGGGCATCGATGACCGCCGACTGCACCGCGGGGGTCGAACCGATCGTGCCTGATTCGCCGATTCCCTTGGCGCCGAGGGGATTGCGCGGTGTGGGCGTTTCCATCGGCACCGTCGTGATCCGGGGCATGTCGCCCGCCGTGATGAACGCGTAGTCGACGAGGTTCGCGGTTCGCGGCGTGCCGTCGGCGTCGTAGATGACTTCCTCGAGCAACGCCTGCGCCGTGCCCTGGGCAATGCCGCCGTGTACCTGTCCGGTGAGCAGCAGGGGGTTGATGATCGTTCCCGCGTCGTCGCAGGCGAAGTGGTGCACGTGGCGTACCGCACCCGTGCGCCGGTTCACTTCGACGACTGCAACGTGGGCACCGAAGGGAAAGGTGGGTCCACCGGACGTGAACCGCTCGGTGCACTCGACACCGAGTTCGTCGTCGACGCTGCGCGCCACGTCGGCCCACGTGACGGCAACGGAAGGTGTGCCGCGTACGTGAAACGATCCGCTCGACGCGTCGCACACGACGTCGTCGACGCTCGCTTCGAGAAGCCGTGCGGCCTGCGATCGGGCAACGTCGACGAGGCGATCGGCGGTGCGTTGCACGGCCGATCCACCAAGTTGAAGCGACCGCGATCCGTAGGTGCCGAGACCCTCGGCAACGACGTCGGTGTCACCCCACACGAGCGAAATGCGATCGACGGGAATGCCGGTGCGCTCGCTGGCGATCATCGCCCATGCCGTGTGATGGCCCTGGCCGTGCGGCGAGGTGCCCGTGGCAATCGTCGCGGTGCCGTCGGGGTGCACGGTGATCCGCGCGTCCTCGTGCGTGGTGCCTCCACTGGTGATCTCGACGTACGCACTGACACCGATGCCCAGCAGGTTGTCGTCGTTGCGCTCGCGACGGCTGCGTTGCTCGCGCCGCAACTCGGCGTAGGAAGCGGCATCGAGCACACGATCGAGCGCGCCGGCGTAGTTGCCGACGTCGTACTCGACGCCGATTGCGGTGCGGTGCGGTGCGCGGAACTCGGCAATGAGATTGCGTCGCCGCACGTCAACGGGATCCATCCCGAGTTCGGCGGCGACGAGATCCATCGCCCGCTCGATTGCCGCGGTGGCCTCGGGTCGCCCGGCACCGCGGTACGCGACGATCGGCGTCGTGTTGGTGAGAACCGAGCGCACACGGGCCTCGATGCGGGCAATGTCGTACACGCCTGAGGACATGTTGCGGGTACCGCGGGCGAGAATCGTGCCGATGTCGGCGAATGCGCCGCAGTCCTGGATGAGGTCGAGTCTGTATGCAAGCACCCGGCCGTCACGGCGTGCACCGATCACCACGTCTTGAATCTGCGCACGTCCGTGACCGAGGGCGAGCATCGACTCGCTGCGCGTCTCGCGCCACGTCACCGGTCGGCCGACCACCCGGGCGATCGCTCCGAGCGCGAGTTCCTCGGGATACGCCGTGATCTTCGATCCGAAACCACCACCGACATCGGGCGTGATGACGTGCACCGCGGCCGCGTCGATGCGGTGGATCGTCGCCAGTTGGTCGCGCACACCGTGGGCGTGTTGGGTGGAAATCCATTGGTGCAGACGTCCGTCGTGCCACACCGCGGCCGATCCGCGCACCTCCAGTGGACATGGGGCAACGCGTTGATTGACGAAGCGGCCGCGAACGACGACGTCGCAGTCGGCAAAGAACTCATCCCCCGTGAATCCGGGAAGCCCGGCCGCGACGGAGCCGTATGCAACGTTGCTGTCGAGCTCGGGGTAGAGCAGGGTGTCGGAGTTGAGGGCGACGAGAGGGTCGACCATTGCCGGAAGTACGTCGATGTCGACGTCGACGGCGTCAATTGCATCGGCAACCTGCGCGGGAGACGTTCCGACGACCGCCACGATCGCCTCACCGACGAAGCGCACTCGGTCGCGAGCGAGCACGGAGCGTGTGACGCGCGCGTTGAACTCCGACACTTCGTCGGGAAGTCCGAGATCGTCGGCGACGAGCACTGCGACGATGCCGGGCAGTTCCCGCGCCCGCGAGGTGTCGATGCGGCGCACGAGTCCGTGCGCAACCGGCGAACGGGCGAAGCCGACGTGCAATGCGCCGGCGAGCAACGCCTCGTCGAAAAGTTCGTCGACGTGGCGGGCTGCGCCGACGAGGAGGCGTCGATCCTCGAGCCGTGTGACCCGGGTGCCCAGGATGCTCGTGCCCACGGCACCGACGGTAGTCAGGCGCGCCGAAGCGGACCGTCAGGGCTGCAAGGGATTGAACTCGTCGATGTCACCGGACTCGACGCGGGCAAAGGCCTCACGGCGAACGTCGAGTATCCCGGCAACGAGCGTGTGCGGCCAACGCTCGGGAAGTTCGATCGGTGCATCGGGTTGGGCGAGCAGGGGAATGCGTCGCTCGTTGGGCAACAGATATCCGAGTTGTGAGCGAATCGCTTGTTGCAAACCCGTCGGCGTCTGCAGGGAGTCAACCTCGTCCTGGAGCGCGTCGTTGATGTCCTCGAACAGGGCGTACTGGGCTTCGCGCTCGCGCAACAAGTCGCGCTGGCTGAACCAGGTGCGCAACGGCAACACGAGCAGGGTGAGAATGACCGCGACGACGCCGATCGTGACGAGCGGAATGCCGAGTCGCCGGATGCGCGCGCCAACGGCTCCGATGATGCTCATCCCTCAATTGTGCCGTGCGGTGCGTCGTCACGACGGTCATCGCCGGTTGGCGAGCACCGCGCGAATGCGCGCACGAGTCAGCGCCGCGGTGACAGTCGCTAACGACCCGGGTAGCGGGCTGTCGAACCCAACTCGGCTTCGATGCGCAACAACCGGTTGTATTTGGCGACGCGGTCGCTGCGCGCCGGTGCACCGGTCTTGATTTGCCCGCAATTCGTTGCCACCGCAAGATCGGCAATGGTTGCGTCCTCGGATTCGCCGCTGCGATGGCTCATCACCGACGCGTAACCGTGTTCCTCGGCAAGTGCCATCGTCTCGAGGGTCTCGGTGAGTGTGCCGATTTGGTTCACCTTGACGAGAACGGAGTTGGCACAGGACGAGTCGATGCCCCGTCGCAGTCGCGCGGCGTTGGTGACGAAGAGGTCGTCGCCGACGAGTTGGATGCGCGAACCCAGCGCAGACGTGAGAGCCGCCCAGCCGGCCCAGTCGTCTTCGCTCATCGCATCTTCGATGGACACGATCGGATAGGCATCAACGAGTGCAGTCCACCATGCGACGAGTTGATCGGCATCGAGAACCTTGTTCTCCCCGGCAAGGTGGTACTTGCCGTCGCGGTACAACTCGCTCATCGCCGGATCGAGGGCGATGCACATGTCGGTGCCCGGGGTGAATCCCGCTCGTTCGATCGCCTGCAGCAGTGCAACGATCGCATCCTCGTTATTCGCAAGATCCGGGGCGAAACCGCCCTCGTCGCCCACGGCCGTCGAACAGCCGCGCTCGCGCAGCACCGCCTTCAGTGAGTGGTACGTCTCGACTCCCCAGCGCAGCGCTTCGCTGAACGACGGCGCGCCGACGGGCATGATCATGAACTCCTGCAAGTCGATGTTGTTGTCGGCGTGCGCACCACCGTTGATGACGTTCATCATCGGCACGGGCAGCACGTTGGCGGCCTCGCCGCCGATGCTGCGGTACAGCGATTCGCCGCGATCGGCGGCGTTGGCGTGGGCGAGAGCGAGGCTCACGCCGAGCAGCGCGTTGGCGCCGAGACGTCCCTTGTTCGGTGTCGCATCCAGCTCGATCATCGCCCGGTCGACGGACGTCTGGTCCGCTTCGGCACCGACGAGCAGTGCGGCAATCTCGCCGTTGACGTGGCCCACCGCACGCTGAACTCCCTTGCCGAGGTACCGCGAACCTCCGTCGCGCAGTTCGACGGCCTCGTGTTCGCCGGTCGACGCACCCGACGGCACGATTGCGTGACCGCGGACCCCGCTTGCGAGGTGTACTTCGACTTCGACGGTGGGATTGCCGCGCGAGTCGAGAACTTCGCGGCCGATGATGCGGGAAATCGTCGTCACGTGTCCAGAGTAGTTTGCGCCTTCACTTCATCCCACAGCGAGTCGAGTTGCGCGAGACTCGCCGACTCGAGCGTGATGCCCCGTTCCCGTGCCAGACGGACGACGCCTTCGAAGCGACCGACGAACTTGTCGGTTGCCCGGCGCAGGGTGGTTTCGGCATCGAGGCCGAGCTTGCGCACGACGTTGACGACACTGAACAGCAGGTCGCCCGTCTCGACGGCAACCGCCTCGGGGTCACCTGCGGCAAGTGCAGCGCGCAGTTCGGCGGTTTCGGCACCGATGGCGGTGAACGCACCGTCGGCGTCGGGCCAGTCGAAACCGACTTCGGCGGCGCGTTTTTGGACTTTTTGGGCGAGTGCGAGAGACGGAGCGGCCCGGGCCACGCCGTGAAAGAAAGTCGCATCGACACCTTTGTCGGCGCGCTCGCGACGCTTCACGTCGTCCCATGTCGTCACGACGTCGTCGGCGGATCGTGCCTCGACGTCGCCGAACACGTGCGGATGTCGTCGGATGAGCTTGTCGTGCACGCGCTGTGCGACTTCGGCGAGCGTGAATCTTCCCTGTTGCTCGGCGATCGTCGTGTGAAACTCGATCTGGTACAGCAAGTCGCCGAGCTCCTCGATGAGCGGCTCGTCGGTGCGGGGGTCGTCGGCGTCGAGATCGTGCAGGGCGTCGACGACTTCGTACGTCTCTTCGATGAGGTAGCGAACGAGCGACTCGTGGGTTTGCTCGGCATCCCACGGACATTTCTCGCGAAGGGTGCGCGCGAGGGCGTGGAGGCGCACTATCTCGCCACCGATCGGCGCGCCGAGGCGGGGAATCCACAGGCTCGTGAGATGGTCGACTTCGAGCAGGTGGGGTTCGGCGCCGAGGCGGTCGATGTCATCCCATGTCGTGGGGAGGATGCGTTCGTCGGGCAGCCCGAGGTGGTGCAGGACGATGACTGGTTCGTCGCCGTGAGCGTTGTCGTTTGCCAACTTGATCTCCGACATCACCCAGTCGGCGTGACACTGGGCGACGAGCATCGGTCCGTGTTCGTTCGCCGCCTGCTCGGCGAAGGCGTGCGCATCGACGAGTCGAACGCCCGCGGTGACCGGATCGACGCCGAGTGCCGCCCACGCTTCGTCGAGAAAACTCACCGCCGGGATCACCGTGGTGACGACCGACGACTCCTCGCGCAACAAAGCGACGGTGCGCTCGAGAACGAGCGGGCTGCCGGGGACCGCGTAGAGCACCTCACCGTGTTCGGCTGCGGCGTCGACGAGGCGTCGCACGATCGCGCGGTACACGTCCTCGAAGCCGGCGTGTCGCTCGTACTCGTCGTCGAAGGACACGGCGTTGCCGACCGCGCTGCTCGAGGGATGGCGCGTCGTGCGTACGAAGCGGTGCGGGATCCGTGCAATGTGGGCCGCAGCCTGCGGGGTGATCCGGTCGACGGGTCCGGGGCCGAGGCCGACGACGGTGATCCGCCCGCGCTGTGCGGACATCACGTCATCAGTTGGCGACGACCGAGCCGGCGAGCGGGTCCCAGCGTCCGTATGTCGAGTCGACGCGGATGTCGGCATCGGCGAGTGCGCCGAGCAATCGGTAGTCGCCTGCGGCGACGTCGTAGTTGGCCGCAATCGAGTCGGCGACCGCGGCGTACGGGCGCACGTAGATGACGTGGTATCCGAACGATGAGCGCACGGGACCGAATGGTCGTCCAACCGCGGCCTGCAGCGCTCCGGCGAGGAAGCGATCGTCGAACGACTCCTGGTACTCGTTCAGCGCAATGCAGTCACCGTCGGCGGAGCGCAACGCGCCACCTGTGTCCGACGCATTCGGTTCGACCGAGTAGCGACGCGCGAGCGCGGCGAACTCGTCGTCGGCAACCGCTGCCGTGCCGAGTTCGTCCATTGCCTGTCGTGCCGTCGACTGCTCGGCAACGACGATGTGGCGCAGGCACAACATGCCCACGGAGGCGGGGCGGCGCTCGTAATTGCGCTGCACCGTCTCGGGCGACGGCGTCGGTGCCCGGTCGAGAGCCGACACGGCGCTGTTCAGGCGGATGATGACTTCGCGCAAACTGTCGCTGTAACCCGTTGCGCCGGCTTGTTCGAAGCGCTGTTCGCTGAACCGGCGGTCGTTGTCGGTGATCTCGAGGCCGAGATCGGCGAGCACCGCATCCGTGGCTCGGCCGATGATGAGTGACGTGAGGACGCTGCGCACGAACTCGGCATCGGCCATACCGTTCGAGGTGATCGCCGTTTGACCGACCGCGGCGAGGTCGGCGATGACCGTTTCGAGCTCGCTGCGCGGAATGGATGCCGAGTTGATCGTGGCGGCCGAATCGCCGGTGACACCGCAGGCCGGGGCGACGACGGCGGTGACTGCAACGAGCAACAGGATGCGGGAGCGACGACGACGGGAAACTGGGTGTGACACGCGAATCACCCTAGTTCTCGGCTCCCGTGCGGCACCGGGCGTCAGTCGTCGGAGTCGAACAATTCGTCGAGGAGCCGCAGCAGTACGTGTGCCGGTGGCGTCGCATCGACGAGCGGAACCGTCACGGTTTTGTCCTCGGCCTCGCAGTGGGCACCGGGAAACAGCCGTTCGGCGCGCATCTTGCGACTGGCCGGCAAGGTGACGGGGGAGATCCTGATTCGTTTGTCGACCACGGCAACGTGCGTGATTCCGCGTTCGACGCACCGTGCGCGCAAAGCACCGATGTCGAGCAGCGCCAGGGCCTCGGGTGGCGGCGGGCCGAAGCGATCGCTCCATTCCGCGCGCAGGGCCTCGACGTCGGCCATCGTGCGCACCTGCGCAACCCGGCGGTAGCCGTCGAGGCGCAACTCCTCGGCATCGATGTACGTGTCGGGGAGGAACGCCCGCGTGGGAATTTCGATCTTCACGTCGACGAGCGGTGGGAGATCCTCGCCCTTCATCTCGTCGACGGCTTCCGAAACGAGTTGGCAGTACAGGTCGTATCCCACCGCCGCAATGCGTCCGCTTTGCTGTTCGCCGAGCAAACTACCCGCGCCGCGCAACTCGAGGTCTCGTCGTGCAATCTTGAATCCGCTGCCGAGTTCGGTGGCCTCGCCGATCGTGCGCAAGCGTTCGTAGGCAACCTCGCGCAACACGAGGTCACGGGGGTGAAACAGGTACGCATAGGCCTGCTGACCGCCGCGTCCGACTCGTCCGCGCAACTGGTGCAACTGGCCGAGACCGAGACGGTGCGCATCCTCGACGACCAACGTGTTCACCGCCGGCATGTCGATGCCGCTTTCGATGATGGTCGTGCAGACGAGCACGTCAAACTTGCCCTCCCAGAAGTCGACGACCGTGCGTTCGAGGGTTGCCTCGTCCATCTGGCCGTGGGCGACGGTGATTCGTGCCTCGGGAACGAGCACGCGCAGCTCCTCGGCGCGTTCCTCGATGCTGGCGACGGTGTTGTGCACCCAGAACACCTGACCCTGGCGCAACAGTTCGCGTCTGATCGCCTCGGCGGCTACCCGCCGGTCGTACCCCGTGACGAACGTGCGAATCGGTTGACGGTCGGCCGGCGGCGTGTGCAGCAACGACATGTCGCGAATGCCGACGAGGCTCATCTCGAGCGTGCGCGGGATCGGTGTGGCCGACAACGTGAGCACGTCCACGTTCGACCGCAGCATCTTCATCGCCTCTTTGTGTTGCACCCCGAATCGCTGTTCCTCGTCGACGACGAGCAATCCGAGATCTCGAAACTTCACGCCGTCCTGCAGCAACCGGTGCGTGCCGATGACGCAGTCCACGTCGCCGTTGGCGAGTCCGGCGAGAACCTTGCGGGCCTGTGCCGCAGGTACGAAGCGCGACAGCACCTCGACGCGCACGGGGAACCGGGCGAACCGCTCGCTGAACGTCGTGAAGTGTTGCGAGGCGAGCAGGGTCGTCGGCACGAGCACCGCGACTTGTTTGCCGTCCTGCATGCACTTGAACGCCGCACGCAACGCCACCTCGGTTTTGCCGAAGCCGACGTCGCCGCACACGAGTCGATCCATCGGCACGGGTCGCTCCATGTCGCGCTTGATTTCCTCGATGGCCCGCAACTGGTCGTTCGTTTCGACGAACTCGAAGGCCGATTCAAGCTCGGCCTGCCACGGTGTGTCGGGGGAGAACGCATGTCCGGCGGCATGCAGGCGCCGCTGGTAGAGCACGACGAGTTCCTGGGCAACGAGACGCAGTTCGGATCGGACGCGCTGTTTCACGCGCTCGAAGTCGGCGCCGCCCATGCGGTTGAGCGTCGGTGAGTCACCGCCCACGTACGGACGAATTGCATTGACCTGGTCGCTCAGCACGTAGATGTTGCCGTTGGCGTACCGAAGCCGGAGGTAGTCGCGTTCGATTCCATCGACGGCCTGTCGCACCATGCCCTCGTACACGCCGATTCCGTGCACCTCGTGCACCACGTGACCGCCGACGTTGAGATCTTCGAACGACAGTGCCGCCTCGCGTCGCTTCGATCGGCGTCGTCGTGCCGATTTGCGGCCGACAACCTCGCTTTCCGCGATGATCCACAGTGTCTGGTCGGGGAACACGCAGCCGTCGTGCAACGGTGCAACTGCGACGTAGGTGCCCGGTGCATCAAGGGATGCGGCCGTCGACAACGAGCGCGGGGCAACACCGTGTTCGGCGAGCTGGCCGGTGAACCGCGCACTTGATTCGGCGGAGTCGCAACACAGCACCACCCTGTGGCCGCGTTGTGCCGCGTCGATGAGGCGCGCGGCGAAATCCTCGATCGTTGCCGGGGCCGAACCCCATCGACTCGTGCGCACGCTTGCCGATGCATCGATCTCCATGGCGGGCGAGGCGATCGTCAGCGCAAGTGCCACGCGAGCGTCACCGAGGATCGCGTCGAGCGGCACGTGCAACCGCGGAAACGAGTTCGCATCGGTGCGGTCCCAGGTGGTGGCGAGGCCCTCGGCGAGTGCGATTTCTTCGTCGAGCACTTCGGTCGCACGATTGTCGAGATATTGCGGATCGCACACGACGAACACGGCGCGCGGCGGCAGGACCGACACGATCGTTGCACCGTCGGTGAACCACGGGGTCCAGTTTTCGATCCCGTCGAATGCGTCGGCATTGGCGAGGCGCTCCCAGTGCTCACGGCCCCACGGTTGCTCGCCAATGAGTTGCTCGGCCCGTGCCCGCACGGCGGGGGTGACGATGAATTCGCGGGCGGGCACGAACGTTGCGACGGCGAGGTCGGCGGTACTGCGCTGGTCGTCGACACCGAATTCGCTGACGCGCTCGACTTCGTCACCCCACCACTCGATGCGCACGGGCGTGTCGCTCGTTGCGTCGAACACGTCGAGGATCGCGCCGCGGCGGGAGAATTCGCCGCGGTGTTCGCACAGCGGTTCGCGCCGGTAACCCCATTCGACGAGCGTGCGGGCCAAGGTGTCCGGGTCGACGACGTCGCCGCGGCGCACCGTGATCGGCGTGACCTCGGCGATTCCGGGTGCGAGCTGCTGCATGACGGCCCGCCCCGACGCAACGACGATGCGCGGTGGTCGTTCGTCGCGCAGGCGCGCCAGCACCGCCATGCGGTTCCCCATCGTGGCAATGTCGGGGCTCATTCGCTCGAACGGCAACGTCTCCCATGCGGGGAAGTGCATGACGTCGTCACCGAGGAAGTTGCGCAGATCGTCGACGAGCACCCGTGCCTGGGATTCCGTCGGCACGACGGCGACCGCCGTGGCGGAGGGTCGGGTGTGGGCGAACGATGCGAGTAATGCGGCGCGCGCATTGTCGGGCCACGACACACCGGCACCGTCGGGCTGGTTGAGGCCAATCGAGCGCCCGGCGGCAGCGAGCACGGCGGCGAGATCAAAGAGCGGTGCCGTCACGTGCACGTTCGGCGAAACGGTGTCGGACATCGGTCGTGTGCTCGGCAGGTTGCGTCTGCTCAGGACGCGTTGATCTGTTGCATCGCGGTATCGGCACCGTGGAGGATGACGAGCTCGACCGCATCGGCGGCACGCTGCACGGCGTGGTCGAACAATTCGCGGTCACGGCGGTTCATCTTCGTCAGGACGTGGTCGGCGCCGACGTCCTTGTGCTGCGGTTTGCCGACACCGATGCGAATGCGCACGAAGTCCTGGGTCTTCATGTGCTGGGTGATCGAGCGCAACCCGTTGTGGCCGGCCAATCCGCCGCCGACTTTCACCCGCACGACACCGGGTTCCAGGTCGAGTTCGTCGTGCACGATGATGACACGCTCGGGATCGGTGAGTGCGTAACGGCGCACCATCGGCCCGACTGCCTGTCCCGAGTTGTTCATGTAGGTCGTCGGCTTGGAGAGCACGAAGACTTGTGCGGTGTGGCGCACCTCGGCAACGAGCGCGCGATCGCGACCCGCCTTCAGCTGCGCCGAGTGGCGTCGTGCGAGTTCGTCAATGACGTCGAAGCCGACGTTGTGCCGTGTGTCGTCGTAGTCGCGACCGGGGTTGCCAAGGCCAACGACGAGGGCTCCGTACGGGGTTCCCCGTCGCTCGGGTCGCGCGTTGCGACCGAACAGGCCCATCGCGGGCTAGGAGGCTGGCTTGTTCTCGGCGGCGGGAGCGGCGGCTGCGGCGTCGGCGTCGGCGTCGGCGGCACCCTCGGCCGGCGCGGCGGCGGCAACCGGTGCGACGGCATCGGGCTTCGTCGAGACGACGGTGACGATGACGAACTCCGGGTCACCGACGATCGACACGCCGTCGGGCAGTTGCAGGTCACCGAGGCGGATGACGTCGTCCATGCCCATCGCCGAAATGTCGACGGTGATGTCGTTGGGAATGTTGTTCGCAGTGGCGCGGATTTCCACCGTGTTGCTCACCGGGTCGACGAGTCCGCCATCGGAGATGACGGCCTTGGCGACACCCTTCAGATGCAGCGGAACTTGCACGGTGATCTTCTCGGTGAGGCTGATCTGCTGGAAGTCGACGTGGCGCACCGTGCGCTTCATCGGGTCGCGTTGCATTTCCTTGACGATGGCGGGATACGTAGTGCCGTCAACGTGCAATTCGAGAATGGTGTTCACACCGGCAGGGCCCGACAGCGCAACGCGCAGGTCACGGCGCTCAACGGTGACGGGGATCGGCTGCATGCCGTGTCCGTAAATGACGGCGGGAATGTGATCGGCGGTCCGGAGTCGGCGCGATGCGGCACTCCCGAGGGTGCGACCGACGGTGGTTTTCAGCGCAGTTGGCATTCAGCCAGCCTACGGGGACGACGGACGGGACAAACCCTGCCGCTCAGGCCTGGTTTTCGCCGCCGAAGAGTTCGCTCACCGAGGTCTCTTCGAACACCGCCGACAGTGCGTCGGCGATGATCTTGGCCACCGAGAGCACCTCGATCTTCGGGCTGAGCTTGCGCTCGTCGAGCGGAATCGTATTCGTGAGAACGATGCGTGAAATGGGGGACTTTTCCAACCGTTCGATCGCCGGACCGGAGAGCACGCCGTGCGTCGCCATGGCCCACACTTCTTTGGCGCCGCGGGCAATGAGCAGCTCGGCGGCCGACACGATCGTTCCGGCGGTGTCGATCATGTCGTCGGTGAGAACGCACAGGCGGCCCTCAACTTCGCCGATGACCTCCTTTGCCACCGACACGTTGGCGGTGCCCGGAGGACGCCGCTTGTAGACGAAGGCAACGTCGGCATTGATGTCGGACAGATGTTGGGCGAAGCGCTCGGCGACCTTCACTCGCCCCGCATCGGGGGACACGATGACGAGTCCGTCGGAGGCGTTCTCGCGCAGGTAGGTCTCGAGTACGGGGAACGCGGTGAGGTGGTCGACGGGACCGTCGAAGAAGCCCTGGATCTGGCCGCTGTGCAGATCGACCGACACCATTCGCTTGGATCCCGCGGCCTTGAACATGTCGGCGAGCATGCGCGCTGTGATCGGCTCGCGACCTTCGGCCTTGCGATCCTGGCGCGCATAACCGTAAAACGGACACACCGCGGTGACGCGCTTGGCCGATGCGCGGTACGCGGCGTCGATCATGATCAGCTGCTCCATGATCGAGTCGTTGATGCTGCGGCCGTTGAAGCCGCAGTGCGTCTGCATGACGAACACGTCGCCGCCGCGCACGCTCTCGCCGAACCGCGGGCGCAGTTCGCCGTTGGAAAACTCGACGACGTTCGAATCGCCCAGCGTGATGTTGAGATGCCTGGCGACTTCCTCGGCGAGTTCGGGATGAGTGCGTCCGGTGTACAACACCATTCGCTTCGTCGTGACTTTGTCGATCGACTTGTTCATCGCGCGCCATCATAGAACGAACCCGTCACCGCGCCCGGGGCGACGGTCGTACCGGCGGGCAGGTGTGCGTACGGTCCGACGCGTGCACCGTCCCCGATCGTGGCTTCGTACGCAGTCGTGTGTTCCATTCGCACGCCGTTGCCCACGGCACAGTCGACGAGTCGACTCGACGGACCGATTTCGGTGCCGTCGCCGATGCTCGTCGTGCCCTGGAGGATGACGCCGGGGTACAGGGTGACGTCGGTGCCGATGGTGACAGTGACGTCGATGAACGTTTGTCGGGGGTCGAGCATCGTCACGCCCTCGAGCAACCAACGTCGGTTCGTGCGTGCCCGCAGTTCGCGCTCGGCCAGGGCCAGTTGCCAGCGGTCGTTCACGCCCGTCACCTCGGCGGGGTCGGCATCGTGGGCCTCGACGCGGTGCCCCATGGCGGCGAGCACGCCGACTGCGTCGGTGAGGTAGTACTCGCCCTGGGCGTTGGTTGCACCGATTCGGCGCAACGCCGGACCGAGCAGCCCGCGACGGAACGCATAAATGCCCGTGTTGATCTCGCGAATCTCGCGTTGCTGCGAAGTTGCGTCCTTGTGCTCGACGATTGCCGTCACCGCACCGTGCTTGGCGCGCACGATGCGACCGTATCCCGTTGGATCGTCGACGACGCTCGACAGCATGGTGACCGCGGCGCCGCCGGCACGGTGCGCAGCGACGAGTGCGGCGACCGTGTGCGCCGTGAGCAGTGGCGTGTCACCCGGTAGCACGAGCACGGTGCCGTCGTCGTCGATGTCGAGGTCACCGTCGGCAGTGAGCCCGTCGAGTCGGTTGAGCTCCTGTAGTCCGACGAGCGTGGCGTCGCCGGTGCCGCGTTGCTCGGGCTGTTCGACGAACGACACGTTGGCCCAGGGTGGTGCGCTGCGCACCACCGCCTGTTGCACCCGTTGACCGCCGTGGCCGACGACGACGAGCGTGCGGGTCGGGGCGACGCCGCCGAGAGCTGCGATGACGTGCATGACCATCGGTCGACCACAGATGACGTGCAACGGCTTTGGTCGTGTCGAGCGCATTCGCGTGCCGTGCCCGGCGGCGAGAACGAGCGCGGTCGTCGTCATGGTTCCGGGGAGAGGATTCGAACCCCTATATACGGGACCAAAACCCGTCGTCCTGCCATTGAACGACCCCGGAGCGTCGTTGCCGATGTGTCGTTGCACACCAGCGTCAAGGGTAGTGGGCACGGCGGTAGCGTGATGCCCCTCATGGGTTCACTCGTCAAGCGTCGTCGCAAGCGGATGCGCAAGAAGAAGCACAAGAAGATGCTTCGTCGCACCCGCCACCAGCGCAACAGCAAATAGTTCAGCGCTGAGTCGACGCGACGACAACCGTCGCTTCGGGCAATGCAGCCGCAAGGTGCGGGTGTTTGCCGTCGACGAACCACGTCGATCCGCTGCCCGCCAGGGTCGGCGTCGCTCCGCATTCCGCGGTGATGCGCGCTTTCCACGCGGTGAGTCGTGGCTCGACGGCGCATGCCGCTGCTTCGAGATCGTTGCGTTCACCGGATCGACTGCCCGTCGGCAACGAATCCCAGGCGCGATACACCGCGGGTGTCGATACGACGAGCGGTGGCACGACGAGGGTGACGTCGAGCGGTACGAATTCGAGCGGGGTGATGATTTCGCCGATCCCGGTGACGCGAGCGCGGCCGCCGACCATGCAAAACGGCACGTCGGCACCGAGGCGCGATGCGCCGGCAAGGTCGTCGTAACCGGCCCACCGCAGGACGGCTGCGGCATCGGCAGAGCCGCCACCCAAGCCGGCACCGTGGGGAACGTTCTTCGTGAGGTGCACACCGGCACGCCGACCGGCGAGTCGCAACGCCCGCGAGACGAGGTTCGAATCGTCGTTTCCGATTCCCGTTGCGAACGGACCGTCGACGGTAAGTGAGTCGCCGGCGGGGTCGATGCGCAATTCGTCGCCAAAATCCAGCGTCACCATTTCGGCATCGATCTCGTGGAAGCCGTCGGCGCGCACAGCGGTGACACGCAGGGACAGGGTGAGTTTTGCCGGTGCGCGCACGTGCGTGACGCCGGAGTGCGCAATCATTGCTGGGAAGTCTGGCGGCTCGTGACCGCCCGGTACAACCGCACCCACTGAGCCACGTCGAGGTCTTCGGCCCGTGCGGTGGGATCGATGTCGGCGGCGGCAAAGTCGTCGGGTGTCGTCACTTGCTTGAGTGCGCTGCGCAGCATCTTGCGGCGCGTAGCGAACCCCGTACGAACGAGTGCAAAGAGTGCCCGCGGGTTGACGTCGGTGAACAGTGGTTCGCTGCGGCGACGGATCTCGAGCAGTGCGGAGGCGACGCGCGGTTGCGGGAGAAACACCGCGGCGGGAACGTCGCCGACGATCCGCGCCGTCGCCCAGTAGGCGACCTTCACGCTCGGTGCGCCGTAGGCGTCGTCGCCGACCTTGGCGCACAACCGCTCGGCAACTTCCTTTTGCACCATGACGAGCATCCGGGTGATGCGCGGCACAGAGTCAAGGACGTCGAGCACGAGCGGAGTGCCCACGTTGTACGGGAGATTGGCAACGAGCACCCAGTGCGGTGCGTCGGCAAGCAGCTCGTCCCAGTTGATGCGCAGCGCATCGGCGTGCACGCAGCGCACGTTGTTGCAGGACGCGACGTTGTCGCACAACACCGGGAACAGGCCCGAGTCGACTTCGACGGCGGTGATGTCGGCGCCGGTGTCGGCAAGTGCGAGGGTGAGTGCACCGAGACCCGCCCCGACTTCGACGACGTGATCATCGCTCGTCACGTTGGCGAGGCGGGCGATGCGCCGCACCGTCTCGGGTTCAACGACGAAGTTCTGACCGAGTGCTCGGCGCGGTGCGAGACCGTGGCGACGAAGAAGCTCTGACGTTGCGGTACGAGACAGCGTCACCAGGACACGGCAACGGGGATCGGCGCGTTGACGAGATCGGACAAACCGAGGAACACCTGTGTGTGGAGCACGATCCGAACACCCGGGGGAATGCTCGGCGCGACGACGTTCGTGCACGTCGTCGTGCGACCGTTGTTCAGGTTGGTGACTCGCAAGACCAGTCCGAACGGGGCTTCGGGGGTGTAACAGACGTACGCCGGGCCGCCCTGGAAATTGCTGAAGGTGGCGGGACCGCTGAGGCGGGCCGACTCGCTCGACGGATACGCGATGCGGGCGGAACCACCGGGTGTCGCGGTGACGGGACCGTTGAGAATGATCGGCTCGGGGACCGACGGGGGTGTGCTCGGCGTGCCGAGGCTGATCCCGCCCTGCGGACCGGCAACCGCGACTGCGGGCGAGTCCACCGAGTCGTTGCCGCGCGAAACGAACCAGAAAACGGGCAACAGCACGAGCGACAGCGCACCAACGAGCAACAGACGGCGGCGGTCGGAACTGGTGAGAAACACGGCCCCGTCACGCTACCCAGCGATGCCGGGGAAGGCAGCGGCCGAGTTGGCGCGGGTGACGGCGGCGAAATCCTCCACCGACTCGCCGCGTTGTGCGGCAAGGAATTCACCAATGATGCCGACGTGCGCCGGCTCGTTCTTGCGACCGCGATGGGGCACGGGGGCGAGCCACGGAGCATCGGTCTCGATGACGATCCGATCCGACGGACACCAGCGCGCCGCCTCGCGGATGTCCTCGGCGTTGCCGAAGGTGACGATGCCGGAGAACGACAGGTACGCACCGCGCTCGACGCAGCGTCGTGCTTCGTCGACCGATCCCGTGAAGCAGTGAAAGATCGTCCGTTCGGGTGTGCCTTCGGCGTCGAGCACGTCGAACGTGTCGTCCCAGGCGTTGCGCGTGTGGATGACGAGCGGCAGTCCGGCGCGACGAGCGAGGTCGATGTGTCGAGCGAACACCTCGCGTTGCACGTCACGCGCCGAGTGGTCGTAGTAGAAGTCGAGACCGCACTCGCCGATCGCAACGATGCGCCGATCGGCCTGTGTTTCCGGGCGTTCTGCGTCGATCAGGTGGGCGATCGTGTCGAATCCGCGCGATGCGTCGTGGGG
Organism: Ilumatobacteraceae bacterium; assembly: GCA_049433365.1. Classification (GTDB taxonomy): domain Bacteria; phylum Actinomycetota; class Acidimicrobiia; order Acidimicrobiales; family Ilumatobacteraceae; genus F1-60-MAGs027. The sequence continues at coordinate 9,693 of JBMTET010000001.1, read as the reverse complement.
GTGCAGACCCACGGTGGCCCACACGTCACCGTGGCGCGACGCGATGTCGATCGCCATCTGCGACGTGTCGGCATCGGTGCCGATGACGATCATCGCGGCGACGCTTGCGTCGCGTGCCGCAGCGAGCGAGCCGTCGGTGCCGCCCGGAGTCGTTTCGTCGTACACGTGACAATGAGTGTCGATCCAGCGAGCCACGATGCGTTCCTTTGTTGCGTTGCGTTTCCGGATGCGACCTTCGTCTAGACCTTCTTGCGCGGGAAGAGCGGCTCGCCCTTCTCGACGCGCAGTCCGCCGGGGTAGCCACCCCACGTCGTGTCGGGTCCGACGCGACGATCCTCGATGTTGCCCGATAGTCCGAGTCGTCGCCAGATTTCCTGCGTCGTCGTGGGCAACGCCGGATTCGCGAGGATCGTGACGATGCGCAGCGCTTCGATGGCGTCACCCATGACTGTGTCGACGTCGGGGCCCGGCGACATCTTCCACGGTTCGTTGCGCTCGAGATGGGCGTTCGTCGCGCGGATGAGATTCCACGTTGCTTCGAGCGCGCGGCTCGGTTGTACGCCGCGCCAGGCGGCATCGGTGTCGGCAACGGTCTGGCGTGCGATCTCGGCGAGGGGGGAATCGCTACGGGGTGCCGGCCCGACTCCGTCGCACTTCTTCTCCACGACCGTGGCGATGCGTGCGGAGAGATTGCCGAGGTTGTTGGCAAGATCCGAATTGAAGCGACCGATGAGCCCTTCGTACGTGAAGTCGCCGTCGTTGCCATAGATCGTGTCGGCGAGCACGTAGTAGCGGAAGCCGTCGACGCCGACGTCGTCGATGAGATCGAGCGGATTGACGACGTTGCCCGTGGTCTTCGACATCTTTTCCCCGCCGACGAGCAACCACCCGCCGACCGCCCAGCCGCGCGGCGGTTGGATGCCCGCCGACATGAGCATGGCGGGCCAGTACACGCAGTGGAAGCGCAGGATGTCCTTGCCGATGAAGTGCCAGTCGACCGGCCAGCGCTGCGCGAACCGCGACTCGTCGGTGCCGTAGCCGTGCGCGGTGATGTAATTCGACAGGGCGTCGAACCACACGTAGGTCACGTGCGACGGGTCCCACGGCAGCGGTATGCCCCACGTGAGCGTGCGGCGGCTGATCGAGAAGTCGGCGAGCCCGCTCTTGATGAATCCGATCACTTCGTTGCGACGGAACGCGGGGGTGATCGCATCGGGGTGGCGTTCGTACCAGTCGAGCAGGCGATCCTCGAAGCGCGACAGGCGAAAGAACCAGTTTTCTTCTTCGACGAATTCGACGGGTCGCTTGTGGATCGGGCAGTTGCCACCCTCGATCTCGGATTCGATGTAGTACGCCTCGCAAGCGACGCAATAGTGGCCGCGGTACACGTCCTTTTCGATGTCACCGGCGGTGTAGCAGGCTTCGAGCAGCCGTTGCACGCCGATCTTGTGGCGATCCTCGGTCGTGCGAATGAAGTCCTCGTACCGCACGTTCAGGCGCTTCCATGCATCGGCGAACAGTGGGGCAACGTCGTCGACGAAGCGCTGCGGCGTCACGCCGGCTTCGTCGGCGGCGCGGGCAATCTTCAGGCCGTGCTCGTCGGTTCCCGTGAGTAGGTGCACGTCGTCACCGCACAGCTTGTGCCATCGGCACACCGCGTCGGCGATGATCGTCGTGTAGGCGTGACCCAAGTGGGGCTTGGCATTGACGTAGTAGATCGGGGTGGTCGCCGAGAACTTTGCCACCTCTCCAACCTACGCTGACGGCGTGCCGTTTCAGTTCGACGATGCAACGGCGGTGACGTCACTCGGCGACGGCAGGTACGCGGCGCGCGTGGTCGCCGGTTGGGACATCGGCGGAAACGCGAACGGTGGCTACCTCATGGCACTGTGTGCGCGGGCCATGCGCGACGTGACGGGTGATTCGACCGTTCTCGCGATGACCGGCAACTTCCTTGCGCCGATCAACGACGCCGACGTTGACATCGACGTCGAGTTGGTGAAGCGCGGTCGCACGGTGGCAACGACGCATGCATCGATGCGCGCCGAGGGGCGCGAAGTGTTGCGGGTCGTTGCCGTGACAGGCGACCTTCCGCGCGATGCATCGCCTGCGCACACGACACCGATGCCGCAGATGCCGGCACCGGATGATTGTCACCGCGACGACCGCGGCGACAGGTGGACCAAGCCTGCGCTCGTCGACAAGATCACGTTGCGTCTGCACCCCGACGACGCGGCGTTCATGGAGAAGAGGGTCGTTGGTGTGGCACGGATGCGCGGGTGGCTGTCATTCGGCGACGACCGCCCGATGGACGACCTCGGATTGTTGCTCACCGTTGACGCCTTGCCGCCCGCGGTGTTCAATCTCGGCGGAGCGGTTCGGTGGGTGCCGACGATTCAGTTGACGACCTACGTGCGCAACCTTCCTGCGCCCGGGCCGGTGCTCGTCGTATCGCATTGCGACCACGTGCAGGGCAACCTGCTCGACGAAAACGTCACCGTGTGGGACTCGCGCGGAACGCTCGTTGCCCAAGCTCGCCAGCTGGCGATGCACCGCGGCTAGACGCGTTTGTCGTTCAGCGCCAATTCGTAGGCGCGTCGGCGCGACACACCGAGTTGCTCGGCAACTTCCGCCGCAGCATCCCGGGTGGATGCGCCGGCGGCAATCCGTTCGCGCACCGCCAGTACGACATCGTCATCGGTGGCGGCACTCGGTTCGGGAGCGGCATCGATCACGATGACGTACTCGCCGCGCGGCTCGGTCGCGGCAAGTTGCGCTGTGACGTCACCGAGTGCACCGCGCACGATCTCCTCGTGCAGTTTCGTGAGTTCGCGGGTGACGACGACCCGACGCTGTGCCCCACACGCGGCGAGCAAATCGTCGAGCGTGCGGTGCAATCGGTGCGGCGCCTCGTAGAGCACGGTCGTACGTCGGTCGCTGCGGATCGCGTCGATGCGTTGCGAGCGCTGCGCACCCGAGCGTGGCAGGAAACCCTCGAAAACGAAGCGCCGTGTCGGCAACCCGCTCGTCGTGAGTGCCATGACGAGGGCGCTCGCACCGGGCGCGGCGGTGACGCGCACACCGGCTCGAACAGCCTCGGCGACGACGTACTCCCCGGGATCGCTGATGCCGGGTGACCCCGCATCGGTGACGAGCGCGACGTCGGTACCGGATTGCAGCACCTCGACGATGGTGCGCGCGGCGTCGTATTCGGTGTGCTCGTTGACGACGATCATCCGCTGTGGCGAGATTCCGAAGTGCTGCAGCAGGCGTCCGGAATGCCGCGTGTCCTCGCAGCACACGACGGGGCACGAGCGCAAGGTGTCGATCGCCCGCGCGGTCATGTCGCCGAGGTTGCCGATCGGTGTGGCGACAAGGTGCAGAGTTCCGGTGGTCATCGCCGTGCCGCTCATTGCCCGCTCATTCGTCACGTGCGCCGCACGTCGACGACGTCGCCGAGCTGCAATCCCCATCGACCGAAGGATCCCGCCCGGGCCTCGATGACGGTGCGTGCCGCCGGAACGGGCAGCGGAACCCGCATCGGTTGCAGGCGTTGCACGCGCACGAGGCGCGACTGGCAGTCGAGATATCCGACGTCGAGCGGGTAGCGCATGCCGACGCTGTGCACCCAGCGGCACTTGGGAAGCACGAACGCGAAGTCGTTGCCGTCCTCGCCGATGAGCCCGCGCAGGCGCTGAATTCGCGAGTCTGCGACGGTGGCGCTGGCGACGACCCGAGCCCCGACGACGAGCCAGGCATCTGCCATGTGCACCACGTTACGCCTCAGACGTTGAAGCGGATCTCCATGACGTCACCGTCCTCGACGACGTAGTCCTTGCCCTCGACGCGAAGTTTTCCGGCATCCTTGGCCTTGTTCCACGACCCGAGTCGGAGCAGTTCGTCGCAGTGGATGACGTCGGCGCGAATGAAGCCGCGCTGAAGGTCGGTGTGAATCTTGCCCGCGCATTCCGGCGCCTTGGATCCGGCCCTGAACGTCCACGCGCGGGACTCCTTTTCGCCGGTCGTGAAGAAGGTGCGCAGGCCGAGCAGGTGGTAAGCGCTGCGAATCATGCGTGGCAGCGCACCTTCGCCGAGACCGAGAGCTTCGAGCATTTCGATGCGGTCGGTTCCGGTGAGCTGCGCTGCCTCGGCTTCGATTTGGACGCTCATGCCGAGCACCTCGACTTCGTGTTCGCTCGCCGAGCCGGGCGGCGCAAGTTCGGCGGCGACACGGGCAACTTGCGCGGGGATCGTGTCGAGTGCATCTTCGGCGACGTTGACGACGGCGAGCACGCGCCGCGACGTGAGGAGAAAATGGGGAGCGAGAAGTTCGCGATCCGATTCGGACAGGCCGGCACGGTACAGCGGGCGACCCTCGGAGAGTTGCGCGAGAGCGCGTTCGAGTGCGGCAACTTCGTCTCCCACCGACTTGTCCATGCGCGCCGCCTTCTGCAGGCGACCGAGTCGAGTCTCGACGGTCTCGAGATCGGCGAGTGCAAGCTCGAGTTCGACGACGCGCAAGTGCTCGAGTGGATCACTCGGCCCGGGGATGTCGTCGTTCACGAAGGCGCGCAACACGAACACGATCGCGTCAACTTCGCGAATGTTGGCGAGAAACTTGTTGCCGAGGCCTTCTCCCTTGCTCGCGCCCTCGACGAGGCCGCCGATGTCAACCACCTCAACGGTTGCGGGCACGACCTTGGCACTTCCCGACATCGCCGCCAGTGCATCGAGTCGCGGGTCGGGCACCCTGGCAACACCGATGTTCGGATCCTTCGTCGCAAACGGATACGGGGCTGCGAGCGCATTCGACCCGGTGAGGGCGTTGTACAGCGATGACTTGCCGGCGTTCGGCAGCCCGACGAGTCCGAAACGCTCCATGAAGGCGACGACGCTATCCGTCGCGCCGATGGCGCACCCCGCATCCGTGGGAGGGGAACGTGCCGAGAGCCCCGGTGCCACCGGCGGCTGTGTCGCCGCGGATCACCCGGGAGCCGGGAATTGTCGCGCTCGGGTGGTGGGGCGCCGGGATGAATTGTTACTATCTACGTAGGAGAAATTCCTGGACCGGATTCTCCCGCATTTTTCCCATCCCCCGACGAGTACTGGAGGGCCAATGTCCACCTTTGACCTTGATCTCACGAAGTACAGCCTCGGCTGGAGCGACGACGTCGAGTACGCCTTCACCCCCGAAAAGGGCCTGAACGACCGCGTCGTCGAGCAGATCTCGTGGTGGAAGGGTGAACCCGACTGGATGCGTCGGCTCCGTCTGCGGTCGCTGCAGACGTTCGACAAGAAGCCGATGCTCGAGTGGTTCGCCACGAACATGCCCGACATCGACTTTCAGGACATCTACTACTACTTGAAGCCCGCCACCGAGCAGGTTGACGAGTGGGACCAGTTGCCCGAGCAGATGAAGGCGACGTACGAGAAGCTCGGTATTCCCGAGGCCGAGCGCAAGTACCTTGCCGGTGTCACCGCGCAGTACGAGAGCGAGGTGGTGTTCCACCGCAACCGCGAGGACCTCGAACAACAGGGCATCTTGTTCTGCGACATGGATACCGCGTTGCGCGAGTACCCCGACATCGTCAAGAAGTACTTCGGCACGGTCATCCCGCCGGGCGACAACAAGTTCTCCGCACTCAACACGGCCGTGTGGTCGGGTGGGTCGTTCATCTACGTGCCGCCGGGAGTCGAGTGCGAAATGCCGTTGCAGGCGTACTTCCGTATCAACAGCGAGAACGCCGGCCAGTTCGAGCGCACCCTCATCATCGCCGACGAGGGCTCGAAGGTGCACTACATCGAAGGTTGCTCGGCACCCGTGTACACCAATGATTCGTTGCACTCCGCCGTCGTCGAAATCGTCGTGAAGCCGAGCGCACACGTCACCTACACGACCATCCAGAACTGGTCGCCGAACGTGTACAACCTCGTGACGAAGCGCGCCCGCGTCGAGACCGAGGGGCACATGGAGTGGATCGACGGCAACATCGGCTCGAAACTCACGATGAAGTACCCGAGCGTGTACCTCGTCGGTCCGAAAGCCACCGGCGAAGTGCTGTCGGTGGCCTACGCCGGTGCGCACCAGCACCAGGACGCCGGCGCCAAGATGGTGCACGCCGCTCCCGAAACCTCGTCGAAGATCGTGTCGAAGTCGATCAGCAAGGACGGGGGCATCACGACGTATCGCGGTCTCGTGCGAGTCGAGGAGGGTGCCACCGGGTGCAAGAGCCACGTGCAGTGCGACGCGCTCATCCTCGACGAAGAGTCGGAGAGCCGCACGTTCCCGTACATGGAGGTGGGCGAGCGCGACGCGCGCATCGGCCACGAGGCCACGGTGTCAAAGATCGCCGACGAGCAGTTGTTCTACCTGCGCAGTCGCGGTCTCACCCAGGAGCAGGCGATGGGTATGGTCGTCAACGGCTTCATCGAACCCGTTACCCGCACGCTGCCGATGGAATATGCCGTCGAGTGGAGCCGGCTCATCGAGTTGCAGATGGAGGGCTCCGTCGGCTGACCGGGTTGCCGTCGTCGCAGGACGACGGTCCAATTCGACGGTTACCGTTTGTACGTTCATGGCCATGCGCACCGATTGCAGACACTTCGAGAGCCGCACGTTCGCCAACGGTGATGCGGTGCGCTCGTGCAAGCTCGGCCTCGCACCCGAGGCACCGTGGCGCTGCCCGGAGGCGTGCGACAAGTTCGACCGCCGCTCGATGGACGTCGGCTGGACGCACGGTGCAATGGTTACTCCCTCCGCACCGTCGACGCCCAGCAGTCTCGACGACGGCAGTGCAGCCGCAATCCTCGGCGAAGCTGCATCGATCATCGATTCGATCGCCGCCGATGTCATACGCGATATGGACACCCCGAAGGGCAAACGGCGCAAGAACAAGAAACGGAAAGACCGCTGAGATGACCGTGCCCGTGCTGCCGACGATCGACGAAGAGCTGTGGCGTTACAGCCGTATCGGTGAACTGCATCTCGACAGCTTCACCCTCGGCGAAGTCGAAACGACGACGACCGGTGAGTTCGGCGGCGCGGTCGCCGACGTGCCGCTGTCGTCGGTGTCCGCCGAAACCCCCGACGTCTTCGAACAACTCAATGCCGAGCACGGAGTTGCGTTGTCGATCACCACGAAGTGCGGCGAGGTTCGTGGCGAACCCGTGGTGATTTCCCGGTCGGTGTCGCGCGGCGGCATTGTCGCGTATCCCACGCTCGTTATCGATGCCGCCGAGAACAGCGAAGTCACGGTGATCGAGCGCTTTGCCTCGGCCGATGGCATTGCCTCGCTCGTCGTGCCGATGGTGAAGATCCGTGCCGCGCAATCGGCGCGCGTCACGTACGTGTCGATCAACGAACTCGGTCGTGACACGTGGATGATCGGATACCAACGTGCCGTTGGCGAGCGGGACTCGAGCATGTCCTTGTCGACGGTCGCACTCGGCGGCGACTACGCGCGCGTTCGCGCCGGGGTGCGTTTGGTGGGCACCGGGGCAAGTGCACGCCAGGTGGCCCTGTATCTCGCCGACGGCGCGCAGATGCACGACTTCCGCACCCTGCAGGACCATGCTGCGCCCCGCACGCACAGCGACCTGTTGTTCAAGGGAGCCGTGAAGGACGTCGCCAAGAGCGTGTACACGGGTCTCATTCACATCCGCGAAAACGCGGCCAAGTCCGAAGCATTCCAGACGAACCGCAACCTCACTTTGTCGCACGGTGCGTGGGCGGAGAGCGTTCCCAATCTGAACATCGAAACGAACGACGTGAAGTGCAGCCACGCGAGCACCGTCGGACCGATCGACGATGACCAGCGCTACTACCTCGAGAGCCGCGGCATCCCGCCGGAAGTCGCCGAGCGACTCGTCGTTTTCGGTTTCTTTGCCGACGTGCTCGATCGGCTCCCGGCGGCTGCCGGGGTTACCGAGTTGCGACGCAAGGTGAGCGACAAGTTGATGGGGGTGCACCAATGACGAAGAAGCTCGTAAAGGTGTGCGATCTCGCCGACATCGCCCATGGCGAGGCGCGACGCGTCGAAGTGAACGGTGCCGTGGTTGCCCTCGTACGCATCGACGACTCGGTATATGCCATCGGCAACCGGTGCAGCCATGCCGACGTGTCCCTTGCCGACGGTGACGTGCAGTGCGACACGAAGGAGCTCGAGTGCATCCGCCACGGCAGTGCGTTCAGCCTGGAAACGGGTCGACCGAACACGTTGCCCGCAACGCAGCCGGTCCCGGTGTACGTCGCCGAGGTGCGCGACGGTGCCGTATGGGTGTCGACGGAGCCTCGCTCATGAGCACGCTCGAGATCCGCGGCCTGTGCGCAAGCGTCGAGGGTCGTCAGATCCTCAACGGAATCGATCTCACGATCCGCTCGGGTGAGGTGCACGCGGTGATGGGACCGAACGGCGCCGGCAAGTCGACTCTGTCGGCAACCCTCATGGGCAGGCCGGGCTACGTCGTCACCGCAGGAACCGTCACCCTCGACGGGGTCGACATGTTGTCAATGCCGACGTGGCAGCGCGCGCAAGCCGGTCTGCACCTCGTCATGCAGTATCCGATCGAGGTTCCCGGCGTATCGATCGAAGAGATGCTCACCGAGGCGATGACTGCCCGCGGTGCGTCGGCGGGTGACCTCACCAATCGCGTTCAGGCCGAAGCGACACGCATCGGGCTCGATGATTCGCTGATCACGCGTGCCATCAATGTCGACTTCTCGGGTGGTGAAAAGAAGCGCAACGAAACGTTGCAGATGTCGCTACTCAAGCCGAAGATCGCCGTTCTCGACGAGCTCGATTCGGGTCTCGACATCGATGCGTTGCGTGATTGCGCACGGCGGGTGGAAGATGCAACGCGCGAGGACGACCTCGGTGTGCTCGTCATCACCCATTACAGCAAGCTGTTCGAAGAGCTGCACCCCGATTATGTGCACATCCTGTCGCGCGGAGAGATCGTCGAATCCGGTGGCCCCGAACTCGCCGACCGCCTCGAGCGCGACGGTTATCAGGCTTTTGCGTAATTGGGTGTGGGTCGTAGTCTGACGCCATGACCACCCCCAACGGCTGGCACCACGCCGATGGTGCACTCACACGAAGTTTCGAATTCAAGGACTTCTCCGAAGCGTTCGCCTTCATGACGCGAGTGGCATTCCTTGCCGAGCAGCACGGGCACCATCCCGACTGGTCGAACTCGTGGAACAAGGTGAAGATTTCGCTGACGTCGCACGATGCGGGCGGAGTGGTAACGCAGCGCGACCACGACCTCGCGTCACTCATCAACAATCTGCTGTAACGCTCCCGGCGATGCCCGTAGGCTCGCCGGCGATGAATGATCAGCAGCATCCGAATGTCGCACGAGTCGTCGAGGCCGGGCGCTCACTCGGCGTGGAAGTGAAGCCCCGTCGGTTTCCCGAGGGGACGAAAACGGCCCAAGACGCGGCGAACGCGATCGGGGTTGCGGTAGGCCAGATCGTGAAGAGCCTCGTATTTGCCGTCGACGGGGAAGTGGTGATGGCGTACGTCAGCGGAGCGAATCAACTCGATGAGAAGAAACTTGCTGCCGCTGCCGGCGGAGCGAAGTGCTCACGAGTCGATGCCGATGCAGTACGCGATGCAACCGGATTTCCGATCGGCGGCGTGCCGCCTTTGGGTTTGGCAACCCAAATGCGAATCTTCGTCGACCCCGACCTCC